>JAFSFY010000010.1 GCA_017434985.1 Clostridia bacterium | reverse complement strand
GGGTTGAAGTAGCGCAGCAACACCACGCTCCATGCGGGGTCAGAGGTGCAGATGTCTTCGAGAATGCCCTCGATCATAAACTTGGTGCGGCCGTAGGGGTTGGTCACCGCGCCGACCGGCATCGTCTCGTCAAGCGGCGAGGGGTTGTTCATCCCGTACACCGTGGCGGAGGAGGAGAACACCATCTTTTTGCAGCCGAATTTGCGCATCACGTCGCACAACACGAGGGTGCCGTTCACGTTGTTGTCGAAATATTCCAGCGGTTTTTGCACCGATTCGCCCACCGCTTTGAGGCCCGCGAAGTGGATGACCACGTCGATGTCGTGTTTCTCAAAAATGGCGGAAAGCCCCGCCGCGTCACGGATGTCGCACTCGTAAAACGGGAAATCCTTGCCCGTCAGTTCTTTCACGCGGGAGAGAGCCTCGGGGTTGGAGTTGTAAAAGTTATCCAGCACCACAATGTCGTAGTTGCGGTCGAGCAGTTCCACGCAGGTGTGGCTGCCGATGTAGCCGCAACCGCCGGTAATCAAAATGGCCATAACGATTCCTCCAAAATATGGTTGATATTCGGTGACAAATCCAGTATAATTATAATAGCTTGGCGGCAGAAAAAATGCAACTGTTTCTTGGCGTTGCGACGAAAAGTGCAACATTTTCAACGATAGATGCATTGTTTGTGCCGCAATATCCGATATAATGGATGTGAAAAGGAGAGATTCCCATGCAACAAAAACCGACTCTCGTGATTATGGCGGCGGGTATGGGCAGCCGTTTCGGCGGTCTCAAACAACTCACCCCCGTAGGCCCGAACGGCCAAAAGATTATCGACTATTCCATTTACGACGCGGTGCTTTCCGGTTTCGGGAAAGTCGTGTTCGTGATCAAACACGCGATAGAAAAAGATTTCAAAGAACTCGTGGGCAACCACGTGGCACAGTCGGTGCCGGTGGAATACGTGTACCAAGAACTCGACCGTTTGCCCGAGGGATATACCGTGCCCGAAGGCCGCGAAAAACCGTTTGGCACGGGTCACGCCATTCTCTGTTGCCGCGGCGTGGTGAACGAACCGTTTATGGTCATCAACGCGGACGACTTCTACGGTCGCGAAACCTACCGCATTTTGGCGGATTTCCTCGCACAGCCGCAACCCACCGACAAGATGCAGTTTGCGATGGCGGGATATATTCTCGAAAACACCCTCACCGAAAACGGCTACGTGTCGCGCGGCATCTGCTCGACCGACGAAAACGGTCGTCTCACCGATTTGGTGGAGCGTACCCGCATTGAACTTGTGGACGGCAAAGCGCAATTTTCCGAGGATGGCGGCCAAACGTATGAGCCGTTGCCCGCGGGTTGTGCCGTGTCGATGAACGCGTGGGCGTTCCCCGCCACGATGCTTGACCATTTGGAAGCCTTGTTCCGTGAGTTTCTCGACACCACGGTGAAAGCGAATCCGCTCAAAGCGGAATTTTATCTGCCGTTCGCGGTCAATTCGATGATGGCGGCGGGCAAAGCCGAGACCACCGTGCTCCGCACGGGCGAGAAGTGGTACGGTATGACCTACGCCGAGGACAAAGAGGACGTGATGAACGCCATTGCCGCCAAAACGGCAAACGGCGAGTATCCCGAAAAGATGTAAGGGGACTGTTTTGTGATTTCCATTGCTAATTTATTCGCATTAGACAGTGAGGCAGTGAGTGCCGAGCCGTATGGGTGCGGTCATATTAACGCAACCTATTGCGTGCATACCGCCCATAAGCGGTACATTTTGCAACGCATCAACCACCACGTGTTCGTCGACGTGCCGGCCCTGATGGACAATATGGCTCGGGTGACCGCCTTTGTGAGAGAACAGGTGCTGGCCCGTGGCGGCAACCCCGATCGCGAGTGCTTGCAACTGGTACCCACCAAAGCGGGTGATTCGTATCTCGCAAAAGACGGCGAGTTTTACCGTGTGTTTGTGTTTATCGAGCAGACGCTGTCGCTCCAAACGGTGGAAAACCCGATCCATTTTTACTATTCGGCGGTGGCGTTTGGCCGTTTCCAACAGTTGTTGGCGCAGTTTCCCGCCGAAACGCTGCACGAAGTGATCGCGCGGTTTCACGATACCGCCGATCGTTACCGCTTGTTCGAAGAAGCGGTGGCGGCAGATGTGTGCGGTCGTGCCGCTTCGGTACAAGAGGAGATTGCGTTTGTACGGGAGCGAAAGGACGATACGGCCGTGCTTACGAATCTGCTTAAAGAGGGAAAATTGCCGTTGCGCGTTACCCACAACGATACAAAACTCAACAACGTGTTGCTGGATGACCAAACGGGCGAACCGATGGCGGTGATTGACCTTGATACCGTGATGCCGGGTTTGTCGGTGTACGATTTTGGCGATAGCATTCGCTTTGGTACCAACCCTGCCGCGGAGGATGAGCCGGATCTGTCCAAAGTATACTGTGATCTTACGCTTTTTGAAGAATACACCCGTGGGTTCCTTGAAGCGTGCGGCGATGCGCTTACCGACACGGAGAAAGACTATCTGCCGTACGGGGCGTATATGATGACGCTGGAATGCGGGATTCGCTTCCTCACCGATTACCTGTCGGGGGATACCTATTTCCGCATCCACGACCCCGAGCAAAACCTACGCCGTTGCCACACGCAATTCAAACTGGCGGCGGACATTCAAAACAAATTTGATGAGTTAAACGCAATTGTTAAAAAATACCGATAAATAAAACGGACGCATCCGACGGATGCGTCCGTTTTGGTTTTTACGTGTTGCATTCTTCCACCGCGAAGTCGATGCCGTCGATGGCCTCGATGGCGGTGAGTACCTCTTCGGGGATGGTGTAGGTTTTCACCAGCAACAAAATGCCGACCCGCCCTTGCGCGTTGCTTTTGGGGGACACCACGTCCACCGTGACGGGGGTGGAGAACAACGAGCGTAACTGACGGACGATGATGCCTGTCTTCGAGGTGTCGGCAATTTCGAGGTAGATGTTGGTGAGGGTCTTGCCCTTTTCCTCAAAGTGACCGAGCAGCGGCACCGCAATGATGCAGAGCACGGTAGCAGCGGCAGCACCGAGATAGAACCCGTAGCCGACGGCGATGCCGATAGCAGCGGTGGCCCACAAGCCCGCGGCGGTGGTGAGACCCGTCACCACCGTGCGGTTGCGCACGAGAATCATCCCGACACCTAAAAAGCCGATGCCCGACACCACTTGCGCCGCAATACGCGACGGGTCACCGCCCGTACCGAGTACGGTGGTGGTGAACAAGCCCGTCAACGCCGTGACCGCCGCGCCGACGCACACCAGAATGTGGGTGCGCAACCCCGCCGCACGGCCGTGGCGGCCGCGTTCCCAGCCGATGGCGCCGCCGAGCACCGCCGCCGCCAAAATGCGAACGAGCACCGACAGATACGAAAAATCGGTCAACATAGTCAACAACAGATCCCAGGACATAAACAACACTCCTTGTGGTAACAGTATATGCGTAAAAAAACAAAAGAAGCCCCTTGTGTTTCATACAAGGAGCTTCTTTCGTTATGTAGCAATTACACTTGCGGCAGATTGGCAAGACCGCGGGCGATCTCTTCGTCGGTGGGGATGTAGTCGCCCATCAAGCCGTCGTTGAATTTTTGATAGGCGAACATATCGAAGTAGCCGGTACCGGTGAGACCGAAGAGGATGGTCTTTTCTTCGCCGGTTTCTTTGCATTTGAGCGCCTCGTCGATGGCGACGCGGATGGCGTGACTGCTTTCGGGGGCGGGAAGAATGCCTTCCACACGGGCAAATTCCTGCGCGGCGGCAAACACCGACGTTTGTTCCACCGAACGGGCTTCCATCAAGCCGTCGTCATACAACTGGCTGAGCACACTGCTCATCCCGTGGTAACGCAAACCGCCCGAATGGGTGGAGGAGGGGATAAACCCACTGCCGAGGGTGTACATCTTGGCAAGCGGGCACACGCGACCGGTGTCACAATAGTCGTACACGTATTTGCCGCGGGTCAAGCTCGGGCAGGAGGCGGGCTCCACCGCGATGAAGCGGTAATCCGCTTCGCCGCGCAATTTTTCGCCCATAAACGGCGAGATAAGACCGCCGAGATTGGAACCGCCGCCCGCACAACCGATGATGATGTCGGGCTTGATGCCGTATTTGTCCATCGCGGTTTTGGTTTCGAGGCCGATAACCGTTTGATGCAGCAGCACCTGCGTGAGCACACTGCCGAGCACGTAACGGTATCCTTCCTGCGTGGTGGCGGCTTCCACCGCTTCGCTGATGGCACAACCGAGACTGCCGGTGGTGCCGGGATGTTCTTTGAGAATTTGACGGCCGATGGCGGTGAGTTCCGACGGTGAGGGGGTGACCGACGCCCCATAGGTGCGCATCACTTCGCGGCGGAACGGTTTTTGTTCGTAGGAGCATTTCACCATATACACTTGGCAATCCAGCCCCAAATAGGCGCACGCCATACTCAGCGCCGTGCCCCATTGTCCCGCACCCGTTTCGGTGGTGACACCTTTGAGGCCTTGTTCTTTGGCATAGTATGCCTGCGCGATGGCGCTGTTGAGTTTGTGGCTTCCCGAGGTGTTGTTACCCTCAAATTTATAGTAAATTTTGGCGGGAGTTTGCAATTTCTCTTCCAAGCAATACGCGCGCACCAACGGCGCGGGACGGTACATTTTGTAGAAGTCCAAAATCGGCTGCGGAATGTCAAAATAGGGGGTGGTGTCGTCCAACTCCTGCTTGACGAGTTCTTCGCAGAACACTTCGCTGAGCGCTTCGGCGGTGATGGGCTTGCCCGTTTTGGGGTCCAAGAGCGGTGCGGGTTTGTTTTTCATATCCGCACGCACGTTGTACCATTGTTTCGGCAGTTCGCTTTCTTCCAGATAAATTTTGTAAGGGATGGTTTTGTCTGCCATAATGATCAGGCTCCTTTGTGGGGGAAATAAAAAACTCCTATCCCCCAAAGATGGTTCTTTGCAGGGACAAGAGAATACTCTTGCGGTGCCACCCGGCTTGACGCGACAGCGTCCACTCGTTGTGTACAAACATACACTTGCGTTTGGTAACGGAGTGCAGTCTCCGACGCACCTACAAGGGACCACTCCCGTTCGGCTTGCCCTCGAAAGCCCATTCGCACGTCACCTTCGTACCGCCTCGCAGCGACCGACGGCTCTCTGAAACGTCTGTGGCGTGTTACTTACTCTTTCTCATCGGTTTATGGTAGTGTAGCACATTTTTTTTGGGATGTCAAGCGTTTGTGAAGACAGTCGTTTGACGGATCATTTTTTGGTCCACGCGGGGTCGTTGGTTCTGCCAAGCAGATAATCGACCGATGTTTTATAGAATTCGGCAAGGGTAAGCAGATGATGAGTCGGGATCTCCCGTTTGCCGGTTTCATAAGTGCTGTATACCCGTTGGTCGATCCCCAAAACCGCTGCTATTTCTTTTTGTGCCATATCGTGATCCTCGCGCAGGTCACGCAATCGTGGATAGTACATATACCGTCACCTCAAAATTAAGTATACGTACTACCAAACAATAGTATTGATTTTACCGTCAGGTGATAGTAAAATAGATGGGAGAAGGGATGTTTGATGAAAAAATGGTGGCCGATTTTTTTAGCAGTAATGGTAGGGTTCTGTGGATGCGATGTTCCCCAAAAGGAAGCAACCGTAATCCCGTCAACGCCGGCGGATGATGTGTATCAATTGATTATTACCGCCGAACTGGTAACCAATGATTCTGTGGGTGAGGAATGGAGTAAACGGTATATGTGTGAGGGAGAAGTGGTGTATAGCGGTCAACTGTGGACGGTTCCGCACGGGACAATCAAACAGATGGAGGTTGAGACGGTGATTACCGAACGGGACAAATGTCCCGATGTTGGCAGTGGTCGCTTGATCGTGGAATTACAAGACGGAGTTATGGTATCTACCGTTATCACCGTTCGGGAAAACTACGGGCGTTACAGCGGCAACACCGCAAAATGGGACGTAACTTGTCGAGTGGAGCGCGTGTAGGTTGACAAGCACCATAAGAGAGAGGACGTGTCATGTTGCGCCTCCCGCAACGGGACGGCATTATTTATCGTGTTGCTTGTAACGGCGCGGGGTTACGCCGTAGTGCTGCTTAAATAATTGTATAAAATACGACAGGTCGGCAAATCCCACCGAAAGGGCGGCGTCCGAAACGGAAGTCCCCTCCTGTAACAGTGTGGCGGCGAGTTGCAACTTGCGCTTTTGCACATACGACAGCGGGGTCATATGCAGGTGCTTTTTGAATTGCCGTTCCACGTTGCTTTGGCTGGTGTATAACACTTTGGCCATCTCGGCGATGGTGAACGAGGTGTCCAGCCGGTCTTCGATAAAGGTCAACATACGGATCACGTCAGAGGGCAGTTTTTGTGTCACGTCCAACGGTTCTCGTGCGGCGTGCTTGAGCAGGTATAACAGCCGCAAAAAGAAATAATGGCGGTCGCAGTGGGGCAGGTCGGGTTGCAACAGCGATTCGCACAGGGTGAGGATCTCTTCTTTATGTTCCTCAGCGGGGAAAAAGCAACAACACGAGGGGTCGTTGATCGCAAATTCCACCACATCGAGGCAGGCGGCCGCGTCGAACAAGAGGGCATAATGCTCGTGCGGCATCACGTGGTGATACACGCAGTGATGCGGTTCGCGCGGGCGCGCAATGAACACGTCGCCGCGTGCCAGAAAATACACACGATCGTTGGACAAAAACGAGGCGTCGCCCGTAATGTTGACGAACAACTCAAACGTATCGTGTTGGTGCATTTGGACGCGATCCACGTCGAGCGGTTCGGTATGGGTGCACCGCTGGATGTGAAACGGCACGGTACCGGCAAACAAGGACCCACTCCATTGTTTATCAATTCGCGGCATACAATCACTCCCTTTTGCCGATTATACCACACTTTACGCCGAAAATACAAGAGAATCGGCGCAAAAAATGTTGTATAATACATACGAAGGAATATCGTGTTCCTTTGGTACGTGACAAAAAAGAAAGGAAGAAAGACCGTATGAAACTGCGCATCTTAGCCGTTGTGTTGGCGGCGCTTCTCTCGTTGTCGCTGTTTGCGGGTTGCAAACCCTCTGATACGCCGGACGACGATACCACGACGACCACCACGACCTCTCAAGCCGACACCGATCCTTCCGGTGACGACGTGACCGATCCTTCGGGTGATGACGTGACCGATCCTTCCGGCGAGGAAGAGACCGATCCTTCCGAAGAAGAAACGGTCGTGACCGACGAAAACGGTAAAACGCAAAAAACCACCAAAACGACCAAAAAGGTCATCATCGGTGGCAAGAAAAGCACCACGAAAAAGGTGACCACCACCACGAAAAAAGATGGCACCACCAAGAAAAATACCGCGACCACGAAGAAAGACGGTCAAACGACTCCTACTTCGGCGATCGATCTCTCGATGCCGCTTGACGAGACGATGAAATGGTCGTTGTATATGACCGAGCACGCGTATCAACCCATCAAGACGGATGCACCGAAATGGGATGCGCTTTACGAGCTCACCAACGTGGAATTTGACATTGATATCGGTGAAGGCGCTTCTGCCCAAACCAAATTGATGGCGGCGGCCGCTTCGGGTAAGTTCTATGATATTTCTTACCTCGGCAACACCCAATTCCGCACCTACAAGACCTCGCTGTTCTACGATCTGACCGATCGCATCAAGACCGACACGCCCCACTACTACGCGATGGTGAAAGATCGCTGGAACGATCTGATGCAATATTCCACCGGCGGCCGTTTGTACGGTTTTGCGCAGGCGGAATGGGGCGGCTATGAGAGCGCCTACTTGGGCTCTTACCTCCGCGTGGATATTTTGGAAGACAACAACATCAAATGCCCCACCACCTGGAAAGAGTGGTTTGAGGCGATGAAAGTCCTCAAGAAGAAATATCCCGACAGCCAACCCTACGCGTCCCGTGGTTTGACCAACATTTTGGAATACTGGAGCGCGCAACTCGGCCAACGCTACAACGTGTACTACAACGCGGAAGCGGCGAAATGGGAATGCGGCGTGCTCAACGCGGCGAAATACAAGAACATCCTCCAATTTATGAAGGATTGCTATGACGAAGGCATTTTGGACCAAAACTTCGATCAGTCCAGTGACGCCAACTGGATGAGCTTGTCGACCGCGTCCAAAGCGTTCTTCACCATCGACAACGGTCCTCCGACCTTCAAGGCGAATCAGCAGTTGCAACAAACCAAAAAAGAGTCCGGTTTCATTTGCATCTCCGATATGAAGAGCCACTTGAACAACAACAAGAAGTCCACCATCTATTGGTCGGAATCCACCAACTATTCGCAAATGTACTTCATCGGCGCGCAAGCCCACCACATTGACGAACTGCTGTTCTTTATGGATTGGTGCTACACCGACGAGGGTGCGGCGACCAACTGCTACGGCAAACTCGGCGAGACCTACAAGACCGACAAAGACGGCAACCCCTACGTGCCGAAGTCTGTGTGGCAAAAATATGCCGACAAAGCTGACTATCAATATCAATGGATGTCCAACGTCGGTATCGGTCAGCTCTGCTTTGCTCCGGCGATGAACATTCAAGATTGGGATTGGGAAGATTTTGAAGAATATTCGGACGATAGTTGGGAAGCCACTCATCCTTGGGTGCGCGACTATGACAAAGCGGTGGCGGAAGGCTACGGCCAAAACTATCTCCCGCTCACTCCCGACGTGGAAGCCACGATGGTCCAGCGTTTTGACACCATTCAGGTGTACATCCGCAACCAGATCGTGTCCTTCATCAAGGGCAACCGCCCGATGAGCGAGTACGACACCTTCGTGAACGACCTCAAAGCGATGGGTATCGAAGACCTCCTCAAAGCGTGTAACGCGTAAATACGACTGAAAGCGAACGTTCTTCGTTCGCACCTTGTCAACTCGGCGACCCCGATGCCCCCGCAAGGGGGCATCGGGAGCCGCCTCGGCAAAACGATTATTACGGCACGGCGGTGCCTATGTGGGACGATGTGGCCATCGTCCCCGCCCAGAGTAAGAGGGCGATGCCCACATCGGCTCGCTATTCGTAATTGTTACGTTGATAATTTTTTGAAACATATACAGAAAGGAATGGTTGCATGAAAATTCGTTTGTTTGCGGCGATTTTGGCGGCGGCGTTGTCGTTGGCGATGCTCACCGGTTGTGGTGATAACGGTGACACGGATGCCACGACGACCACCACCGCAGAAACCACCACGACGGCAGAAGCCACGACGACCACCGAAGAGGAAGAAACCTCCACTTCGGTACAGCAAGACGAAACTACGGGTTCGAAGAAATCCACCACAACGAAAAAAGAAACCACCAAGGCGACCACCACGACGAAGGTCACCTACCGCACCGTGAATAAGACGACCACGACGAGTGAACAGGCCCCCACGACGGGCACGGTTGTCGATGTCACCGAACCGACCACTGTCACCACCACCAAGAAAACGCCGCCCAGCCGTACCAAGGTGACCACCACCACCTTCAAAAAGATCACCCCCACCATGACGCCCGAAGAAGCGGCGAAAAAGGTAACCCATGTGGACGGCAAGGTGTTTGCGAAGATACCGAACGATACCGCGGCGGTGACCACCTTCAACAAAGAGTGGGCGTTTACTCACCATCCCGGCGTGGCGGTGTTCAAAGGCAAGATCTACGCGATGTTCTCGCAACACGAAACCGGCGAAGATTTCCCCGGTCAGCGGTTGGCGGTGGCATCCAGCGACAACTTCTTCGACTGGAGTGAGCCGAAAGTCGTCATTGATGCGTTTGACGGCACCTACACGTACAACGGTGTGAAAGCCAAAGTCTCCATCATTCCCTGCGGTTTGTACGTGGCGAACGGTAAATTGTTTGCCACCGGTATGGCGCACGACTATGGCCCTGTGATGTTTGACAGCAACGGCAAGTTCAAAGGCGGCGGTGATGACTTTGTGGGCAACACCACCAGTTGGATGTCTTACACCGAAGACGGTGTGAATTGGAGCGAACCCGTAAAATGCGGCGCTCTTGTCAACGACTCCCTCCGCCAAACTTACTTCGGTCGTTGGCTGTGTGTGTCGGGTACACGCTTCTATTACACCGACAAAGAGCCCGACGGTTTCTTCTGGGAAGCGTCTCAACACGACGATCAACAGTTGCAACGCATTCGCGAGCGTATTAAGAACCATACTCCCAAACCGAGCAACCCGATCTTCACCGAGTCTTCGTGGTATCATACCAAAGACAACGTGATCTTTATGATGTCTCGTACCAACGCGGGCGTGATGTATCTCTCGCAAAGCTATGACGGCGGCGAGACGTGGACCGAAGCGTATCCCACCAACTTCTCCTCTTCCAACAACCAATTCCCGATGGGCGAGTTGCCGGACGGCCGTATCTACGCGATCGGTACCCCGTACAACAAGTCCAATCAATGGGAACAATGGCCGCTCAATATTTATATTTCGGAAGATGGCTATAACTTTGATAAAGCATACACCATCAGTGACGAACGCTACAACCTGAAACAAGCGGGCTATTCCAAGGGTGGTTGCTTCGGTTATCCGCGTGTCACGATGGACGATCAATATCTCTACGTATTGCATTCCAAGCAAAAAGAAGTGATGGAGATCCATCGTATCAAGATTGCTGACCTGTAATGGGTTAACTTTTAAAAAAGGAGAATCTGTTATGAAACGTGTATTATCCTTGGTAACGACCCTTATGATGATGATCGGTATGTTTGCCACTTTTACGCCGGCGGCGATCGCCGAGTCGGTTGAAGACTCGCCTTTGCAATGTACGTCGGCCGGTATTCGTACCGCACTCAACAGCGATGAAACGCAAGGCTTGCGTTTCTATCACACCTTGAAAACCACCGTCAAAGACGGCAAAGAAGTCGTCACCTACGGCGGTCAAGAGCTCGAAGTGGTGAGCGTTTCGGTGCTCACGGCGACGCTCGACACCTTGGTGAACGCCTACGTGCACCCCGACGATCTGACGGTCGATTTGATCGGCAACGTGGACAAAGTGGTGCAGACCCCCGTCACCAAATGCCGCTCTCGCGTGCAAAACGGCAACGACGTTACCTACGTCTTCACCGCGCTGGTCAACACGGTCGGTCAAGACAACAAAAAGACCGACATTTGTTCCCGTGCGCACTTGCTGTGCCAAGATGCGAGCGGTAATCCCGTGGACGTGTACGGCAACGTGCAGATCACCAACGTGAAAGAGATGTACGAAGCCATCGGCGCTTCCAAATTTACCTCCAACATCCAACAGTGGATGCAAGGCCGCAACACCAACCTGTTCTTTGATATCACGAGTGCGTCGTCCGTCAGCAGTCTGTCGGCGCAAACCAACACGAACTATGCGTTTTCGACGGTGGACGGTCAAACGTCCGTGCTGTTGACACCCAAGGAGAACGGTATCAAAGAAGGCAACACCATTGCCATCACCTTCCCGGGCAAGGGCAGCGTGAAGCAATATCCCGTGCTGGCGATGCGCGTGAAACTGCAACGTGCTGACTGCGAATTTGGCCGTCTCTATTGGAGAACCGAAGAATCCGAGCGTATGTGGTACGTGATGAACGAGATGGGCAGCCGTATTAACTGGCAACAATCCATCACCGGTAAATCTATGACGTATGAAGCGACCACCGATTGGCAGATCATTTACGTGGATATGTCCGACGCACATAACCCCTACCTCATCGGCAATTGGACCGCGATGATGTGCAATATGTTGCCTACCTACGGCGGCACAGGCGTGACGACCGACCGCGGTATCTACGTCGACTGGATCGGTGCGTTCGGCACGGTGGAAGACGCGTATGCGTTTGCCGGTGAAGAAGTCCCCGAAGTGGAAGAGGCCGCACCGCTCACTGCGTTTGAACAAAACGGTAAAGATAACGCGTGGAAGATCAACAACAACTTGTCTTCCGAAATGACCAAAATCCCCGTGGAAACGGCGATCATCAGTGATTATTCTTCTCGTTATGCGTTTAAGCACCATCCCAGCTTGGTCTACTTCAAAGGCACGTGGTATGCCGGTTTCTCTCGCGGCGTGAAGGATGAAGACGCTCCGGGTCAACGGATGATGTATGCGACCAGCACCGACTTTGTCAACTGGTCCTCCGCGAAAACGATTGTGCAACCCGCCAGCGCGTCGATGGGCACCACCAACCAATTGGCCGGTGTGAGTGATCTGAACGCTATGGGTGCAGTGACCACGCAGATCATCGGTAACTTCTCGGTGGTGGGTGATACCCTCTGCTTCTACTACTCGGTGACCGAGTTTGAGCGTTCCAGCTTTGACGCGGACGGCAACTTCCTCGGTATGCAGGATGCGAAATATCAGATCAACCGCCAATATGCCATCTATTCCGAAGACGGCACGACCTGGTCCGATCCGGTGCGGGTGACCAGTCTCAACCGTTACAGCGTCTTCGCACAATCGCCCTACGGCACGAAGAAATTCTACTCCATCAGCGGGTTCCGTATTCACTATGCGGCGACCGACGATCTGGATCCTCGCGATACGATTACCAGTTCGCAAATGACGAGCGAACAGATTGCCTCTTCTCGTGCGCGTTGCCCGGGTCAGTTGACCGAAACGTCCTACTATCAGAGCCCCGACGGTGTGTTGCACTTGATGTGCCGCAGTGAGAGCGGTTACGTTTGGGCGGCCACCAGCATGAACGAAGGCTTGACCTGGACGGAATACTATCCCACCAATATGCAATCCGCCAACACGATGTTCACCCACATCACGTTGCCCGATGGCCGTATCGCGTGGGTCGGCTCGCCGTATTATGACGTGCGTTGGCCGTTGACGCTCTACATCTCGGAGGACGGCTACAACTTTGACAAAGCCTACATTCTGCAAGACGAGAAATACGAAATGCAACAAGACGGTTGGGCCAAAGGCGGTTACTTTGCCTATCCGCAACTCGTGATTGAAGGCGACTATCTCTACATTATGTACACCAAGCAAAAAGAAGTGGTGGAGATCTGCCGCGTGAAACTCACGGATATTGCCTAATTGAAACTACAGTAACACGTGCGGCGCCGATGTCGGTTCGGGCATCGGCGCCGCCTTGATTTTCAACGCACAAGAAAGGAAAACACGCGGCGGTTTTCTTTTCTTGTGCGATGAAGGCGTAACGAAAAAGTGAGGGAATGTATGAAACGAATCGTTTGTATTATCACGACACTGGTGATGATGGTAGGGTTGTTTGCGTCGTATAGCTCGATGGTTGATGCCGCCGAAGCGACCGAATTCTTTTTTGATTATACTGACGGCTATACGCCGAGCGATGCCGACAAGCCGTATACCAATACCAACACGAAAGCCTCTTACGATGCTTCGCAAAAAGCCATCAAGATCACTACGGCAGGCAAACGTGCCGACGAAGCCAACGGTCAAAAGGTCGGGCAGATGCTATGGTTGCCCGAAACTGCCGACACCAACGTGTCGATCGAGGAGTATCCCTATTTTGCCGTGAAGATCAAGGTGGCAAGCTCCGAAGTGAAGGAACCTACCTCTCACTATTCGGCTCGCGTCAATTATTCCGGCAGTTTCGGCACCATTCTGCAACCGCTCGAAGGATACGATTCTTACACTGTTGGCAAATGGGTGCTGTATATTTGCGACGGCCATACCGTGCTGAATCATTCTACCTACTACGGCGACGGTCGATGGCTCGGCAATATTTTCCGCGTTACCGAAAATACGGCATTGGCAGACGGCAAGGTGCACGACCTCGCGTGGGTGCAATGGGCGGGCGCGTTTTCCAGCGTGGAAGAAGCACAGGAGATGTTCGATAAAACCACCGCACCGCAAGACAACATTGACGGCGCTTCCGATTATTTCTTTGACTATTCGAAAGACGCCGCCGTACACCCCTCCTATAACGAGTGGATCGAAAAACCGTATAACACCGCCGAAGGCAACGCCGCACTGACGTATGATGACAAATCAAGCGCGCTTCAGGTGTCCACCAAAAACGGATACACAACGAAAGGCCCGATCGGCGGACTGCATTTTTGGTCGGGCGAAGCGGCCGCCGACACCGTTTCAACGGCGGAGTATCCGTACTTTGCCCTCAAAGTAAAAATGGATAAGAACGATGCGGTGCCGACGAATACGGCCCTCGTTCGTGCCGAAAACGGCAGGTACGTGGAAATGACAACCGTTTCGGTTTGTGATGAACATCCCGACCGGAAAAATCGCTATGCGTGGACGCCGCTTGAAGACGATTGGCAACTGATGATCTTTTCTGCCAACAACCAACCGAGCGTGGAAACGTGGAACGGGGTTTCGCTCTCGTTTATCGATCCGGAATACGAAACCGACAACTCTCTGTGGGACGGCGAACCCGAACCCATTGCGCACATAGCGTGGGCGGGGGCTTTTGCCACGATCGACGCTGCCAAAGCCTACTTCGAGGAGACCACCGCGACGATTTCCTCGGTGGCGATTGACAAGGGCAACACCTTCTTTAACTTTTCATTGCCGCTCACGTCGGAATTTTACCACGACTACGACCCTTTGTATCTGCACCCCATCGGCAACAGTGGGCTGACCTACGACGCAAACGAAAATGCGTATAAGATCAGCACGGTTGATGCGGCGAACACCGCCACCATCGGCGGCTTGAAATTACAAATGGATCCCTCACGCGCGTGGTTGACCGATGCGGTGGGCGACTATCCTGTGGTCGCCGTTAAGATCAAATTGGCGCGAAAGGATTTGGGAACAATGCCTGCCGCCGTCGGCCTGTTTGGCGACGGCGTTGGCGAATTGCTGTGTGACTATCCCGATTCGACCAACACCACCGATTGGCAACTGCTCGTATACGATACCCGCCGCACAAGCGGGGAGTGGCAGGGTCTCCAACTCAACGGTTTGACCGCCAACACCGCCGTTCTCGGCAAAGGACATTCCGTGGATCTCGCCTGGATTCAATGGGCGGCGACCTTTGCATCGGTTGCCGATGCCGAGGCCTATTTCGATAAAACCAACGGGCAGGGAAGCGCGATCGGCGGCGGCACTGCCGCTATCCGCACGCGCCTCAACGCGGGCGATGCCCAAGGTCTGCGCTTCTATCATACCTTGAAAACCAAAATCGTAGGGGATAAGGAGATGGTTGTCCACTACGGCACCCCCTTGCAGGTGCTCCGTGTGTCGGTGCTTACTGCCACCAAAGATACGCTGGAAGCGGCAGGGAAGACTCCGAATGATTTAAAAGTGAATTTGGTCGGTCAGGTGGCGAAAGTGGTCAACACCCCCGTCACATCCTGCCATTCGCGAGAGCAAAACGGGGATATGGTTACCTATTCGTTTGCCGCCACGGTGGCCGACGTTGACCAGCAAGACAAGGCGACCGACATTTGTGCACGTACGCATTTGCTTTGCCAAACGGCCGACGGCACACAGGTGGACGTGTACGGTCCCGTGCAAACGACCAACGTAAAAGAAATGTATGAAGTAATTGGCGATGGAAAATTTGACACCGTCGTTGACGACTGGATGAGCGGCCGTTCACCGTATATGTTGTGGGATATCGAAAATTCCGCTTCTCTCAACAAGATTAACCGTCATGCAAACAGCACGTATCAATACGTCAATCTCGACGGTACGAGTGCGGTGCTCGTTTCTCCCACCGCAGACGGTGTGAAGGAAGGCGGTACCATCGGATTTTCGCCCTCCACGCCGGTCAGTGTGAAACAGTTCCCCGTTGTAGCGATGCGGGTCAAACTGAAAAACCCGAATATGCCGTTCGGACGGTTGTATTGGCGCACCCAAGAGTCCGAGCGAATGTACACGGTGGTGCAGGACTTTGGCTCGCGCATCAACTGGATGCAACACGCCGGCAACGGCGGGTTGACTTACGAGGCGACCGACGAATGGCAGATCGTGTATGCCGATATGTCGCAGGTGCACAACCCCTATCTCATCGGCAAATGGACGGGACTGATGTGCAATCTGCTACCGATCTTCGGTACCGACGTGACTACCGATGACGGTGTGTACGTCGATTGGATGGGTGCCTTCGGGTCGGTGGAGGATGTGTACGCCTTTGCGGGCGAACCGTACACGCCGCCTGCCGAAGCGCCTGCCTTGACACAAAAAGAACAATTCGCAAAGGACACCGCGTGGCAGATCAACAACGAATTGTCCGCTGAAATGACCAAACTTCCCGTCGAAACGGCTCTCATCAACGGGTACGACCCGAAAGTGGACGCCTATTCGTTCCAACATCATCCGACGCTTGCGTATTTTAAGGGCAAATGGTATGCTGGCTATTCCAACGGCGTCAAAGACGAAGATTGTCCCGGCCAAAAAATGGTGTTCAGCACCAGCACCGATTTTGTGAATTGGACCGATCCGCAAGATATCGTGCCCATCGGCTCGGCCGCCCACCGCACCACCAACGAACTCGCGGAAATGAAAGACTTGAACGCGCAAGGCATCGTCTCTACGCAGGTTATCGGCGGTTTTTCGGTGGTCGGCGATACGTTGTGTTTCTATTACACGGTCGGTGAATTTTATCCTGAAAGTTTTGATGCGAACGGGAACTTCCGTGGCTATGACGCGGCCAAATACCGTATGCAACGGCAATACGGTATCTTTTCTACCGACGGTGTGACCTGGTCGGCCCCCAAAGCGGTCTCCAGTTTGGACCGTTACAGCACGTTCCAACAATCCCCGTACGGGTCGAAAAAGTTTTATTCCATCTGCGGTTTCCGTATTCATTACGCGAATACCGACGCGCTCAATCCGAGGACTAAAATTGCCAGCGCCGTGATGAGCAACGAGCAGATCGCCTCTTCACGCGCGCGTTGCCCCGGTTCGCTCACCGAGACGTCGTACTATCAAAGCCCCGACGGTGTGTTGCACCTGATGTGCCGCAGCGAAACGGGCTACATCTGGTCGGCCACCAGCACCGACGAGGGCCAATCGTGGTCGGAATTCTATCCCACCAACTTTGTGTCCGCCAACACGATGTTTACCCACATCACGTTGCCGGACGGCCGCATCGCGTGGGTCGGCTCACCCTACTACGACGTGCGCTGGCCGTTGGCACTGTATATTTCGGAAGACGGCTACAACTTCGACAAAGCCTACATCTTGCAAGACAAAGTCTATGAGATGCAACAAGACGGTTGGGCCAAAGGCGGCCCCTTCGCCTATCCGCAACTTGTGATAGAAGGCGACTATCTGTACGTGATGTACACCAAACAAAAAGAAGTGGTGGAGATCTGCCGCGTCAAGCTGTCCGATATCGGATGATCACTTAGGCCAACACCGCGCGCTCCTCCTTGCGGTGAAAATAAAAAAGGAGTAGACCCCTATGAAACAAGCAACCAATTTCTTCGTCCGTTTTTCCACCCCGCGGTCGATAAGCGCCATTGCGCCGTTCGGCAAAACCGCCACCGCCGTTTTGTATGACGAAACCGAACAAGCGGCGTTGGTGGTACCCACCGAGAACGGTGCTTACGAAAGCCCCAGCATCGAGTTTCCCGCCATGGGTGCGGCCAATTGCCGAGAATATCCCGTGTTTGCCATGCACGTCAAACTCAAAAACCCCGAAACCACTTTCGGCCGTTTTTATTGGCACACCGATGCGGTGAGTGACCTGCGCCAAAAATTGGAGGGCACGGGTGCCAACGTGGGGTATTGGCAATTCATTCGCAAGGTTCAGCCCGATTATGCGCCGACGACGGATTGGCAACTTTGTGTTGCCGATTTTTCCGAGATGCACCATCCCTATTTTCAGGGCAATTGGCAAATTGCGATGTTGACGTTGATGCGCATCGACGGCGAGGGCGTGACCACCGACGATGGCGTTTACATCGATTGGATGGGTTGGTTCAGTTCGGTGGCAGATGCGTATGAATACGCCGATTTGCCTTACGAAGCACCGAAGAAAGAAGAAGTGCAACGCCCCGCAAACGAACAGCGTGCGATGGAAAGTTCGCTCAAAATCAACAACCGTTTGAACGGTGATTTGAAACGGTTATCTTCCGTTGAACGCGTGCTCGTCAGCGATTACGACCCGAAACAGACGTTTAAGCACCATCCCGACATCACTTATTTTAAAGGCAAATTCTATGTATCTTTCTCCAGTGGTGTCAAAGACGAGGACCATCCCGGCCAAAAAATGGTGTACTGCGTAAGTGACGACTTTTATCATT
Organism: Clostridia bacterium; assembly: GCA_017434985.1. GTDB lineage: Bacteria > Bacillota > Clostridia > Oscillospirales > Acutalibacteraceae > RGIG3009. The sequence goes on along the minus strand of JAFSFY010000010.1, from coordinate 47,897 downwards.
GGTCCGAGCCGATGGACGTGGTGGTGCCGGGTGTCACACCGCAAACCGACAGCAAATTCACCGAAGCACCAACCTCCATCATCGGCGGGTTTACGGTGAAAGGTGACCGCTTGTGTTTTCTGTATACCGTCACCGACTATCATCCCGAATGTTTCCGCGAAGACGGCAGTTTTAACACGAATCACTTGGGCAAAGCGACCTATCGCAATTATATGGTGAGCAGTGAAGACGGCATCTATTGGAGCAAGCCGACACAGCCCGATGCCAACTGCCGCAACAATATGATGTTGCCGTCCCCCTACGGTATGCACCGTTGGTACGAATTTTACGGCAAACAAGCATCCTATTCCGACGACGGCGAACACTGGACCACCACCCGTGCCACCGATGCACAAATTGCGGCCTCCGTGGCCCGCTGTCCCGGCCAATTGACCGAAAGTGCGGGTTTCCAAAGCCCCGACGGCGTGGTGCACAACTTCATCCGCAGCGACTGCGGGTATATTTGGCAGAACGAAAGCTATGACAACGGTGAAACGTGGACGGAGTTTTATCCCACCAATTTCACGTCGGCTTCCTCCATGTTTAAACTGATCTATCTGCCGGACGGTCGCATCGCGTGGATCGGTTCGCCGTATTACGATACGCGTTGGCCGCTCACGCTGTATGTGTCGGAAGATGGCTACAATTTCAACAAGGGTTACATTTTGTGCGACGACGTGTACGAGATGAAGACGGACGGTTGGGCCAAGGGCGGCCAGATCGCCTATCCGCACGTGATGATACGCGATGAGTATCTCTACGTGTTTTATTCCAAACAAAAAGAAGTTACCGAGATCTTGCGCGTCAAACTCACCGAACTGTAAATTGAACGATGATCCCCGTTTTGTCAACCGACAAAACGGGGATTTTGTCTTGCCGAAGAACGGGTGACCAAGACGGCAAAAAGGATGCTTTTTTCTGAAAAAAGCGTTCTAAAAACCAATTTTTAGGTTGTAAAACGGGATAACGTATGGTACACTGACGATGTGCGCGACTTATGAAAAAAGACAGTGCACACGATCTGACAAAACAGCTCCTCTATCAGATGTTTTATCTTTGGTAACCCAAAAGGAGAGAGAGACAATGGTAAAAAAAGCAGACAATTTCTTTGTCAAATTTGATTGCAAAGAAAAGATGAGCGTTCTCAAACCGTTCGGCAACACGGCGACCGCCATTTCGTATGACGAAACCGAAAAAGCGGCGTTGGTGGTTCCCACCGCAAACGGCGCATGGGAAAGCGGCGGGTTTGAATTTCACGGATTCGGTGACGCCGATTGCCGTGAATATCCCGTGTTTGCGATGCGTGTGAAACTGAAAAATCCCGAATCCAAATTCGGCCGTTTTTATTGGCGCACCGAAGAAGTGATGCGGATGCGTGATTTGCTCGGCCCGGCCATTGACTGTTGGCAATTTGTTCTCAAAGCCAATTTCACCTACGAGAAAACGGCGGATTGGCAAACCATGTATGTGGATTTCTCTGACATTCCGCACCCCTATTTTGTCGGCAACTGGTTGGTAACGATGCTCACGCCCTTTAACGCGACCGGTGAGGGCGTGACCACCGATGACGGTTTGTACATCGATTGGATGGGCTGGTTCGGTTCGATGGCGGATGCCCACGAATATGCGGGCGAGCCGTACGAAGCGCCGGCGAAACCCGAAATCGCCGATCCTCTTGAGAAACGCGCGATGGAAAGCTCACTCCGTATTTGCAACAGTGCGAAAGACCTGCCCAAAATCAAATCCGAAAAGGTTCTCATCAGTGATTATGATCCCGAGGTGACGTTCAAACATCACCCCGGCATCGCCTACTACAACGGCAAGATCTATGCGTCGTTCTCCAACACGCCTGCCGACGAGGACGTTCCCGGTCAAAAGATCGTGTACTGTGTCAGTGACGATTTCTATCATTGGTCCGAACCGATGGATCTGGTCGTTCCCGGTGTAACGCCGTGCACCAAGAGCGAACATACCGATAATCCGCCCTGCATCATCGGTGGTGTCAAAGCGGCGTGCGGTCAACTGTATTGCAGTTTTGTGGTGATCGACTTTTTGCCCGAAGCGTTTGACGAAAACGGCAAGTTTATGCCGGCGGGTAACCGCAAGGCTACCTATCGCAACTACATTATGTATTCCGAAGACGGCCTGACTTGGACCGACCCTGTGCCATCTTCTTCGTCCAATATCCACACCGATGTGGTGTCGCCGTTCGGTGAGCATCAGCGGTATGTGGCGCACGGTAAACTGAACATTTTGTCCAAAGACGGTAAAGAGTGGGTCGTCCGCCGTGCCACGGATGAAAAATTGGCAGATTCGGATGCACGTTGCTCCGGTCACTTGACCGAAAGTTCCGGCTATCAAGGCCCCGACGGTGTGTTCCATAACATTATCCGCAGTGAATGCGGTTACGTGTGGAACAGCGAAAGCTACGACGAGGGAGAGACCTGGACGGGTTATTATCCCACCAACTTTACCTCTGCTTCGACCATGCCCGTGTGCACCTACACGCCCGACGGCCGCATCGTGTGGATCGGTTCGCCGTACTACGACGTGCGTTGGCCGCTCGCCTTGTACGTGTCGGAGGATGGCTATAACTTCGACAAAGGCTACGTTATCCGCGACGAGATGTATGAGATGCAACATCCCGGTTATGCCAAAGGCGGCCCCTTCGCCTATCCCTATTTGGAAGACGATGGCGAGTATTTGTACATCCTGTATTCCAAACAAAAAGAGGTTATCGAGATCACGCGTATCAAGTGGTCGGACATCTAAAAAACGTTTTGACAAGCGGTATTTCCGTGTGACGGAAATACCGCTTGTTTTTTGATCAAAATGCTACCCTAAAAACGTAAATTTTTCTTGTAAAATGCGGCGGTCTATGCTACACTGACCTTGCGCAAAGCGCGATGCAAAAACGAACTGAGTCTCTTAAAAAAGGAGAGAGCAACTATGGTAAAAAAAGCAGACAATTTCTTTGTGAAATTTGATACCGAAGATAAGATCGGTTCCATCAAACCGTTCCCCACAAGAGATACCGCCATTTCGTATGCGGCGGAGGAGAAAGCCGCTTTGGTAACCCCCACCAAAAATGGTGCCTGGGAAAGCGGTGCGTTTGAATTCCCTGCGATGGGCCCCACCGATTGCCGCGAATTTCCCGTGTTTGCGATGCGTGTAAAACTCAAAAACCCCGCCTCCACGTTTGGGTTCTTCTATTGGCGTACCGACGAATCGATGAGAATGCACGAAAAGCTCGGTTCGGCGATCGACCCGTGGCAGTTTATTTACCGTTCTCGATTTGTGTATCAACCCACCACCGATTGGCAAATGCTGTATGTCGATTTCAGCGAGATCCCGCACCCCTATTTCATCGGCAATTGGCAAACGACACTGTTTACGCCGTTCAACATTCACGGCGAAGGGGTGACCACCGACGACGGATTGTACATCGATTGGATGGGGTGGTTTGCCTCGGCGGCGGATGCCCACGAGTATGCGGGTCTGCCGTATGAAGCGCCCGTCAAACCCGAAAGGGCACCCGAAGAAAAGCGCGCCATGGAAAGCTCGTTGCGCATTAGCAACTATAAAGGCGATCTGACGAAAATCAATTCCGAAAAGGTGCTTATCAGTGACTATCAGCCCGACGTTGCGTTTAAGCATCACCCGGGTATCGCGTACCATAACGGCAAACTTTACGCCTCATTTTCCAACACCCCGCAGGACGAAGATTGTCCCGGCCAAAAGATCGTGTACTGTGTCAGTGACGATTTTTATCATTGGTCCGAGCCGATGGATCTGGTGGTGCCCGGTGTGACCCCCGGCACCAAGAGTGAACATACCGATCATCCGCCCTGCATCATCGGCGGTGTGAAAGCGGCGTTCGGGAAACTGTATTGTCACTTTGTCGTCACCGACTATTTGGCGGAGGCGTTTGACGAAAACGGCAACTTTATGAACACGGGCAGCCGCAAAGCCACCCACCGTGGCTACATTATGTATTCGGAAGACGGTATTCACTGGAGCGAGCCTGAGCGTTGCGGTTCGGATAAATTGGTCAATGACGTTCCGTCGCCTTTTGGCAGTCACAGTTACTACGTAGCCTACGGAAAAGTGAATCTCTTTTCGCGCGATGGTGTGGAATGGCATTCTCGCCGCGCCCCTCAAGAGAAACTGGACGATTCCGATGCCCGTTGTCAAGGGTTGCTTACCGAGAGTTCCGGCTATCAAAGTCCCGATGGCGTGGTGCACAACATCATCCGCAGCGAATCGGGTTACGTGTGGAACAGCGAGAGTTACGACGAGGGCGAGACTTGGACGGGCTACTATCCCACCAACTTCACTTCGGCGTCTACGATGCCGGTGTGCACCTACACGCCTGACGGACGTATTTTGTGGATCGGGTCGCCGTATTACGACGTGCGTTGGCCGCTCGCGATGTTTGTTTCCGAAGACGGCTACAATTTCGACAAAGGTTATGTCATTCGCGACGAAATGTACGAAATGCAAAAACCGGGTTATGCGAAAGGCGGCCCCTTCGCCTATCCCTATTTGGAAGACGATGGCGAGTATTTGTACATCCTGTATTCCAAACAAAAAGAGGTTATCGAGATCACCCGCATTAAGTGGAGCGATATCTAATATCCGTGAGAGGAGAAATGAGTATGTCGAACGCAAACAAAACCGTGGAACTGGATGCGCTGGAATGGCGCGCGCAATGTTCTTCAATGAACATCACCAACCACATTTCCGAACCACCGAAGCAGTTGGACGTGGAGATCGTCAACGTGACGCAATACGACCCCGAATGGGCGTTCACCCATCATACGGCGGGTGTGGCGTTTTTCAAAGGCAAGTTGTATGCCGCCTATTCCCGTGGCTATTGGGGCGAGGATTTCCCCGGCCAACAAATGGCCATTTCCAGCAGCGAAAACTTTTACAAATGGAGCGAACCCCAAGTGATCGCCCCCGCCACGCAAGGCGAATTTGGCGAAACCTGCATCATCCCGAATCGCATCGGTGTGATTGACGGCAAACTGTTTGCCACCTACTGCTTGTGCGAGTTCGACGCCAACAACTTTAACGAAAACGGCGAATTCGACCCCACCCTCGGTGGCGGCCGCAAAGATAGTTTGTGGCGCATCTACACCGAGGATGGCGAGCATTGGAGCGAGCCCGAGCGGATATCGTCCATCGGGTCGGCAGTCGGCTTGTGGCGGTTGCAATCGGGTCGCTGGATGGGGATTTACGGTTGTTGCGCCTCTCGTTCGGACGAGGAACAACCGGACGGCTTTAAATGGGACTACACGTTTGTGGACAGTGAGAAAAACAAGAACTCCATTGCCCGTTGCAAAGCGGAGGGCGGTAATCTCACCGAAACCACGTGGTATCAAAGCCCGGACGGCGTGTTGCACATTATACGTCGCTCGGATGCCGGCTATGTGTGGAACAGCGAAAGTTATGACGACGGCGAAAGCTGGACCGAGTTTTATCCCACCCGTTTCACGGCGGATAACTCGCAATTTAACTTCCACCACCTGCCCGACGGTCGTCCGATCGCTATCGGTTCGCCCGATTGTGCCGACGGCTATGTGTGGGATCTGTTCCCCTTAAACCTCTATACCACCAAGGACGGCTATCACTTTAACAAAGCCTACACCCTCCGTAACGAGCATTACATCTTGCATCAACAAGGTTACTCCAAAGGCGGCGAGTACGGCTATATGGCGATGTGCAACCACGACGGATATTTGTATATCTTCCATTCCCGCAAAAAGGAAATCATGGAACTTGTCCGCGTGAAGATCGAGGACATCGAATAAAGGGGAAATCATAATGGGAAAAATCAAGTATCGCATCAGTACCCCGTTCGACGGTTACAAAGGATGGGAACACAACGGTAAGATCTATCGGTTGGCGGTTTCCTGCAACATTGCCGAAGGGCCGAACGGTGAATTGCTTGCCGGCACCATGACGGGCGGCGATACCGAGCCGTGCGACGATCATATCAGCATCATTATGCGTTCGTATGACCACGGCCAAACGTGGAGCGAACCGGAGGAACTGATCGGCAACGAAAACGGTGTCAACGGCAGCGGCGGCACGTATAACATTGACGGTCGTACGCTCTTTGACGGTAAAAACTATCTGTCGGTGGACCTTTGGCCTGCCGAGGAGAAATATATGGTGTGGAACCATTACACGGCGGTCAGCACCGACGGCGTGCGCACGTGGGGCGAACCCAAGCCGGTCACGTTTGACGGTGTAAACGATTCCTATTACGGTGTCGGCAATATCACGCGCACGTCCAAAGGTGAATTGTTGGCGGCGGGCATTGTGAACGTAAAACGTGACCAACCGCTGACGGCGAGTGTGGAGCGCTTGGCCTTGGCCAAAACGGAAGAAGAAGCCGTGGCGATGGAACCTTGCAAAGAGGGCGAAACGCCGCTGGATAGCCGTATTGATGAGTACATCACCAAATCGCTTTGTTTTGAAGTCAGCGAAGATTTGACCAGTTTCAAACCGCGCGGCATCGTGGGCAACCGTCCTCTCGGTTTGACCGAACCGCATCTGATTGAAATGAAAGACGGTTCTCTTGCCTTGTTCTGCCGTGCGGAATGGGCGGGCTTCTTGTGGCGTGCCGACAGTTTTGACGGCGGCCACACGTGGACGGACGCCTATCCGACCGACATTCCCAACCCCAGCAGTTTGGCGCGTTTTTTGCGTCTGCCCGACGGGCGTATTGCGTTGTTCCACAACCCCACGGGCGGTGTGGTCGGTAAACGCGGCCCGCGCGATGTTTTATCGGTGTGGGTGTCTAACGACGAGGCGAAAACGTGGTATATCAAAGAGGACATTGTGGTGGGCGGGTATTTATCCTACCCCGAACCGCGCATTTTGTCTGACGGTACCATTTGTTTCGGTTACGACAAAAACCGCCGTTGTGCGGAGTACGTCGAAATTGAAATTCCGCCGATGGAATAAAGGAGGAACTAGAAATGGGCAAAATTAAGTATCGTATTTTCACTCCGTTTGACGGGGTGAAAGGCTGGGAACACGAAGGCAAGACCTACCGTTTAGCGGTGGGATGTGGCATCGCCGAAGGACCGAACGGGGAACTGCTCGCCTGCACGATGACGGGCGGCGACACCGAGCCGTGCGACGACCACGTGATGATTCTCACCCGTTCGTTTGACCATGGCCGTACGTGGAGTGACCCCGAGATCATCGTGGGAAACGAAAACGGCGAAAACGGTTCGGGCGGCATCATTTCGGTGAACGGCCAAACGTTGTTTGACGGCAAAAACTATCTGCGCATTGCGCGTTGGCCCGCCAAGGATACCTATTCGGTGTGGCACTATACGACCGGTATTTCCGAGGACGGTTGCCGCACGTGGGGCGAGGAACTTCCCGTAACCAAGGTGGACGGCGAGGGTTTGTCCTCCGGTGTCGGCAACATCATCCGCACCTCCAAGGGCGAACTGCTGTGCAGCGGTTCCATCAACCAAAAACGCCCCGTCCCGTTAAAAGCGGGTGTGGCTCGTTTGGCCTACGCCAAGTCGGAAGAGGAGGCGCTGGCGATGGAACCCGCGCGCGAAGACGAAGAAAAACCCTCTGCCGAGTTCGGTGATTGGCATGTGAAAATGTGTTGTTTTGAAACCAACGAGGATTTCACCGAGTTTAAGGTGCGCGGTAATCTCATTGACAACCGCCCGCTCGGCTTGTGCGAAACGCAGATCATTGAACTCAAAGACGGTTCGCTTGCGCTGCTGGCGCGTGCGGAATGGGGTGGCTATCTGTGGCGCTCGGACAGTTTTGATAACGGCTACACCTGGACGCCCGCGTATCAAACCGACATCCCGAACCCCAGTTCGCTCACCACCTTGATGCGTCTGCCCGATGGCCGTATCGCGATGTTCTTAAACCCCACGGGCGGTGTGGTCGGTAAACGTGGCGACCGCAAACGCTTGGCGGTGTGGGTGTCCAACGACGAAATGAAAACGTGGTACATCAAAGAGGATATCGTGGCGGGCGAATTTTACCTGTCCTATCCCGACCCGCGCATCCTGTCCGACGGTACGATTTGCTTTGGTTACGACCACAACCGCCGCGGCACGCGCTACGTGGAAATTGAAATCGAAGAATAACAAAAGAACCGCGATACAACCGTATCGCGGTTCTTGTTAGTTTTGTTTTCGCACCACACTGTATTCGTCGTCCAAACGGAAATACGGGCAGGTGTCTTTGTTGCTGTAAAAGCGGTACAGGTCGTCCTCGTCCAAATTGACGAGGCATTCGTATTCCTCGTAATCCTCGTTATACGTGTAATACACGCACTCGTCACACAAACTCACTGTCAGCCCTCACAATTCCGGTGGTATGGTCGGCTCCGCAAGGGAGCGGCGTGGGGAAGGCAAGTGCGTGCAGATCGGTCGCACGGCATTCGAGTTCCCACAACGCGCGGACGTTGTCGTCCAGCTTGTCCACCTGCGATGCGCGGTGGATGACGGGGACGGTGGGTTTTGCCGCCGATAAGATCTCCTTGCCGCGGCTGTTGGCTGCGAGTACACGCAAATAGGGAACGGGGGTAAAAGGCGCGAGTTTCGGCGTGCCCAAAAAGGCGTTCCAAATCAGCCGCCGCACCCGTGTCAGCGGATAGCGTTTGGTTTTGACGGCCTCTTCGAGCGAAGTAAGATCGACCGCGGTGCGCACGGCGTTATAGAAGCGGTTTTCGAGCCCCTCGGAAATGCCGGGGAGTGCGGCAATCGCGGCGGGGGACAAGGTGCGCAGTTTGGCAAGCACCGCCCGTTCCAATCGTTCGGGCAGGGCGGGGAGGGCGCCTTTTTGTGCCGCATCGGAGACGGCGCTGATGCACGCGGACGGCATAAACGGGAACGCGGCGACGGTGCGGTCGCTTTTCAGCAATCCGCGCAGGTAGGTGGCGGAAGCAATATTGCCCAGCGGCACCTCGCTGTCGTGTGCCACTTGGTAACGCGCCACCGTAAACGGTTGTATGGACGAATCCAAACGGCGCAAGGCCTTGAGATATTCGATGCCGAGCGTGTTGTTGGGGGAGGCGAGCAGTTTCCCGCAGGAATCCCCCGCAATTTCGGTAAGGGCTTTTTGCGTAGCCTCGGGGAACGCGATGCCCGATTCCATAAAATATTTGAGCAACGTTTGAAAGCGCGGTGTCTCCATCGTATCGACCGCGCGTCGGAGCGGCGCGAGCGCGCCCGCTTCCGAACCGAAACTGATGGCATCGACACAGCCGAGGGCATTCAGCATCGACACCGCCCCGAAGGCGAATTTTTCCGCCGAGGACAGCGCCCACGACAACGGCAATTCCAGTACCAAATCGGCACCGCCCGAAAGCGCGGCACGGGCGCGGTCAAACTTGGTCATGACGGCGGGTTCGCCCCGTTGGACGAAACTGCCGCTCATCACTGCAACAATGTGGGTGGCTTCACACCCGCCGTCGCGTTCACGAGTTTTTTCAATGTGATAGGCGTGACCGTTGTGAAAGGGGTTGTATTCCGCTACGATACCGGCAATGCGCATAAAGGAACCCTCCCATCAAAAAATGTGAAAAAACAGTTGAAAATTTTGCCAAATGGTACTATTATAAGTATATATTGTTTTTGCGATAAAATCAATGGGGTAAGGAGAAAGAAACAGTTATGAAAATTTTGGTTATCAACGCGGGGAGTTCTTCCCTCAAATATCAGCTGATCGATATGAACGGCGAAGTCACCATCGCCAAAGGTCTGTGCGAACGCATTGGTATCGACGGTAAGTTCACCCATAAAGTGGATGGCAAAGAATTCAAAAAAGACGTCGATATGCCCGACCACACCGCCGCTTTTGCGCAGGTGAAAGAAGCCCTCACCGAAGGCGAAGGCAAGGTCATCAACGATCTGTCGGAAGTGACCGCCGTTGGTCACCGTGCGGTGCAAGGCGGTACGGCGTTTGCCAAATCCGTGCGTATCACCGACGAAGTGATCGGCAAAATCAAAGAATATCAAGCGCTCGCGCCCCTGCACAACCCCGCTACCATCAAAGGTATCGAGGCTTCGGTGGCCACCTTTGGCCCCGACGTGCCGCAGGTCGCCGTGTTTGACACCGCGTTCCACCAAACCATGCCCGAAGTGGCGTATCTGTGGGGTATCCCGTACGAACTGTACGAGAAACACGGCATCCGCCGCTACGGTTTCCACGGCACCTCCCACCGTTTTGTCAGCGCTCGTTGCTGCGAGTTGCTCGGCAAACCCGACGGCAAAGGCACCCGCATCATCACCTGCCACCTCGGCAACGGTTCTTCCATTGCCGCCATCAAAGACGGTAAAGTTATCGATACCACGATGGGCCTTACCCCCCTCGACGGTTTCTTGATGGGTACCCGTTGCGGCGTGCTTGACCCCTCTGCCGTCACCTTCATTATGGAAAAAGAAGGTCTCTCTCCCAAAGAGATGGACGATCTGATGAACAAAAAATCCGGTATGCTCGGCATTTCGGGCGTGTCCAGTGACGACCGTGACATCGCGGCCGCCATCGAAGAAGGCAATCCTCGTGCCAAATTGGCGTGGGATATGCGTACCTACCAAATTATGAAATACATCGGCGGCTATGTAGCGGCTCTCGGCGGCTTGGACGCGATCGTGTTCACGGCGGGTATCGGTGAAAACCAAAAACTGCTCCGCGCGGAGATTCTCGAAAAAATGGCCTACCTCGGCGTGAAAGTCGATTACGAAGCCAACGACGTGCGCGGTGTGGAACGCGAGATCACCACGCCCGATTCCGCGGTACGCGGCTTTATCATCCCCACCAACGAGGAATTGGTGATTGCCCGCGATACGATGAGCTTGGTGTAATGATCGCATAAACACAAAGCAAAGCGGCACTTCCCGTGGGGAGTGCCGCTCACTGTTTTATTCGGCGTTTTCGAGCAGGTGTTCGCGTTTGCGGAAAAAAAGCGAAATGCACCATACGCCCGCGAGTGCCACCAAGGTGTATACCACGCGACTGATGGGACCGTCCTGACCGCCGCCGATCCAGGCCACCAAATCAAATTGGAACAAGCCGATGCTGCCCCAATTCAGCGCACCGACGACGACGAGCAACAATGCTAATCTGTCAAGCATCTTATTTCCTCCTTGCTGTTAAAGTAGAGATTGTATGCGCATTCATAGTATGTACGGCATAAAAGCCGTATACACGATGAAAATATTTACAAATCTTTCATACACTATTTTGAAAATATCGTATCATGATAATAGAGGTGAAAAGGGCTATGTTCGGCTACGTTAAAGTGTATCAACCGGAACTCAAAATGGGCGAATTTGAACACTATCGCGGTGTCTACTGTGCCCTTTGCCGCCGTTTGGGCAAGCGCTACGGGTTGTTCGCCCAGTGGTCACTCAGTTATGATTTTACGTTTTTGGCACTGCTCCGTTTGGCACTTGCCGACGGGTGCGCGGGTTTTCAAAAAAAGCGGTGTCCCTATAACCCTTTTAAAAAGCGTACTTGTTGTTGCGACACACAGCAGTTGGATGCCGCGGCCGACGCGGCGGTGTTGCTCACCTATCACAAATTGCGCGACACCATTGCTGACGGCGGCTTTTTTAAGCGTTTGGGTGCACGGTTATTGTTGCCCTTTGCGGCGAATGACCGTCGCCGTTGCCGAAAACGGCATCCCGATTGGGACGAGGCGGTGGCCGCGTGTATGCAAAAACAAGCTGACTTGGAACGCGAACGGGTAGCGTCGGTGGACGCCGCCGCCGAACCGACCGCCGAGTTGCTCTCCTTTCTGTTCACGTTGGACGTGAGCGAGGAACGGCAGCGCCGTGTGCTCGAACGCCTCGGTTACTGTATGGGGCGTTGGATCTACTTGATCGACGCGGCGGATGATCTGGAAAAAGACCGTAAAAGCGGCAATTACAACCCGTTTTTACTCGCGACAGATGAAACGGATATTGCCGTGTTGCGAGAACGGGCGGGAGCGTCCCTCAACGGCTCGTTGGCGGAATGCAAGGCGGCGTACGAACTATTAACCATCCGCCGTTTCGACGGCATTTTGCGTAACGTATTGGATTTCGGCATGGCCGCCGTTTGGGAAACTGTGAAAAAAGGAGAGAAAAACCGTGAACAATCCGTATGAAGTATTGGGCGTTCGCCCGGAGGCGACCGACGAAGAAGTCAAAAACGCCTATCGCGAATTGGCCAAAAAATATCATCTTGACAACTATTCCGACAACCCGCTTTCCGATCTGGCGGAAGAAAAAATGCAAGAGATCAACGAAGCGTACGATGCCATCATTCGTATGCGACGCGGCGGCGCAAAAGAAGGCACACGGCAACAAACGACCGACAGTGGCCGTTACACCGATATTCGTAATCTGATTCGTCTCGGTCGTGTGATCGATGCCGAAATGTTGCTTGACGGTGTGCCCGCTCCTTCGCGTGATGCGGAATGGTATTTTTTGAAAGGCAGTGTCCTTTACAAAAAAGGATGGTTGGACGATGCACACAACCATTTTGCCACGGCTCACCGTATGGATCCGCAAAACCCCGAATACCGCGCCGCATTTAACCGTATGGACCAACAGCGCCGCACGGGCGGATACCATGCCGCGCCTGTCGGCGGCGGTTGCAATGCCTGCGATATGTGTCAAGGCCTCATTTGCGCCGACTGTTGTTGCGAATGTATGGGCGGCGATTTGATTCGTTGCTGTTGAGGTGATGGGAATGAAATCCTCCTCACGTATGGCGTTGTGCGGGATGATGGGGGCACTTTCGGTGACCTGTTTGTTGCTCACCGTCTTTCCTTTTGCCACGTATGCCTTACCGGCTCTTGCCTCGATGTTTTTGTTCCCCGTGGTAATCGAATGCGGTCGCCGCTGGGGCTTACTTACTTATGCCGCCACCGCTGTTTTGGCCGTACTGTTGGCGCCCGATTTGGAAGCAAAAGTGTTGTACGCGGCGTTTTTCGGGTACTATCCCATCCTCAAATCGGTGGCCGAACCTTGCGGCAAAGCGGGGGAATGGGCGCTCAAACTCGGCGCGTTCAACCTCTCGGTGATCGGCGCGTATTTCGTGTTGACACGGCTGGGATTGTCACTTCAAGAATTTGCCCTCGGCAATCTGCCGCTCGGCGCGGTGCTGGTGGGCTTTTTGCTTGTCGGCAACGTGGTGTTTGTGTTGTATGACATCGCGCTCACACGGGCGCTTTCGCTGTATTTTGCGCGTTTTCAACCGTTGTTGCGGCGGCTGTTTCGCTAATTTTGCAAGAAACAAATTCAAACTTGCATTTTCGGCGTAAAAGCGGTAGAATAGAGGGTAAGACAAAGCAAAGGTGTGAGGCTTCGTGAAGATCAATTTAACTGCGCATATCACCCAGTTGATGCCGGGATTTTCCAAAGGTCAACGGCGCATTGCCAACTATATTTTGGAACATTACGACGAGGCGGCGTATATGACCGCCAACTGTCTGGGACAAACGGTGGGTGTCAGTGAATCCACCGTGGTTCGCTTTGCGGCCGAGTTGGGGTTCGAGGGGTATCCCGAACTGCAACGCGCGGTGCAGGAACTCGTGCGCAGCAAACTCACCAGTGTTCAACGTGTGGAGGTTACTCGTGCACGTATGGCGGACGACGAAGTGCTCGACCGTGTGATGGCATACGATATGGCGAACATCCGCAAAACGCTGGAAGAATTGCCCAAAGAAACCTTTGACGAAGCGGTGCGGGATTTGGTGGGCGCCCGCCGCGTCTACGTGTTCGGTGCGGGAAGTTGCCGCGCGCTTGCCAACTTTTCGGCGTATTATTTGAAATTATTATTACCGAATATTTGTCTCATCAGCACCTCCAGCGAAACGGAAATTTTGGAAGAAATGATCCACATCAGCGACGAGGATGCGCTCATTGTTCTCAGTTTTCCGCGCTATTCCAGCAAAACCGTCAAAGCGGCGCACTTTGCCCATTCACGAAACGCCAAAGTGATCGCCATTACCGACGGTGTGCTGTCTCCGCTTGCGGCACTGTCCACGTGCCTTCTTTCCGCACACAGCGATATGGCCACCATCGTGGACTCCTTGGTGGCGCCGATGAGCATTATCAACGCGTTGTTGGTGGCGATCTCCCTCAAACGGATGGACGAAAACCGCGACACGCTGACCGAGTTGGAAAATCTGTGGGATTCTTACCACGTGTTCCAACCCTCTTTGGATGACCATGGCTGATGTCATTATTGTGGGCGGCGGTGCCGCCGGATTGATGGCCGCGGGTCGCGCGGCACGCCGCGGATACGCGGTAACGGTGGTGGAGCGCAACGAGCGTCCCGCCCGAAAAGTGATGATTACGGGAAAAGGGCGGTGCAACGTCACCAACAACTGCTCGGTACAGGAGTGTGTGGCGCAGGTGCCCGGCAACGGCCGCTTTTTGTACAGTGCTTTTTCCGCGTTTACGCCGCAGGATACCATGGCGTTTTTTGAAGACCAAGGCGTTCCGCTGAAGACCGAGCGCGGCAACCGTGTGTTTCCCTGCTCGGACAAGGCAGTCGACATTGTGGATGCGCTGGTGCGTTACGCCAAAAGCGGCGGTGTCAAATTCCGCACGGGGCGTGTCACGTCACTGTGCATTGACGATGGGGTTTGCACCGGTGTCACCTTGGAAAACGGGGAAACGCTTACCGCGTTTGCCGTGGTGGTGTGTACGGGTGGGTGTTCCTATCCCGGCACCGGCTCTACGGGTGACGGGTATACGCTCGCGAAACAAGCGGGACACACCGTCACGCCGCCGCGTCCGTCTTTGGTGCCGCTCACCGTGTGTGAGGAATGGTGCCCCGACCTGCAAGGTCTTTCCCTTAAAAACAGTGCTCTCACCGTCACGGATACGGTGACGGGCAAAACGGTTTATACCGATTTCGGCGAAATGTTGTTCACGCATTACGGCGTGTCGGGGCCGATGATCTTGTCGGCTTCCGCGCATATGCGCGAACCCGAAAACGGTCGTTACCGTTTGACAATTGATTTGAAACCTGCCTTATCTGCCGAGCAGGTGGATGCGCGGCTGGTGCGGGAGTTTGACGGGCAAAAGAACACCTGTGTCGGCAACGCCTTGTCGACGGTGCTGCCGCGTTCGCTCATTCCCGTTGTCTTGCGCTTGGCCGATCTGCCGGGTGAATGCAAATGCCACTCGGTATCCAAGCAACAGCGCCGCCGATTGGGCGAATTGCTCAAGCGGTTGCCGCTCACGGTATCGGGTTTTCGTCCGTTGGCAGAAGCCGTTGTGACCGCCGGTGGTGTCAGCGTGCGGGAGTTATCCGCTTCTTCGATGGAATCCAAACTGGTCAGTGGCCTCTACTTCGCCGGCGAAGTCATCGACGTAGATGCCTATACCGGCGGATTCAATTTGCAAATTGCCTTTTCCACCGGCGTTGCCGCCGGTGAGCACGTATAAAAAGGAGTACTTACTATGTCGAACAAACCCATTGCGATCGCCATTGACGGCCCCTCCGGTGCGGGGAAAAGCACCATTGCCCGTATTTTGGCGGGTGAACTTGGTTGTATGTACGTGGATACGGGTGCGCTGTACCGCACGGTAGGCTATGCCGCCCTCGGGCGCGGCATCGAAGCGACCGACCTTGCCGCCGTGGAAGCGATGCTCAGTGAGATTCGGGTGGAATTGACCCACGAAAACGGTGTGCAACAAGTGTGGCTCAACGGTGAAAACTTGGGTGACCGCATTCGCACGCCCGAAGTATCGATGGCGGCGTCGGCATTTTCCGCGTTGCCGGTGGTACGCCAATATTTGCTTGACCTGCAACAAGATACCGCCCGTAAACAAAGCGTCATTATGGATGGGCGTGACATCGGTACGGTGGTGTTGCCGTTTGCCGACGTTAAAATTTTCCTTACCGCTTCTGCTGAAGCGCGTGCCGAACGCCGCTTCCTTGAGTTGCAGGAAAAAGGCGTGGAAACCACCTTTGACGAGGTGCTGCGCGATATGAAAGAACGCGATTATAACGATTCGCACCGTGCAACCGCGCCGCTCAAAGCGGCGGACGATGCGATTTTGGTGGATACCAGCGAATGCACGCTGGAAGAATCGGTTGCACTGCTCAAAAACACGGTACTGAAAGCCTTGAAAGGATAACGATTATGTGGTTAGGAAAAACCATCATCTTTTTGTTTGGCCCGCTGGTGCGTCTGTTGATGCGGGTGGAAGTGAAAGGCAAAGAGAACATCCCGCTTACCCCCGGTGAGCCGCCGCTGGCATTGTGTTGTAACCACGTGTCGTTGTGGGACCCGGTGGTGCTGGCGGTGTCGTTGCCGCGCCATCCTCATTTTATGGCGAAAGCGGAACTCTTTCAATTCAAACCGTTCGCGTGGTTGATCGGCAAGCAATTCGGCGCCTTTCCCGTCAAACGGGGCAGTGGGGATACCGGTGCGCTTGATTATGCCAAACAGCTCATCAACGAGGGAAAAGTGATGGGCATTTTCCCCGAAGGCACCCGTTCCAAAGACGGAAAATTGGGGCGCGCCAAATCGGGCGCGGCGTTCATTGTGGCCGATGTGCAGGCACACGTGTTGCCCGTCGCGGTGGTGGCGAAAGATCAAAAACCGCGCCCGTTTCGCAAAACCACGTTGGTGATCGGCAAACCCCTCTCGCCGCAAGATCTGCATCTTGATAATCGGGAAAAACCGGATATTCGTTACGCTTCCCGCGCGATTATGAGCGCCATTGCGGAATTGATGGAGGGTGTGCAATGAAACCGACGATCACGGTAGCCAAATCCGCCGGCTTTTGTTTCGGCGTACAGCGTGCGGTGGATGCGGTGGAGCGATTGCTTGATGAGGGCAAACGCGTCTGCACCCTTGGCCCCATCATTCACAATCCGCAAATGGTGGAAAAGCTCGCTTCGCGCGGCGTGTCCATCGCGCAAACACCGGGGGACGCTCCCGACGATGGAACGCTGGTCATTCGTTCGCACGGTGTGTCGCGCAACGTATATGAAACGTTGGAGCAAAACGGCATTGCGTATTACGATGCCACCTGTCCGTTCGTTTCGAAAATTCATCGCTTGGCGGCCGAACATTCGGCACGCGGCGCGGCGGTGATGATCGCGGGGGATGCCAAACATCCCGAGGTAGAAGGGATTCGTGGCCACTGTGTCGGCCCTTCGTACGTGTTTTCCAACGAGGAAGAGTTGGAGAATATCATCAAAAGCGGGGTGCCGAACCGCGATGAAACAATCATTTTGGTAGCCCAAACAACATTTCATTCAAAAACTTGGGAAAATTGCGAAAAAATCTCAAAAAAACACTATACAAATCTTCAAATATTTGATACAATATGCAATGCGACTGCCGAACGGCAACGGGAGGCGGATGCCCTGTCACAGCAAAGCGATGTGATGGTGATTGTCGGAGGACGTCAAAGTTCCAATACCGCAAAATTGCGTGACGTGTGTCGGAAACATTGCCCCACGATCTTGATCGAAACGGCGGCAGAACTGACAGCAACGTCCTTTGCGGGCGCACGCCGTATCGGCGTGACTGCGGGAGCGTCGACCCCTGCCGATATTATAAAGGAGGTACTTGAAACCATGTCTGAGATCATCAACAACAGCGAAGTCCAAGAAACTGCGGTGGAGACCGCCCCTGTCAAATCCTTTGACGAAATGAGTTTTGAAGAGGCGCTTGAAGCGTCGCTTCAAAGTTTAACTACAGATGAAAGAGTGCGCGGCATCGTGGTGGCTATCGCCCCCAACGAAGTACAGGTCGAAGTTGTCGGCCGTAAACAAACCGGTTACATCCCGGCCGACGAATTGTCCGCCGCAGGAACCGATCCGTCTGAACTCGTCAAGATTGGCGACGAGCTCGAATTGCTCATTATGCGCACCAACGACCAAGAAGGCACCATTATGCTTTCCAAAAAACGTGTGGACGCCCAAAAGGGTTGGAACACCATCGTCGCGGCTTCCGAAAGCGGCGAAATTATGGAAGGTGTCGTGACCGACGTGATCAAAGGCGGCGTGCTTGTCGTGTCGCACGGCGTGAAAGTGTTTGTGCCCGCTTCGCTCGCTTCGGCCGGCCGTTTGGACGATTTGAATCCCCTTCTCAAGCAAACCGTTCGCTTTAAGGTTATCGAAGTGAACCAATCTCGCCGTCGCGCGGTGGGTGACATCCGCGTCATCGCTCGCGAGGAACGCAAAGAGAAAGAAGCTGCCTTCTTCGCGCAAGCGGAAGTCGGTCAAGAATATACCGGCGTGGTGAAATCTCTCACCTCCTACGGCGCATTCGTCGATTTGGGTGGCGTGGACGGTATGGTGCACATTTCCGAACTTTCCTGGAAACGCATCAAACATCCGTCTGCGGTTGTCAACGTGGGCGACACCGTGAAAGTGTACATCCGTGACCTCGACGTCGAAAAGAAAAAGATCTCCCTCGGCTATCGCCGTGCGGAAGACAATCCGTTCGAGATCTTCAAGTCGAAATATCAAGTGGGCGATGTGGTGACCGCGAAGATCGTGGGTATGACCACCTTTGGCGCTTTTGCTCAAATCATTGACGGTGTGGACGGCCTGATCCACATCTCCCAAATTGCTGACCGCCGCATCGAAAAACCGCAAGATGCGCTCAAAGTCGGCGAAGAAGTGCAAGTGAAGATCACCGCCGTGGACGAAGAAGCCAAACGCATCAGCTTGTCCATCCGTGCGTTGCTCGAAAAAGAAGCGCCCGTCGAGGAAGTTGCCGAGGCTCCTGCTGAGGAAGCTGTCGAAGCTCCTGCGGAAGAAGCCTAAGAACAAACAAAAGGGGAACGGAGTGCTGCTTAACACTCCGTTTTCTTTTTCGGTAAAGGAGATAGTGACTATGATTGCTCTTGCTTGTGATCACTCTGCGTTGGAAATGAAAAAGGAGATCAAATCTCTTCTGGATGAGATGGGAGAGACCTACCGCGATTTCGGTACCGACACGGCGGAGAGTTGCGACTATCCCGTCTTCGGCGCTCGTGCGGC
Source organism: Clostridia bacterium (assembly GCA_017434985.1). Classification (GTDB taxonomy): domain Bacteria; phylum Bacillota; class Clostridia; order Oscillospirales; family Acutalibacteraceae; genus RGIG3009. The sequence continues at coordinate 28,850 of JAFSFY010000010.1, read as the reverse complement.
GAAGGCCGTGGCAAGCGGCGAATGCGAAAAAGGCATTGTTATTTGCGGAACCGGCATCGGGATCAGCCTTGCCGCCAATAAGGTGAAAGGCATCCGCTGTGCGTTGTGCAGTGAACCGTATTCGGCCGAACTCACCCGCCGTCACAACGATGCCAATATGTTGGCACTCGGTGCGCGTGTGATTGGTCCCGAACTTGCCAAAATGATCGTCAAAACGTTCTTGTCCACGCCGTTTGAGGGTGGCCGTCATCAACGTCGCATCGACTTAATTCACGCGATCGAAGAAGGGAACGATATCGAATGACCGTGACCCGCGAACACATGGAGCAGACCGCCGCGGCACTGCGCCGCAACAATATGGATGCCTACTGCGTGGATACCAAAGAAGAAGCGGTGGCAACGCTGAAAAGTTTGTTGAAAACGGGCGATTCGGTGGGGGTCGGCGGTTCACGCACGTTGGATGAACTCGGTGTGATCGACCTGCTTCGCGGCGGCGATTATCGGTTCATTGACCGTTACGAACCGGGTCTTACCCCCGAACAGCTGCGCGAAAAATACGTGGCCGCCTTGGGAGCCGACGTGTTTTTGTGTTCCTCCAACGCCGTCACGATGAACGGCGAACTGTACAACGTGGACGGACTGTCCAACCGTGTGGCGGCACTGTGTTACGGACCGCGCTCCGTCGTGTTGGTGGTTGGCAAGAATAAGATCGTACCCGATCTGAAAGCCGCCGAACACCGCGTCAAAACCATCGCCGCACCGCTGAATTCACAGCGACTGCATTGTGATACCTATTGCCGCACGCAAAACGCGTGTATGCAAGCGGATGGTGCGTATTGCACCGACGGTTGCCGTTCTCCCGGTCGTATTTGTTGCACCTACGTGATCACGGCAGGGCAACGCGTTGCCGGGCGCATCAAAGTGATCTTGGTGGATGAAAATTTGGGATTTTAACAGGAAAAAGGCGGCAAGACGGCGTTCTTGCCGCCTTTTTTTGTTTAACTCGTTTTTTCGTGCACATACTATATCTTGTGGATATTATAAAAACCGATAAGAAAATGTTTGATTTTTTGAAAAAGTGTGGTATACTATACGTTAGGTATGTGCGAGCAGTAAAGTGAGCATCCCCAACTTGAGTGCAGGGAGTGGACTTTGTGGATAAATACGTGATTTGCGGCGAAAAACCGTTGCACGGAACGGTGGATATCAGTGGCGCCAAAAACGCCGTGGTGGCAATTTTGCCTGCCGTGGTGTTGGCCAACAGTATTTGCCGTATTGAGAATATGCCCAACATCGCAGACGTATCCACGGCGCTTGAGATTTTGGATGCGCTGGGTGCCAACATCCGCCGCATTGATCGTCACACGGTGGAGATCGATCCGTCGACCATTGTGACCCAAACGGTGCCGCACGATCTGGCGAAGAAAATGCGCGCGTCGTACTATTTCATTGGTGCTCTGCTCGGCCGTTACGGTCGCGCCCGTGTGCCGATGCCGGGCGGTTGCAACTTCGGTGTTCGCCCGATTGACCAACATTTAAAAGGCTTTGCCTCCCTCGGCGCGCAAGTGTTCCCGATGAAAGACGGGATGATCGAAGCGCAGACCGATCAATTGGTGGGCAACTCCATCTACTTGGATATGGCTTCGGTGGGCGCCACTGTCAACATCATGTTGGCCGCGGTATACGCCGAGGGGATGACGGTGATTGAAAACGCCGCCAAAGAACCGCACATTGTGGACTTGGCCAACTTCCTCAACACGATGGGCGCCGATATTCGCGGCGCGGGCACCGACGTGATTAAAATTCGCGGTGTCGCCCGTTTGTACGGTGCCACCTATTCCATCATTCCCGACCAAATTGAGGCGGGAACGTATATGGCGGCCGCCGTTGCCACGCATGGTGATATTACGGTGCGCAACGTCATCCCCAAACACTTGGAGTCCATCACCGCCAAATTGCAGGAAATGGGCGCGCAAGTGGAAGAGTTTGACGAAGAGGTGCGGGTGTATTGCCCTGGCCCCACGCGTCATTGCAACGTAAAAACAATGCCGCACCCCGGTTTCCCCACCGATATGCAACCGCAGATCGCGGTGCTGTTGTCGATGGCACAGGGGACAAGCATCATCAACGAAAGCGTGTGGGATAACCGCTTCCGTTACGTGGACGAACTGCGTCGTATGGGCGCTGAGATTCAGGTGGACGGCAAGCTGGCCGTGGTGCAAGGTGTGTCGCAACTGATGGCGGCGCCCGTCAAAGCGATGGACTTGCGTGCCGGTGCGGCGATGGTATTGGCCGCCTTGGCTGCCAAAGGCACTACCGAGATCGAAGAGATCCAATACATCGAGCGTGGGTATGAGGACATCGTCGAAAAACTGCGCGGTGTCGGTGCGGATATTCGCCGCGTGACCGAAACCGAAGCGATTGCCAAGCAAGCATAAAACAAGGAGTTAAAAAGGCACACAGCGGTGTGCCTTTTTTATGGGAAAGGGGGAAATACGGTGGCACGGTTTTGCCCGTTGTTCAGCGGCAGCAGTGGAAATTGCTTATACGTCGGCAATGCCGATAGCGGCATTTTGATCGATGCCGGTGTCAGTGCTCGCCGTATAGAGACCGCGCTGGCCGCACGCGAGATTGCCCCCTCGGCCATTCGTGCCATTTTGGTGACCCACGAACACAGTGACCATACGAGTGGGTTGCGGGTGTTTCAAAAACGGTATCACACCCCCATTTATGCCTCGCACGGCACGTTGGCGGCATTGCTCGAGGAGAAAATGGTGGCCGAAACGGACAACTGTTTTCCTGTTGAGGAGATTTGTTTGGACGATTTTGAGATCACCGCGTTTCCTACTTCACACGATTGCCGCGAAAGCAACGGCTTTCGCATTGTGTTGCGTGACGGACGTACCGTCGGCATCGCGACCGACCTCGGGTACGTGACCGAGGCGGTGCGTGAAGGGCTTTGCGGATGCGATTTGGTACATATCGAATCCAACCACGACGTGCGGATGCTGGAAAACGGACCGTATCCCTATCCGCTCAAACGTCGTATTTTGTCCGAACGCGGGCACCTGTCCAACGAAGCGTGCGCGGCAGAATTGTCGGCATTGTTGCAAAACGGCACCACGCGGGTGATGCTCGGACATTTAAGCCGCGAAAACAATCTCCCCGCCCTGGCGCACGCGACCGCCCTTGCCGCCTTGCAGGTACAAGGCGCGGTGGAAAATCGCGATTTTACGTTGCAGGTGGCACCGCCCGAAAACGCGGTATCGCCGCTGATCTTTTAGGAGGTACCCCGTATGTTGACGGTAACCATTGCCTGCGTCGGTCGATTAAAAGAAGCCTATTGGCGTGACGCGTGTGCGGAATACGCAAAACGTCTGTCACCCTTTTGCAAATTGAATATCGTAGAAATTGAGGAAGAACGCTTGCCGAACGACCCGTCCGATGCACAGATCACTGCCGCTTTACAAGCAGAGGGGCACCGCTTGCTCTCTCGCATTCCTGCGGGCGCGTCAATGATTGCGCTGTGCATAGAGGGAACCGAAATGCCTTCCACCGACTTGGCGAAACAATTCACCAAATGGACGGTGGAAGGGGTCAGCCACATCGCGTTTGTTATCGGCAGTTCGTGCGGACTATCCGACCTCGTCAAACAATCGGCACGGTTGCGGCTCTCGATGTCACCGATGACCTTTCCGCACCAATTGGCGCGTGTGATGGTGCTCGAGCAGTTGTATCGTGCCATGCAGATCAACAACGGCACCAAATATCACAAATAATTTATCGCCCCTTAACATCTTATTCATTTTCTTTTGATATACTGTCAGTGAGGTGAGATTCCGGTGAACGTTGCCTATTTTTTGATTCCGAAAAGCCAAGTCGGCTATATTTGCGATGACAGTACCGTACGCCAAGGCCTTGAAAAATTACGGCGCAGCGGCTACGCTGCCCTTCCCGTTGTCACACGAGAAAACCGTTACGTCGGCACGGTCAGCGAAGGGGATTTTTTGTGGTATCTCGTACAGGACGACCCGTTCCGTAACGAAGAGATCCGCCCGAGATCCATCCGTCAAACGGAAGACGCGCTCGTGCGGGACGTGTTGCGCATCGACCGCAACCCACCCGTGCGTATCACCGCCACCATCGACCAATTGGTGGAACGGGCGATGAACCAAAACTTCATCCCCGTGATCGACGATCTCGGCTCGTTTATCGGGATCGTGACGCGGCGAGATATCATTCGCTATTTTCACGAAAAGGATGCCCCGCGCACCCAAAAACGCGCATAAAAATGCCGTATCACGCTAGGCGTGATACGGCATTTTGACATCATGTTTCGTCGGTTAATTTTTGACCGCAACTGCTGCAAAAGGCTTGCTCGGGAGTCGCCATACTGCCGCAGTGGGGACAAGAGGTGTCCACCGGCACGTCGTTGATCGTGTCCGGTTCGGTTTTGAGAAGCGCGCGCAGACCCGGCAAAAATTCCATTTCGGCATCACCGACATCCTCACCCGACAGGCGGCGATTGATGGCCATCACGTTTTTGACCAACAAAATCAGCAACATCAACAGTTCAAACGCAAGGCGCACCGCAATGGGACCGAAAATCATGGCCAAAAGACCTTGAAGCGCGTTGCTTTGCCCCATATAGTTGGTGGTGAAGATGGTGAAAAATCCGTCAAGAATCACAAACAAGGTGCTGAGGATGTACAAGAACTTGAGCACCGCTTCCACGACCAAACTTTTGAAGTTTAAGAAATCGTGGATCCATTTGCCGAACTTGGGCAGTCCGGCACGTTTGTCACCCGGCAAGATGAAAATAAAGATAAGCACCGTGCCGACGACGGATAAAACGGCGGATAAAATCGTAATCAACGTAGACATAGAAAGCCTCCTCGTATTCATCATACGCACCCATTGTACTAAATTTTGGAAAGAAAATCAAGAAAAATATCCAAGGCGTTGAAAACGGCGAAAAAACCCGCTATAATAAGAAGGAGAAACGGACACACTGAAAAGGGGAAGAACCATGTTTGATGCGTTACAAGTGAAAAACGATTGCGTGCGGTGGATTCGCCGCTTTTTTGAAGAAAACGGTCCCGATTGCAACGCCGTTGTCGGCATTTCGGGGGGGAAAGACAGTTCCATCGTGGCGGCCCTGTGCGTGGAAGCGCTGGGCAAAGACCGTGTGATCGGTGTGTTGATGCCGTGCGGCGTGCAACACGATATCGATATGGCGGAGTTGCTCGTGAGCCATTTGGGTATTCGTCATTATACCGTCAACATCAAAGACGCGATGGACGGCTTGCTTTCGGCAATGCCGCTTGAACTTTCCGCGCAAGCCAAAACCAATCTGCCGCCGCGCGTACGTATGGCAACGTTGTACGCCGTGTCGCAAAGTTGCAACGGCCGTGTGGCCAACACCTGCAACCTATCGGAAGACTGGGTGGGATATTCCACGCGCTACGGTGATGCCGCGGGCGATTTCAGTCCCTGTTCCAACCTGACGGTGCAGGAGATGAAAGAGATCGGCCGTCTGCTCGGGCTCCCCGACGTATTGGTGGATAAAGTGCCGATCGACGGACTTTGCGGCAAAACCGACGAGGACAATCTCGGGTTTACCTACGCGGTGCTCGATCGGTATATCCGCACGGGCGAGATCGACGACGACGAAACCAAAGCGCGTATCGACCGTTTGCATCGCCTTAATCAATTCAAACTGCAACTGATGCCCGCATTTAAACCGGAATGAGGTTACATTGTATGAGAGCTTGCGGTATTTTAATGCCGATTTTTTCATTGCCGTCCCCGTACGGGATCGGCTCGTTTGGCGAAGAAGCCTATCGGTTTGTGGATTTCCTGCGCAAAGCGGGGCAACGCTATTGGCAGTTGTTGCCGCTGGGTCCCACCGGATACGGTGATTCGCCGTATCAATCGTTTTCCGCGTTTGCGGGAAACCCCTATTTCATCGACCTTGATTTGTTGGTGCAGGACGGCCTGCTCACCAAAGCGGAGATCACCGCGTGCGATTTCGGAGACGATCCGCACCTCATCGACTACGGCAAATTGTACGACAATCGGTTGCCGCTTCTTCGCCGCGCGTTTGCGCGTTTCACACCCGACGGCGGGTACGAAACCTTTTGCCGTGACAATGCTTGGTGGTTGGACGACTACGTGTTGTTCACCGCCTTAAAACGCGAAAACGACGACCGCAGTTTGGAAGAGTGGAACGATGCGCTTCGTCTGCGCGATCCCGCGGCGCTGTCGGCCGCGCGCACCCGCCTTGCCGAGGAAACGGCGTTCTACCGTTTCGTGCAATACAAATTCTCCTGCCAATGGCACGCGCTGAAAGAGTATGCCAACCAAAACGGGGTGTATCTCATCGGTGATCTACCCATCTACGTGTCGTACGACAGCGCCGACGTGTGGGCCGAACCCGCTCAATTTTTATTGGATAAACGCGCACGCCCCGAATTGGTGGCGGGCGTGCCGCCCGATGCCTTTTCGGAAGACGGACAACTATGGGGCAATCCCCTCTACGATTGGGCGCATATGAAGGCCGACGGCTATGCGTGGTGGAAACGCCGCTTGCGGCACGCGTTTGACACCTACGACGTGATCCGCATTGACCATTTCCGTGCATTTGAATCCTATTTTGCCATCCCGTACGGCGAGAAAACCGCCCAAAACGGCGAATGGGTCAAAGGCCCCGGTATGGCCTTGTTTGACGAATTGCGCCGCGAATTCGGACGGGAACTGCCCATCATCGCGGAGGATCTCGGGTTGCTGACCCCCGCGGTGCACGAATTGTTGGATGAAACGGGTTTCCCCGGTATGAAAGTGTTGCAGTTCGCATTTGCGGCGGGACAGGAAAGCAACTATCTGCCGCACCGCCACGTCAAAAACAGCGTGGTGTATACGGGCACGCACGACAACGACACCTGCGTCGGTTGGGCGGACACCGCCGACAAGGACGACGTGGCACTGGCGCGCCGTTACCTGAACGCCAGCGGGCAAGAGGGGTTCAACTGGGCGATGATCCGTGCGGCACTGATGTCGGTGGCGGACACCGCCGTGTTGCCGATGGCGGATTTCATCGGTCTCGGCAGCGAAGCCCGCATCAACACCCCCGCCACTCTCGGCGGCAACTGGACGTGGCGCATCGCGGGCGGGTGCATCAACGATTGGCTCGCGGGGATCATCCGCGAACAAACGGCACTGTACGGGCGCCTTGCCCCGCAAACGGAAGAAAAATAAGAGAGGAATGGAAAAATGCGAAAGATACTGACGCTGTTGTTGGCGGCGACACTCTGCTTGTCGTTGGCGGCGTGTGGGAACGCCTATGCGAAATACGATGCCTTGATCGATTGCTTGGAAAAAGGCGATTACGTCGGCGCGTATGACGAGATTGACAACATCCGCGCAAACGCGAACAAAGAAAGCGAAACCGACAAGAAAACGGTGACGGTGGAGATCACCACCGAAAACTGGCAACAGTATTTCAAAATAGAAGAGCGGTTCCGCACCGTCAAAAACGATTTTGACGAGATCGAAGACGTCTACAAAACCGCCTATTTGGTGCTCAAAGAGGGGTACGAACTCGCCGAACAGGAATCGACGAGGATTGCTGTGGAGTACGATTACGTCAAGAAATGGCATTACGTGACCATTGACAAACAAGCGGAAACGATGACTGTCGGAGAGGCGGTGGAAGACCGCACGCCGATCGATATGAGCGGCAGTATGGTCACCGTCACCACCAAAGAAACACCGTTGACGCAAAGCCGCGAATACAGTACGGGTATGCAAGCGGTCCCGATGGATTTTGAAATCGTGCGAATGAAAGGCACGCTCTACATTACCGAATAAAAAAACAGCGTGGGTTGCGACCCACGCTGTTTTTCAGTTATTGTTCCGGTGCTTTGGCTTTGTTGGTGCTTAAGATAAACAAACCGATGTAAAACAAAAGGGACGAAACAAAGGATACCAAACTTTGAATGAAGGATGCCGACATCGTTTCCCAATAGGCTTGATAATAAGCCAAGCCCCCGGCGTTGACGAAACCCACGATGTAAGAAAAAATCATCGGTACCACGTAAAGCAGTGAACCGACGCGCACCCAAATCGGGTTGTCGTTGAGCAAGAAGCCGATAAAGATCAGCGTGTTGGCAATGAATGCCGCGCCGGTCGTAAGCAACAGGGAAACATTGTAAAACGAAGCAGTAACAAAACTTTCAAAGTGAGGTATGATTGACGAGAAGGACACCATCAGCAATACCTGATGTGTGCACCAATGGATACCAAACGCAAGGGGGAGCAACCAACGTTTTAACCGATAGTCTTTGTTCATCGTAAAGAAATAAACAATCACCGAAACGGGGGCTACCCACTTTATCAGCGGAACAAAAAGTGTGTTGAGCATATACCGCCAACTGCCCTCTTCTGCGGCGTAGGAAAATATCGAAAAATCAAACTCCCATATGGATACCGCAATAAGCAATGCCGCAAACGAAACGGCGACGATGTTTTTGGTTTTGTTTTGAAACAACGTATTCATACGGTATCCTCCTATTTAAAGGGAATCATTTCGTTGGTATTATCTAACTGTTTGTGGATATTGGAATTTGTATTATCTGTCCACAGTGTTGGATATAAACTGCATATATCCGTCAGGATGGACCTTTGCTTTAACAACGCCTATATATTCAGGGTGCTCTTCTGCCAAGTATAAACCATAGGATATGTCATATGTTCCGTCTTGATTATCGGTTACATTGTGCACAACGGCATCCAAATGCCAGCCCCAGCCGTCTGCCAGAATGGCGGCATCCGTCTGTGCGTCATATACCAAAGAATCTTCAAAACTGTTGCGGAGCATGTTTTCGCTGAAAGGATAATACTTCGTGATTGCCGGTATAAGAATATCAAGTTCAATACCGTTATTCACTTGAAATTCGTTTTCTGCCACATCAACCGTTGGTAATTCTTCGCCGGTATCTCTCTTGTAAAGATACCGTGCATTGGCAACCATCAAGAAGTAAAAAGATTCAGGAAGATTATGTTCGTCCCAATTATCCCCCAACATCGAACTAATGTCAGGAATCTCTTTTTCTGCCATCTGCTGAACTTCTTCAAAAGAAACAGATGATTTATCGATTGTACAGCCAGTTATGGCGAAAATCATAATAACAGCCAATATACCGGAAAGTATTCTTTTCATAAATCATTCTCCTTTTCAATACGAATAATCTCGCCCGTCTGCCCGTTTACTTCCGCTCGGTAGCGGGTGTCGCCAACGGTGAAGGTAAGGCGATATGCCCAACCGTCAATAATATCGTCTTTCGTGGTGGTAACGGTCAGTTCGCCCACCTCGTCGGCGGCAACGCCGATTGCTTCAAACACCGCTTTTTTGGCGCGCTCTTCGCCCTTGCGGATCTCCCGTGCGGACAGAAGGGGAAAGGCGGCCCAGGCCACCACCCAAAGAAACGAAACAAAAGCGTATCCGTAGGTTTCTCGATACTCCGCTAACCATACGACATAAGGGAGGACGATCACGGCCGCATTGTAAAACACAAATCCCACGCCTCGTCGCTCGGTTTGTACCCGCTTTCCGTATTTCGCGCAATAAATGGGGAGAAGGATCAATCCCCACAGGAGCACAACGAGCAGCAAAACGAAGATCGAACCGAGACCAAGATGAAAAATTCCCTCGGTAATGAACAGGGATAACACGAAACCGACAAAAGAAGAGAGCGCAAAAATAGGTGGATATAGCCATTTTTTCAGTTTGTTCATCGTATCCCTCCCAACGTTCACCTATAGTCTAACACGATAGAAACTCGTTGTCAAGAAAAAGTTGTGCTGTGGGTTTGACAGCACAACTTTTTCTCACCGATCACCTTTGTGTATGAGGTTGTAAAGCCATTGCTTGAATGAGGAGGCATATTGCGGAAAGCATTTTAGATAATAATCGCACTCATCACAACAACATTCATATTCCGGATGCTCGCCGTTTCCCAAACATTTACGACCCTGCCACGACGGTGTTAACGGTGTGCCGCTGACGTCAATAATCGGCTTCCTTTTCATAACCTTTCACCTCACAATAAAAAAGCACATCCCGAAGGATGTGCCGAAAAAGTGTTCCCTCGGAAAGCTGCGACGCTAACCGATACCCACAGGGGCATAGAGGAAAACACCTTTTACCAAGGTAGTTTCCCCTTGTGGGTTAATTTATTCAGTTAGCGTCGCACGACTATTTTACCACGCAATTTGTCAAAAGTAAAGGAAAGATTGAAAATATTTGAAACCTAGAATTTGTGTAACAATTTGTGGTAATAAAAAAGGCACTCACCAACGGTGAGTGCCTTACGCATATATTTGGATTATTTAAAATATCTGTTGAGGAGACCCTCAAATGCCTTGCCGTGACGAGCCTCATCTTGAAACTATGCACGAAAACCGCTTGGATAAAGGACTTTGCTATTGAATTTTCAAAAATCACACTTTTATCACACAAAAATTGAACCTGTTCCAATACATTTTTTGTCATCAAAAACTGAAAAATCTTGCGGTGTAAATGCAGCATCAATAGGTTTAATTACTCTAACAAAATACTGGTTTGAATTATCCTTTGTTATTTCAGCAATATATTCTCTATGTACAGATACCTTATTTAATTCACCGCTTGTGGGTTTTAATAGATATATACCGCCCGAAAGAACTTCTTTAGAGTTGATTTTTACGGGATACAGCTTATCGTTATAATTACCGTCAACACGTGCGAGCACACAGGCTTTTCCGACATAATAATCTTCAATAGTACTGGATACGGCTAAACAAATTAATGCTACGGCCATCAATATATAAGTTTTGATTAAAACAAAAACAAAGGTTAAAAGTATAAAAAGCAGACAAGATAATGAGAGATATTTAATTTTTGTATCTCGATATGCATATTTTCGTTCAATCTCATTATGGCATTTAGGGCAAGTGTAAAACAGTGCCTCGCGGACGCCAAAACGAGAGTATTTACTCGTATATTTTTGATAACTAGAAAAAGTCGGTTCGCCGCAGTAAGGACAATAGTATTTTTTCACAAAATCACCCCGAAACAAAAGATGTGCTACCATTATGATAGCACATCCTCAGTGATTTTTCAATCAGATATTACTTGAAATAGCGGTTCAAAAGGCCCTCAAACGCCTTACCGTGACGAGCCTCGTCTTTCGCCATTTCGTGTACGGTGTCGTGAATGGCATCGTAGCCGAGTTCTTTCGCTTTGCGGGCGAGGATCATTTTGCCTTCGGTGGCGCCGTGTTCGGCATCTACGCGCATCGCGAGGTTTTTCTCGGTGCTGCTGGTGACCACTTCGCCGAGGAGTTCGGCAAATTTGGCGGCGTGCTCGGCCTCTTCATAGGCGGCTTTTTCCCAATACAAACCGATCTCGGGATAACCTTCACGGTGAGCCACGCGAGCCATCGCGAGATACATACCTACTTCGGAGCATTCGCCGGTGAAGTTGGCACGGAGCATTTCCACCACTTCGGCGTCCACGCCTTGGGCGATGCCGACGCGATGCTCGTCCGCCCACACGCGTTCGCTGTTGTTTTTCACATCCGACACGGGAGCGGCCGGAGCGGGAGCGGATTCTTTGAATTTCTCCGCAGGGGCGTTGCAGATGGGGCAGGAACCGGGGGCTTCGTCACCGTTGTGGACGTAACCGCAAACCAAACAAACATACTTTTTCATAACTTGTTTCCTCCTAAAATGTGTTGAATTTACAAACTTGCTTGACAGTGGGGGCACACACCCGTGACGTACACGTCCCACGTGTTGCCCTCAAAGGATGCGGGGGAGAGGGCCGTAACCGACTCTTCCGACACAGGGAAATCGAACACCTCGTTACAATGCGTGCAACGGAAATGCCCGTGGTTTTCGATACCGGCGTCAAACCGTTGTTCTTCCGCATCAATGGTGATGACCCGAATCAGGCCCGCCTTGGCCAACGCTTTGGCCGAGTTGTACACCGTTGTGCGCGAAAACGAAGGGAATTCCTGCACCAATGCGTGGTAGATCGTATCCGCTGTGGGATGGGTGCGATGGGTGAGCAAATACTCGTACACCGCGACCCGCTGTTGAGTGGGGCAGACACCGTGGCTCCGCAAAACATCCGAGATTCGCTGCTTTGTCATGGCGTCACTCCTTTTGTAATCGCTTTTAATTTGTAATGATTACAATTAGAGTATACCATGATTTTTCTATTTGTCAAGTGTTTTTTGTAATGATTTTAAAAAATATGGGTGGAAGGTTTTGGGAGACGTTTTAAACGATAGCCTTATTTAAGCGAGAGTTCTTTGCGCAGGTTGCGTCGAACGCGGTTGATATGCCGTTCAAAATCGCCGTTGTTGAGCAGGTCGGCAAGGACGTATTGCATAAAGGTGGGGACGGTGCAGGAATAAAAGCCGAGGTCTCGGCCGAACGGCGCCACCAAATGTTCGGGTAACACCATATACCCCACGCGCAAGGAGGGGGAAATGGTTTTGGAAAAGGTGTTGAGGTATATCACGTTGTCACTTTGGGATAGGGCAAACAAGGTTTCGGTGGGTTTGGTCGAAACCGAAAACTCCGATTCAAAATCGTCTTCAATAATATACCGATGATGCCGTGTTGCCCAACGGATGTATTCGTGACGTTTGGAAGCAGTGGCGGTAACGCCGCTGGGATAACTGCGGTAGGGGGTGGTGTGCAACACCTCGGCGGTTGTCTCGGCAAGACAGTCGCTGTCAATGCCGGAGGAGGTCAGCGGTAACAACTCAAATGCCACATCCGCCGCGCGGTATACCTGCTCAATCTTATTGTACGAGGGAGTTTCGATGGCATAAAGACGGTGCCGTCCCAACAATTCGATCAGCAGACCGTACAGATATTCCGCCCCGGCGCCGACGATAATGCGCTCGGCCGTTACGTGGATGCCGCGATTACGAGCCAGGTAATGACGGATGGCTTCACGCAGTTCAACACAACCGCCGTTGGGCGATTTTTCCAACAACAAGTCGCCACGGTCGTTCAGTACGCGTCGCATCGTTTTACGGAGTACCGATAACGGAAATTCCACATACGAGCGTTCGGCTTGTCGCACGGGAGGGGGAACGGAGCGTTCTCCCGAAGCCACAAATCCGTCCGTTTTGCGAAAGATGACGATGTAACCGCTTCTCTCGCGCGGCTCGATATACCCTTCTTCGCAAAGCAGAGCATACGCGTGTTCCACCGTGACGGTACTGAGTCCGGTTTCGGCCGCCAAATTGCGTTTGGATGGCAGTTTGGCGTTGTAGGCGTAATTCCCGCAGACAATATCCTCGCGCAATTGTTGATACACTTGCAAATACGCCGGACCGTCGTTTCTTTGAATGACGTATCTCATCTGGTTATATAAAACACTCCTTATTTGGTGATTGTTATATGGCCAGAATTAGTGTATCGTATTTTCGTTGAGATGTAAAGGGGCGAATGGAAAAATGAACGCAAAAACGAAAAAATTGGTGATGGCTTCCTTGATGACCGCGTTGACCTGCGTGGCAACGATGGTGATCAAAATCCCCTCTCCGCTGAAAGGGTACATCAACTTGGGTGATTGTATGGTGTTGGCGGCGGGGTGGATGTTGTCCCCTGCGTATGCATTTTTGGCGGCGGGGCTCGGCTCGGCGCTCGCAGACGTGTTTTCGGGATACGTTCTTTACGCACCGGCCACGTTTTTAATCAAAGGTTGTATGGCACTGATCGCGTTTTTCGGGGTGAAACTGCTCGCCAAAAACAAGAAAATGTTTCCCCGCATTTTGAGCGGCGCGGTGGCCGAAGCGGTGATGGTCCTCGGGTATTTTGTTTTCGAAGGGTTCCTGTATGGATTTGCACCGTCGGTGGTCAACATTCCGCCCAACGGTGTACAAGGTGTCGCGGGATTGGTGATTGGCCTATTGCTTGTCAACGTATTTGAGAAAATGAAGTTTACACGAGAATAAAACAATCCCCCTGCGTTGCAGGGGGATTGTTGCTGTTTATAATTGTTTGGCCGTTTCTGCCAATTGCCGACGAAACTCGGTAGGGGTGCGGTTGAATTGGCGGTGGAAACAGTTGCAGAAATAGGCCGTATCGGCAAAACCGCAACGCGCGGCGATGGTGTTGATGTCGAGTTCATCTTGTTTCAACAGGCGTTGCGCCAACTCTAACCGCAGAATGCGGATGTAATTGGTGACCGTCAGGCCGGTACGCTTTTTGAACAATCGGCAGAAATACGCTTCACTGTAATTGAATTGTTGACACAACTCGCTTGCGGACAAACGGTCGGTGTAATGGTTGTTGATGTGATCCAGTACGCGGCTGAACTTTTCGTCTTGGTCGTGATGCGGGGTGCGGGGGGTGATGGTGCAGTGCTCCCACAACGCACCAAACAGGCGATAGAGTTCCCCGATCGCCACCAACGGTTGGGCATCGGGATTTTGCATCACGTTGATGAGGGCGTCGGTGGCGGCCACCACGTCGGGGTGATCGGTAATGTCGCAAAAGGCCGTCGTTTCGTCCAACAAAGCCTGCAGATATTGTTTGGTGGCGGGCGTGTCGTTCAAAAAAGCGGCAATGTCAAACATCAACGTTTGGTGTTCCACGCCGTCATCGCCCGTGAAGCCGCCGTGCAGTTGACGGGGATCCACAATGGCCACCTTGCCCGGCTCCAACAAATAGGTCTCGTTGCCCAAGCGCAATTCCAGCGATCCTTCCAGCACGCGCAAGATCTCCATTCGCTCGTGCCAGTGCAACGGGAAACAGCAGGCGTTTGCTTGCGGCGTGCTTTCGGATAAAAATTTGATGCCGCTTTTTCCGTAGGTAATCGGATCCAATTCCTTTAAAATATCGGCGCGCATCGTCTCACTCCTTATAAAAGGTCAAAATTTTACAACTAAAAGGCAAATTTATGCCTTTATTTCCCATAAAATATATGATAACATAAAATCAGCAAATACGCAAGAGGAAAGGAATATTGTGATGAAATTCGGAACTTGTTTGATTCTTGGTGACAACATTGAGATCACCGAGAAACGGTTAAAAATTTTGTGTGATAACGGCTTTAAGTATTGCCAACCGCAATCGTGGGAGCCGTGGTTGTGGACGGATGAATACGCCGCCCAACTGGATGCGTTGTTCAAAAAATACGACGTGACGCCCACGTCGTTCTGGTGTGGTTGGGAAGGGCCGAAGTATTGGAACTTCTATGACGGTCCGCTCACCCTCGGCTTGGTACCGCCCGAGTATCGTGCCGTTCGCGTGAAGAACTTGTGCGACGGCGCGGATTTCGCCAAAAAGATGGGAATTACCGACGTGGTCACGCATATGGGTTTCATCCCCGAAAACCCCTACGACGCCAATTTTGCGCCTTTCTGTGCCGCTGTGCGCCACGTGGCGGAGCACTGCAAGAAAAATGACCAATGGTTGCTGTTTGAAACGGGTCAAGAGACCCCGGTGACGATGCTTCGCGCGTTCGAGCAGATCGGCACCGATAACCTCGGTATCAACCTCGACGTGGCGAACCTGATGTGCTACGGCAAGGCCAACCCCGCTGATGCGGTGTGCATCTTCGGCAAATACGTGCGCAATATGCACGCGAAAGATACGTTGTTCCCCGCCAACGGTCACGACCTCGGTGTGGAAATGCCCATCGGCAAAGGCGTGGTGCCGTTCCGCGCGGTGTTTGAACGGTTGCACGAGATTGGCTACAACGCCAACGTCACCATCGAGCGCGAGATCGAAGGCGATCAACAGATCGTCGACATTATGGAAAGCCGCGCGTTCCTCGAAGGTTTGCTCCGTGACATCTACGGCAACGACCTCGAAATCATCTAATCACAAACAAAACGACCCGAACGCGTTTGCGTTCGGGTCGTTTTTTATTACATGAATTGGTCGATCAAGTCGTTGGATCGACGGAACGTGGGCAAGGTGGTGTTCAGTTCAAAGTCCAGCTGTTTGAGTTTCCAGTTCAGTGCTTCTTCGTCGGTGGCGTATTCCATCGACGGTTCCCACCCGATACGCGAATCGAACTGCACCAGCGGGATGGTCGCGAGTACGTTGTCGCGTTCTTCCAGTAGCAAGGCCTCCACCTCGTCCAAAATGGCGGCCGCTTGCTCACGCGTTTCGGCAATGTTAAACCGTTGTTTTAACACGTAATGCCGTTTCACATGAATGACCGTCAGCGTGGTGCGGTACAAAAATTGCGCCAGATTACACAACTTTTGCAGATTGCGGTTGGGGTCGTCACACGCGTTTAATATGGCAATGCCTTGCAACAGCAAGTCTGCCATTTGCTCGTTTTGTTTGATTTCTTCATACAACCGCACCCCCGCCACGCTGTTGCGCCCCGCAATTTCGGTGGTGTAGGTGGGGTTGTAGATGGCGTTGCCGAACATCGTGCGCACCTTGTCGGGTTTGCGCCCACCCTCAGGCAACTTAAAGGTATCCTCCAACCAAAACGGATAGGCGGGACCGATGCGGAACGCGCCGTACTGGTCTTCGTTGGTGGGAACGTAATGGGTGATGGCCTCGTCAAACAACGCGCACGCTTGTTTGGCGGCAGCGGCGTCTTTGCCGTAATCGCGCACCAAAATTTCGTCCAGAAACGCCGTCAGCGGTTTGCCGTTCGTGAAAAACGCGTGCTTTTCAATATCCATAATGAACGAGGGGTAAAACCCGTAATGGATGTTCTCGTAAATGCCGTTCAGCGCCCATTGCTCGCCCGCGGCAATCATCCCTTCGTACTGTTTGATCCATCGGCCGGGCATCGGCTCGTAAGGAGCCACGCCAAAATCCCACGTGCGGCCGGAACATTGCGCGTTGGTGGAGAGTTTCACACCGTTGGTGCGGGCGGCGGCTTCGGCCTCGCTGACAAAATAGTCGCCGGGGCCCTCAAAGCACAGCGAATAGTCCACCATATCCTGCACCGTGTCACCCACGCGGAATTGGTGGAACATATTCCACGTCGGCATAATCCACACGCCCGCGGGCAACGCTTCAATCAGTTTCACGCGGTCGGCCTCGGGCGCCCAACCCCAGTTGTAGGTGGACACGATGAGTTCGGTGTGGTCGGAATGTTTTTGGATGGCGCGCTGAATCATCGAAAGCAAACGCGGATAATCTTCGCACGGCCACCACCCGCCCGTGGGTTTGCCGGAGGGGATGTTGTCGTCGTAATTTTCCGCGTACGGCACGGGGTTTACGTGCGGGTCGCGACTTTTAAAATGGGTTGCCTCTCCGCAAAAGGTGATGTATTTGGCTTTGGGGCACGCGGCCAGCAAATCGCCGTACAACTTGTCGTAAAACGCTTGTGCGCCCTCGTCGTCGGGGTGCATTGAATGGTCGGCATACAACATCAGCGCCAAATCAATGCCGTATTTGGCGGCGCGTTCCGACAACAAGCGCAAATCCAAAAAGTCTCCGCGGTGGCTGGTGTATCCGTCTTTGATCCATACGTCAATGGTGTCCATTCCGTAGTGCGCAATCAGCGACAACACCGCATCGGGAAACTCAAACATCCCAATGGGGGAATGGGTAATGCGGAAGCGGAACCGCGCTTTTTTTGCCACCGTTTGGTACTTCAAAAACGGGGCTTTGCGCAGGGTCATCGCGTCTTCCAGATAATACAACCCTTGCGCCAAACCGCGCGGGTCGTACCCCTCTACCGTCACGCCGATTTCCGTTACGGTTACGCGGTAACCCATATACCCCGCGGCATCGCCGATGTCTTGGTTTAACACCAGTTTTACGCAATGGTCGCTCTCGGCGTGCGACAACATGGCCGATATTCCCATGGAAGTGAACAGATAATCGGCAAAATCGCGCGCGGCGGTCAGCACCACCTCGTCCGCATCGGCGGGGAGTACCAAGGCAAGCCCGTGTTTCAGTTCGTATTCGTCGTCCGACTTGGTTTGCACCATGTCGCGCAGGTTTGGCTTGTGCACTTGCAACAACTCGGTTTTAAACTGATATTTGTATTCCATCGTTATCGCTCCTTATCACAGGGGAGAAAGTCCCTCGCGAATGGTTTTGATTACTTCGTCCACGGTGCGGGTCACCGCATCGGCACCAAATTTCGGCGACATATTGGCGGCATCTTGCGCAAACCAGTCGTCCGATTCGGGCAAGCGTTCCAGTTTGATGGAGCCGGGGCGCAAATATTCCAAAATGGCGCATTCGTACGGTCCCGCGTGGTCGCCTGGGATACCCAAGCGTTTGGGGGAGTTGTTAAACACGCGAATCCAGTTCCACGGGTTATCTTCCGCCGACAAATTTTCGTAAAAGGTTTTGTTGCGGTTGTCGCCCCACCAACCGGTACCTTGGGTTTCTTCCAAAAATTCAAAGGTGAGTTTTTTGGCGGCTTTGATGCACGCGGCGGCGGTCGGCAAAATGTCTTCGCTTTGGTGGCAGAGCATGATGTTGATGTTGCGGAATCCACTCCGTAACAGCGACTTGAGGATGTGGTAGACATACCCTTCAAAAATGTCCACGTCCATATTGATGGTGTTTTTTTCGGGTCCGCCCACGGCATAACTCGAAACGCCGTACCACACGGTCGGCAAAATCATACAATCGATGTTTTCGGCCACCTTTTCCATCAGCCCTTGTGCCACCAATCCGTCACAACCGAACGGACAATGGGCAGAGTGATATTCCATCGTGCCAACGGGCAACAACACGGGCCAGTTTTCACGTTTGGCCAATTCCACTTCGCGCGGGTAGGCGGTGGCCATATAAAAAGAACGGGTAGACATACACACAACCTCCTAAAATTCGTCTTTACTTTTTAATTATAGCATGGTATAACGGTTTCAGGTAGTTTAATACCACCAAAAACTTGTCAAAAATTAGCGCGAAAAGGGAATAAAAAATGAGTTATTTGCTGGATGCGTATATTTCCAATTTTAACGCGGTGTCCAATTTGGGCGGGTTGTTTACCCTGCCCGCGGGCGGCGAGTGGGCGTATGGTGACCACAATTTTAGCCAAAACAAGTTTTATTTGATCAGCCAGGGCAACTGCGTGATCAACATTGAGGGAACGGACGTAGTGGCCCAGGCGGGGGATTGGCTGTTTATCCCCGCGGGTACGGTGCATCGGTACCACAACGACACCGACAAACGTTTTGGGCAATATTGGATGCATTTTGACGTGTATCCCAACAACGAATTGTTTCACCTGTTAAAGTTGCCGTATATGGTCAAAGTTCCCAAAGGGCACAAGGTGTATCGGCTGTTTCGGCAGTATGCCAAACTCAGCGAAAGCCGTCAACTGCTGGATAAGATTCAGGTGAAATCGTTACTGGTGCAGTTGTTGGGCGCTTACGTGGAGTTGGCGTTGCCCAACGAACTGCAAGTGACCGGCATCCGCCAAAGCAAAATCGACGAGGTGCTTCGCTACATCAACAACAACATCGACAAACCGTTAACGGTGGCGGAGTTGGCACAGCGGTTTCACCTTCACGAAACGCACTTTATTCGGTTTTTTAAAAACGAGGTGGGGCAAACGCCCGCCCGTTACGTCAAACAAAAGAAGATGGAAACCGCCAAACGGTATTTGGAATCGTCCGACCTGTACATCACGGAAATTATGGAAAAGGTGGGCGAAAGCGACTCCGCCGTGTTTTCCAAACAGTTTAAAAGTTGCTTTGGCTTTTCCCCGCGCCGTTACCGCAAATGGTACCAAGCGGAGCGGCAGGAAAGTTTAACGATTGCCAACAAAAAACAGCAATGATGAATCATTGCTGTTTTTTATATTTCTGCGGTGAAACACCCGTATTGTCTTTGAAATACCGCGAAAAGTGGGCAAGGGATTGAAAGCCGCACGCGGTGGCAATATCGGTCACGCTGTTGCCGCTGTATTGCAACAGTTGTTGTGCCATCAACAAACGGGCGGCCATCAATTCTTGCTTGGGCGCGATGCCGAACTGCTTTTTGTAGAGGGCGCAAAAACGACTGACCGAATATCCGTACGCGGTGGCCATTTCTTCCAGTGTCCACGGCTTTTCGGGGGCGCAAAGCATCTTTTCGCGAATCAATTCCAACCGCACGTGCGGCAACGCGGCATTTTTGGGGAAGGTGTAGTCGCGGTAGAGGTCAATGATGGTCTCGGTTAACAGCGCCCATTGTTTTTGTTGATAGCCGATTGCTTGTGAGATCGATTCGGCGCGCAACCGGTGAAAGAGGGAACGCAGTGCCAACGGTCGACCGACCGAAAAGGCGGTATTTAGTGGCAAAGGATACTGCTCCAACAAGGCGGTCAATTCGTCCGATTCCACGTATAGCCAGTCGTTGACAAATCCTTTTTGGGCATCGGGTATGGGGCCGTGGTACACAACCGCGCCGGGGGTGTTGATGAGAAGGTCGCCGACGTTGCCCGAAAACAGTTTGCCGTCGCGTTCATACAGAAAGGGCGTTTCAAAGCAGTACAGGGAATAAAAATCGAATTTCACGCGTGCGCTGAAAGCGCCGAGCGTATGGGTGGTGTGAACGTTGCCGCCAATTAGTTTCATTGTTTATCGCCTCAATAAGAAACATCAAATTTTCAGTAGAAAAACACCTTGTTTTTATGAGTGTATCATAATAAACTGCAAGTGTCAAACGATTTAATGGAGGTATGGCTATGCAACGAATTTCTTTGAACGGCGAATGGCGAATGACGGGCGGCGGGTTCGATGTTACGGGAAACATCCCCGGCTCGGTGTATTCCTTCTTGTTGGACAAGCAGTTGATACCCGATCCGTGGTATCGCGAAAACGCTACGGAATTACTGCCTTTGATGGAGCACGATTATACCTTTTCGCGCACGTTTAAATACACCAACCGCGGTGTGCGTGTGCTGTTGCATTGTGACGGGTTGGACACGGTGTGTGATGTGTTTCTGAACGGTACACGGGTGGGGCATACCCAAAATATGCACCGCACGTATGAATGGGATGTTACCGACTTGTTGAAAGAGGGTGAAAATGAGATTGCGGTGGCCATCACCTCTCCCGTCAACGAGTTTTTGCGTCGCGATGCCCGGAATCCGCAACGCTTCGGCATTGACATTGTGCGCGGTTTTCAACATCTGCGTAAGGCGTGGTGTATGTCGGGGTGGGATTGGGGCCCGATGTTGCCCGATGCCGGCATTTGGCGCGATATTTACTTGTTGGAAGCGGATTCTCCGCGTATTACCGCTATGCGATTGTTGCAACGCCACGAAAACGGACGCGTGTGGTTGACGGCATTGGTCGAAACCAGCGAACCGTGCGCGGTAAATCTCACGTTGGAAGCGCCGAACGGCCAAACAGCGGCATTACAAGCGAATGTCGAAAACGAAATTGACAACCCGCAATTGTGGTGGCCCAACGGCGCGGGTGACCAACCGTTGTATACCGTCACAGCAACGGTGGACGGTGACGTGATGCAAAAGCGTATCGGGTTGCGGAGTATGAACCTGATTCGCACCCCCGATCGTTGGGGCGCAAGTTTTTACCACGAAGTGAACGGGGAACCCATTTTTGCCATGGGCGCCGACTACATTCCCGAGGACAATATTTTTTCGCGCATCACCCCCGAGCGTACGCGCCGTTTGTTGCAACAAGCACACGATTGCCATTTCAATGCCATTCGCGTGTGGGGCGGTGGGTATTATCCCGACGATTGGTTTTATGATGCGTGTGACGAGCTTGGTCTGATGGTGTTTCAGGATATGATGGTGGCGTGTTATATGCCGCCCGACCAAGCGGATTTTGCGGAGGAATTTGAAGCGGAAGTGCGCGAGAATTTGGGGCGGATTCGCCACCACGCTTCGTTGGCGCTCATTTCGGGTAACAACGAAAACGAACTGAGCAATCAGTGGCATTACGAGCACGGCGAATTGAGCGACGGATTGCGCGAACAGTATTATTACGTTTTTGAGGAACGCCTCCCGCAAATTGTGGCGGAGGTGTGCCCCGAATTTGGCTATGTTTCCTCATCGCCCACCACGCGGGGACATTTTATTGAACCCAACAACGAAAACTACGGTGACGGGCATTTTTGGCCGTCGGTGGACGAACCGCATAAGTCCTTGCGTAAGCATTATTTCCGATATGTCAGCGAGTTTGGGTGTTTGTCGTTGCCGTCTTATAAGACCATCTGCGATTTTACCGCACCCGAAGACCGCAATCTCTCGTCGCACGTTATGGATTTTCACATTCGTTGCCAACTGGGACACGGCCACACGCTCAACGCGATTTCCAAATTGTTGCCGTATGCAACCAATATGGAAATGCTCGTGTTTTCCTCTCAATATTTACAAGCGTTGCGGGTGAAAACGGTGGTGGAGCATTTGCGGCGCAACCGCGGTCGGTGTATGGGCGCACTATATTGGCAGTTTAACGATATTTGGCCGTGTGCTACTTGGGCGAGTATCGATGCCTATGGGCGCTACAAGCAATTGCAGTATGCTGCCAAGCGCTTTTATGCCCCCGTGCTTCTTTCGTGCGAAGAGGTGGGCGAACGCGATTCGCGTTTAGCGGTGTATCAACAAGACAAGCATTTCGACTATCGCACTGCCGCCCGATTGTGTGTGACCAACGATACGCGAAAAACCGTAAACGGCGTGGTGCGTTGGTCGCTTCGCCGCGAAGACAGTACGGTGATTCAAAGCGGGGAAGAAGCGGTGTCGGTTGCGCCGTTGTCGGTGTATTCGTTGACGGAATTGAATTTCCACAAAACGGATTTTTACCACAACCATTTGTGGTATGAGTTGGAAGTTGACGGGGTAATCGTATCTGCCGGTTCGGTGCTGTTTACGGTGCCGAAGTATTATCATTTTGCCGATCCCAACTTGACGGTGGTGCGAAATGGTGATATCATTGTGATACACGCGGACAACTATGCCCATACGGTATGGATTGATTCGCCCGACACGGAACTTATCCTCAGTGATAACGGCTTTGATATGGAAGCGGGGGATCGCATCGTCAAGATTGTGAGTGGCGATCCGCAAACGCTGACCGTGTGTTCCGTGTACGATGTTCGATGAGGTGTAGGATGTGGATATGCGCTACCCGTTGTTGCTGAAACCCGTTACAAAGGACTACCTCTGGGGCGGCACACGATTAAAAACCGAGTATGGCTTTGAAAGTGACCAAGACAAGGTGGCGGAAGGTTGGATGCTTACCTGCCGTAAAGACGGCGTCAATCGTGTGTTGAACGGTTGTTATGCGGGCGAAGATCTGGACACCGTTTTGAAAGCGTGGGGATACGAAGAACCGTTTCCGTTGCTCATCAAGCTTATCGACGCGCAGGATCGTTTGTCGGTGCAGGTGCACCCCGACGACGCGTATGCGCTGGAACACGAGGGCGAATTTGGCAAAACCGAGATGTGGTACGTGGTGGACTGTGAAGAAGGGGCCACGTTGGCGTACGGGTTCACGCGGGAACTCTCGCGCGACGAATTGCGTGAGCGCATTGAAAACGATACCTTGCACGAAGTGATTCGCTATGTGCCTGTCAAGGCGGGGGACGCGCTTTTCATTCCCGCCGGAACACTTCACGCCATCGGCAAAGGCATTCTGATTGCCGAAGTGCAACAAAACTCCAACACCACCTATCGCGTGTCTGACTACGGGCGCGTGGGTGCCGACGGCAAGCCGCGCGAACTGCATGTGGATAAGGCGGTGGACGTGATGCGGTTGACGCCGTCGCCGTTGGACGAAGATGTCGCCGCCGTTTCCTGCGATTACGGTGTCGAACGCGTGTTGGCTGACTGTCCGTATTTCAAAGCGGTAAAACTCGACTTGAACGGTGAAAAAAACCTGGATATGACGGCGGGGTTTGTTTCGGTGTTGGTCTTGAGCGGAAGCGCTTCACTGGTAAGCGAAACGGAAACCTTGTCGCTCGGCAAAGGGGACAGCGTGTTCGTTCCTGCGCTGTGTTCCGTTCGGTTGTGCGGCAACGCGGAAGTGTTGCTGTCTTTTCCAATGTGAGCACATAACAAGACGATAACAAAACGCACGGACTTGATTTACTCAAGTCCGTGCGTTTTTGTTTGTCCTTATTTGTTTGTTCTTTTCTTGCGGCTGTAGGCAATCAAGAACGTGCACACGGTGCCGCTGAGCGCCATTGCCACGAACCAAAGAACAGTGGTATGGTCGCCGGTGGGCGGGGAAACGGGGAGTTCTGCATAGCGGTTTTCAAATACCGCCCAAATATCGTTGGTCAGTTTGCCGTCCACCGTGATGGTGGCTTTCAACTTGTTGTCGTCATCCAACGAAATGGTGATGGTGATACGGTAGACGCGTTCGTCGTAAACCACGCCGGGAATGTTGTTGATCTTCTGATACAGGTCGTAGACAAAGGTCTTGCCGATATCGTCCTCATCGAAGGGGAGATCAAAGGTGATATGACCGTCGTCATCGGTACGGAAGATGCGTTTATCGCCGGTTTCAACGTTTTCAAGGATAAACTCAAATTCCGAAAGATCAAATTCTCTGTCGGTGGTGTGTTCCACGGTGGTCTTTACGTCCACGTCAAGCACGAGATCGTCCGGTTTGGGAGTAAAGGTGTTTTGGAAGGTGGCGAAAATCGCATAGACACCGTTTTCTTCTTCCACCGTGGTTTGATCCGCCGTAACAGAACCCACTTCCAATTTACCGTCCATATCCGCGTCGGTCACGGAAAGAGCAAAGGTGTACACAGTGGGATCGTAGGTCATATTTTCGAGTGCGCCGATCGCTTCGGTAATGCGGAAAGAGTAGGTACCGATCTTGTCAAAGGACAAACCGTGCAACAGATCGTCAAAAGCAAAGCGGTTGAAATCGGCAACGGTGGGTTGATAGGTGACCGTTTTGGTTCCGATGGCCGTCCATTCGTTTTCGCCCGTTTGTTGTTCCAAAGCAAAGGTAAAGGTGTCGCCGTCCTGCCAATCGCGACCTTCCAGCAATTTCACGCCGCCCACCGTCACGTTGGTGGGATTGACCGCGGCAGGCGTATACACATTCACAAAATGGAAGGTCAAACTGCCGTCTTCAGCGGCGGTTGCCTGTTTCGTGACGATGCCGTCTTTCACGACAAAACCGCTGCCGTCTTTCAAGAGTTCGGTAATGGTCACGTTGGTGCCGGGGTCGATATCCTCAATGGTAAACGAACTGTTCGGTTTCACCGAAACCGTAACCGCGCCGTTCTCGTCGGTCACCACCTTGCCGTTGGTCGTTTTCAGGGTGGTGTTGGCGTAAAAGGAGCCGAAATTGAGGACAAAGTCAAAGGATACGGTGTCAGGGATCACGTAGGAGTCGCCAAAAGGATGTTCCACGGTTTTGTTGATCAACAACTTGCCGACGAGTTTGTCAAGCGGAACAAAGGTGTTGACCGAACTTTCCGTTTTGGTCACGATAAAGCAAAAAGTGGAATTCACCGAAGAAATGAGCAAGGTGATCAACGAAAGAAACACGAGCAATCGTTGACATATGCGTTTTTTCATTGATGCATCTCCTCCTTAAAAAATCATTTCAGCAATCAAAGGGCACAAGACGGTTGCTTGCGCCTTTTGATTGCTGCCAACCCTTACGGGTTGACGAGCAATAAAACAATGTACGTCGAGTGTATTATTCCGCCTTCAAACGGAAGGTGCCGGATACGGCATCCCAATAGGTAACGTAGCCGTTGTTGAGACAGACGAGTTTGGATTCATCGCCCGTCGTGTAGGTGTAACCGTCTTCGGGCTTAAAGTTGAAGTTCGCGAAATGTTCGCCGGCCTCATTTACCGTAAACTCGAAAGAGGCAAAATCTTTTTTCAAGTAGGCGGTATTGTGATTGGTGGAGAGATTGTAACTGATCACGCCGTCAATCTCGGCATTGCCGATGGTCAACCCAAGGCCGCCCACATAAGAGACATTATCAGCCAATTTACCGCCGGTAATGGTAATGGAGTTATTCCAAGTGTTAAAGGCATTGGATTCACCGTTTTGGGTATTGCCGCTTACTGTACCACCGGTCATCGTCAACGAAGTGTGGTCCGTCAAACGGATAGCACCGCTGTTATCGGCTTGGTTGTTGCAAAGTTCAAAATCACCGCCGAGGTTGATGGTGGAGTAGGTGCCGGTATAGATCGCGCCGCCGACACCGTCGGAAGTGTTACCGTTCATTTTACCGCCGTTGAAGGTGTAAGTGGAAGCACCGTATCCCCAAATGGCACCGCCGTCACTGGCTGCGGTGTTATTGCAGATCTCGCCGCCGTTCATCGTTAGGTGGCAGTTGCCGACCATACGGATGGCACCGCCGATGCCGGTGGAGGTGTTGCCATTGATCTTACCGCTGTTGATGGTGATGTGACCACCGCCCCAAACCGCGCCGGAACCCGAGCGGTTGTTGATGATCTCGCCGCCGTTGAGGGTCAAGGTAGCGCCGATTCTGGTGCCGAGGTTCACGGCGTGAGCGCCGTCGTTGTTTTGAAGAATGGCACCTTCGCCCAACACGATGTTGCTGTTGTTAGAAGCCGCAACCAAGTTGCCGGTCGCCGTAACGCCGCTCGCAGAGCCGCCGTCCAACACGATGTTTTCCAGCGTCAAGGTGGTGCCGACCGCAGGTTGAATCATCGTGCCGGTAAACCCGTCTGCACGGGTAAGCGCATAGCCGCCGCCCACGATGGTGGTGTCGGCAGGAATGGTGACGGTACCGTTCAGCGCAAACGGAGCGCCGAGTTTAACGGTGGTGACGCCGTCGTTCAAAGCCGCTTCCAATTCGGCTTGGTCGTACACGTAGCCGGGGAAATGGATCGGGCCATCCCACGGATGCTCGGTACCGAATCCTTCGATCAACGCCACTTCCGCCGCCGTGGTGGGGTTGGTCAACGAATAGGTGGACGGAGCCTCAAAGCCCGCCGTTTGGATGGCTTGCGAAAACACCAAAATATCATACGTGCCGTTCTTGTTGCCGTCAATAGCCGCGCAGTCCTCGTTGGTTGCTTCGGGTTTCATATACACCTGAAGCAGAGAGGGGTAGGAGACGGCACCGGGAGCAAGCACGCCCGTCGGGTTGGATTTGGGTCCCAAGTAGGTCGCCAACTTCACAACGTAGCGGTTGCCGTCAATGTCCACGTCGGTTGCCACGGTTTCCCAGCTCCAATGGTCACGGTTGGAATTGGTCATGATCACGTCGGCAAAATTGTCGGCGGTAACGCTGCCTTGTTCGAATGCAAACCAGGTGCGCACGTATGCATCGGATTTGCCGGTATTTTTGACGAACACGAATTTGTCAAGGGCGTTTTTCACACTGTCGTCAAACAGTTGGTTGGAACCGGAAGCACCGATTTGAGCCCACGACTGTTGGTGGGAGGTGGGGCCGCTTACTTCTTGCGAACCGTTGCGGTCGTCCCATTTGATGCTGCCGTCTGCGAACACCGCAGGGTACAAGGGCTTGTCTTGCGTGTAGTCTTGCAGTTCGTCAGGAGTATACCCGTACTTGTCCGTCGTGGTCAGGGGGACCCAGTTGCCGTCCTGGTCCACTACGCGTTCGTATTCGAGTTGGTCGATCTGCACGTTGCCGAGCGTCATCACGTTGACATCGCTGTCATCGTCTTGCAGATAGGCGAGCGTACCGCCGATGGCAACTGCCGCCACCGCCACCGCGCCTATGCCGGAGAGTAACAGACTTTTGAGTTTTGACATAATTCTTACCTCCTTTTTTTATTGCTTTTTCAGCAATCAAAGGATACAAACGCCGTTTATACCCTTTGATTGCCGCCCATCCCCCGAAGGGGATGGGTGGAGTTTACGAAGACAAGGCTAAATCAAAATTATTCGGCAACAACGGTATACCACACGTCGCCGTTCGCCTGCGTTTCGGAAACGACCTTGTAGCCGTCAGCCACCTTAATGTTGTTGGGGTCCTGACCGCCGGTAGAAGGATCGAAGTTCACATAGGTGCCGCCATAGACGTTAATGAACCCGGTAGCACGGTTACGGTCTTCGACGTTAAGGGTGTAATTACCGTCGGTATTATGGAAGAAACCACCGTAAATATCGATAACACCGCCGCTGGAATAGATCAACTCGTGGTCGGTCGTGGCATTGCCGTTCACAAAGCTACCGCCGTTGATAACGATGTGTGCGCCTGCACCTGCCCAAACGGCAATACCGTTATCCACTTCATAATCGCCGCCGTTGACGGTAACCAAAGTGCCGTCCTTGCCCTGAATGGCGCAAGTATAGCCTTCGCTGTTATGGCAATAAACCTTGCCTTCACCGTTAATGGTCAGCTTGGTACCCGCATTGTTGGCAATAAACAAATAAGTAAGTGCATTGTGGTTTGCATTCTTGTTGATTGCTTTGTGAGAGACCGTCTTTCCGTTCAGATCCAAGGTGTAGTCCACGCCTTTTCTGATGATATACTCGTAACCGTATCCGTAACGAGCGTCACTTGTAACGGCAGCATTCCCGGCAGTCTCAATGTTGTTGGCCAAAATGAAGGTTCCGTTCTGATTCGTGGTTTTATTCATACCGATTGCGCTTTCCACGACTCCGGGGATCTTCGCACCGCCGAACCAAACGGCGGCGTTGGCATCGGTGACTTCACCGAAAGCGGTGTTAAGAGCGGTCTGGGCATCAGCAAAGCCGTTGGTCTGAACCGCCTGGGAGAGAACGAGGATTTCCCAAGCATCGCCGAACTTGGCGCAATCCTCGTTGGTGGTCTTCTTGTCGAGGAACACCTGCATCAGCGAAGGGGCCGATTTCTTACCGCCGGCCAATGCCTCTTTGTAGGTATAGGCAGTGACGTAGTAATCCACGCCGTCGATCTCAATCATAAAGTTGCCGGAAGACGTCACG
>JAFSFY010000009.1 GCA_017434985.1 Clostridia bacterium | reverse complement strand
TGTATTATACCGGTGTTAACTACAAAATCGGTGAAACGCACGACGGCGGCGCGACCATGGACTGGATGGCGCAAGAGCAAGAGCGCGGAATCACCATCACCTCCGCTGCCACCACTTGCTATTGGGATAAGCAAGGCTCCGCGGACAAGCACCGCATCAACATCATCGACACCCCCGGCCACGTGGACTTCACCGTTGAGGTGCAACGTTCCCTTCGTGTGCTCGACGGTTCGGTGACTGTGCTGTGTGCTAAGGGCGGCGTTGAGCCCCAGTCCGAGACCGTGTGGCGTCAAGCGGACGAGTATCAGGTTCCCCGTATGGCCTATGTTAACAAAATGGACATTATGGGTGCCGACTTCTATCGCGTTGTGCAAATGATGCGCGACCGTTTGAAGTGTAACGCTGTTCCGATCCAACTTCCCATTGGTTCCGAAAACCTGTTCAAAGGTATCGTGGACTTGGTGGAGATGAAAGCCGACGTCTATTATGACGATATGGGTAAAGATATGCGCGTGGAAGAAATTCCTGCGGATATGGTTGAGATTGCGGAAGAGTATCATGAAAAATTGTTGGAGGCTGTTGCCGAGCAGAATGACGAGCTGATGGAGAAATACTTCAGCGGCGAAGAGATCTCGATCGACGAGATCAAAGCGGTTATCCGTAAAGCGACCATCGCCAACACCATGGTCCCCGTTTGCTGCGGTACTTCCTACCGTAACAAGGGCGTTCAGAAACTGCTGGATGCCATCGTGGACTATATGCCTTCTCCGCTCGACGTTCCGCCCATCAAAGGTGTGAACCCCGACACGGAAGAGGAAGATTGCCGTCACTCTTCGGATGAAGAGCCGTTTGCCGCTTTGGCGTTCAAGATCGCGACCGACCCGTTTGTGGGTAAACTTGCGTTCTTCCGCGTGTACTCCGGTACCGTCAAAGCCGGCGACACCGTGTACAACTCCAGCAAGGATTCCAACGAGCGTTTGGGTCGTATCGTGCAAATGCACGCCAACGCCCGTAAGGATCTGGACGTTGTGTACGCAGGCGACATCGCTGCGGCGATCGGTCTGAAAAACACCACCACCGGTAACACCTTGTGCGACGAGAAACATCCCATTATTTTGGAATCGATGAACTTCCCGGAGCCGGTTATCCGCGTGGCGATCGAGCCCAAAACCAAAGCCGGTCAGGAAAAGATGGGTATCGCCCTTGCCAAATTGGCGGAAGAAGATCCCACCTTTAAAACCTACACCGACGAGGAAACGGGCCAAACCATCATTGCCGGTATGGGTGAACTTCACCTGGAGATCATCGTTGACCGTTTGCTCCGCGAATTCAAAGTGGAAGCGGACGTTGGTGCTCCTCAGGTTGCGTACAAAGAAACCATCCGCAAATTGGCTGACGTGGATCAAAAATATGCTCGTCAGTCCGGTGGTAAAGGTCAATACGGTCACGTTAAGATCAAGTTGGAACCCAACGAATCCGGCAAAGGCTACGAGTTTATCAACGCGGTTGTCGGCGGTGCGATCCCGAAGGAGTACATTCCTGCGGTCGACTCCGGTATTCAAGGTGCTATGCACGCCGGTACGATTGCCGGTTACCCCGTTGTGGACGTAAAAGTTACCCTGTACGACGGTTCGTATCACGAAGTCGACTCGTCTGAAATGGCCTTTAAGATCGCCGGTTCGATGGCGTTCAAAGAGGCGATGCGCAAGGCGGATCCGGTTCTTATGGAGCCGATCATGAAAGTCGTCGTTGTGGTACCGGACGAGTACATGGGCTTCGTGGTGGGCGATATCGCGTCTCGCCGTGGCCAAATGGAAGGTTCTGAAAACATCAACGGTGCTGTTCAGATCCGTGCCAACGTGCCACTTTCCGAGATGTTCGGTTACGCGACCGACCTGCGTTCCGGTACGCAAGGCCGTGGCCAATACGTGATGGAACCCAGCCACTACAACGAAGTTCCGAAGAGCGTTGCTGAAGAGATCATTTCCAAGCGCGCCAAGAACTAATTTACGATTTCAAGGAAACTTTTCGAAAAAGGCTTGAAATTTATCGTATAACTTGCTAGAATGGGTTATACGATGCCCCACTCAATTATTATTAAACAGAGTATAAAGGAGGAAACTCAAATGGCAAAGGAAAAATTTGAAAGATCCAAACCGCACGTAAACATTGGTACCATCGGTCACGTTGACCATGGTAAAACCACCCTCACCGCGGCTATCACCAAGGTGTTGGCTATCAAAGGCGACGCCGAATTCATGGATTATGCCAACATCGACAAGGCTCCCGAAGAGCGTGCACGTGGTATCACGATCAACACCTCTCACGTTGAGTATCAAACCGACAACCGTCACTATGCTCACGTTGAC
>JAFSFY010000066.1 GCA_017434985.1 Clostridia bacterium | reverse complement strand
CTGCATCCAAATCAAAATTGTGAAGAAGTAGGGGGTAGGGTGATGGATAGCGTTCCGGCAAAGGTGATGGAACACGAAGCGCGCATCAAAGGCGCGGAACACCGTTTGAAAGACCTTGAAGGGGAGATGCACGACCTTCGGGAGCTCACGAAAGCGGTAGCGGTGACCAATTCCAACGTGGAGGCTCTCCACGAGCAGTTTAACGAATTGCATCAAGACGTGAGAGATCTCAAAGAGATCCCCGCGACGCGGTGGGAAAAGGCGGTTGTCGCGGTGATCACCGGCGTGGTCGGTGTGGTGATCGGTGCTATTATGGCACTTGTCATAAAATAAACATAAGGAGAAAAGAAAATGGAAGTCATCAAAAACATTCTCAGTCGTTTTAAATCCTGGGCGGTATGGGTGTCGTTCGGTGCGCTCGTGGCATTTTGCGTCAAAGAGTTCGGCGGCATTGACATCAGCGCCACGGTGGACGGGCTGCTCAACGTGCTGGTGCCGCTGCTTGTGGCGTTTGGCATTGTGAACAACCCGACGGACAAAGCGAAGTTCTAAAGAGAGAAGGCGGTGTGCAGAAATGCATACCGCCTTTTAATTATAGGTTGTATATGAGTTTTGCTTTGGATAGATCTGCCCAATCGAGATATTGTCCGCATCGATCACAATAAGCCTGGTACTCTCTTGCCAACGTGATCCGGCAACGTGGACAAACTGAGCAATGATAGTGTGGGTGCACGAACAATACTTCCGTGACCGGCATTGGCGCTCGATATGATTCGGCTTCGGTTTTTGAGGGGTTCTCGTCGGTGTCGAGAAGAAGATGGAGCGGCACGTCCAATATGGCGGCCAAGCGTTCCAGCGCGCCGATCGTCGGATTGGCTTTTCCGTGCTCAATAGCTCGCAAATATGACACAGCCATATCGGCTTCGAGCGCTAACCACTCTTGCGTAAGCCGTTTTTGTTTCCGAAATCCCACGATGTTTCGACCGATTTTTGCAGACAGCGACAAGAAAACCACTCCTTGCCAATCAGCATAGGAGAGATTCCCTTGTAACTCCAGACGATATACAGGCGGTGCGCAAATTTTGTATCGAAAAATGGAAAATTCGTACAAAATTCGTACACACAATAAGAAAAACCCGCTAAAATAGCGGGTTTTCAACTGAATGGTGGAGGCGACGGGAATCGAACCCGTGTCCGAAAATCATTTGCCGGGGTTTTCTCCGAGTGCAGTTTGTCTTTTGAGATTCCCCCCGCGTGACGCCGACAAACAGGCTTCACGTTTCGGTAGTCGCTACGGCGTGACGGTCGGTGCGACACCCGTCCGTTCACGTTCACCGCTAATCGACGCCTTTATCCCGACCGCGGTACTTCGGGTAAAGACGGCAGCCTAATTAGGCCGCGAGAGCAACAGAATTGTTGTCGTTTATTTTTTAAAGTTGCAGGTTTTATAGCGGGCCCGCACCGCTACTCGCTTACCACGGTTCACAATCCCCGTCGAAACCTTTACGCCCCCATATCTACGATGTGAACATCGTAGTACTAGTATAGGCAGAAAAGGGGCAAAAGTCAATGTTAAAAATTGCGAAGAAGAGAGATTACCTTGCCGAGCACAACTACTTCTTTGACAATAATAGGCTCAAAAGCGTCATTCTCAGGCTGCAGGCGAATGTGATCTTCTTCAAAGAAGATACGTTTCACGGTGGCTTCATCACCAATTAGGGCGACAACAACGTCGCCGTTTTCGGCGGCGGGGGTTTTTCGAACAATGACGATATCTTTGTCCAAAATACCCGCGTTTAACATACTGGTGCCCGACACGCGCAGGGCAAACAATTCTCCCGCCTGATAGCCGCCGCCCGAATAGGGAACGTAATCCTCCACTTCTTCCACTGCCAAAATGGGCATCCCGGCCGTCACCTTGCCGAGAAGCGGCACACGCGCCACGTTTTCGCCCGGCATACGGATGCTGCGGTTGAGACCGCTGTCACGGCGGATATACCCGCCTTCTTCCAGAATTTTCAAATACGCATGCACGGTGGAGGTGGATTTGATGCCGGCGGCATCGCAGATCTCACGCACGGTGGGGGGGACGCCGTCTTGCGCGCGCTCTTTCAAAAATGCCAACACTTTTTGTTGTTTTTCATTTAACGGTTTCATACTGATCCCTCACAAAAAGAAACTTTGTTCGTTTTTAGTATAACACACCTTTTTACAAAATGCAAACATTTGTTTGTTTTTTATTAAAAATTTCTTACAGTTTATTCATAGGCTATTCACAAACACTCTCAAATTTTTTGTTACAGTATAGTCGTACTCGAAAGAACGCGGCACCGCAACCGTGTTTTTTCACCGCAGAGTACGTACCCCTCCTCAAAACACCCCTCTAACAGACAAGGGCCTGTCATTCTGACAGGCCCTTGTCTGTTTTGTTCTATTTACCTCTGCGCGCGCATAAAGATAGGACAAGATCGAAAGGGGACAGGCAATGAACGGATTGGCAAAAGCGGTGGCTTCTCTGCCGCGTGAGTTACAAGAACGCTTTTTAAAAGTGCCGTTATCGCAGGCAAACGAGATTCAAGAAATACGCTTGCGTTGTCGACAACCGATTACGGTTACGGGGCGAGGTAAAACGTGGTTTCTATCACGGCATAACACCTTGACAGACGATAGCGTTGAAGTGGTTTTTTGTGAGGACGACTGGGTTCGGCAAACGATAGATAACGCGTGTTCTCATTCCTTGTATGCTCATCAAGAAGAACTGCGAAAGGGATTTGTTACCACGCGCGAGGGCTGCCGTATTGGCGTTTGCGGCACCGCCGTTTTGCAACAAGACGAGGTGATCTCTTTTCGCGACATAACGTCGTTGTGTTTGCGTGTGTTGAGGGAGCATTGTGGTTGCGCGGAAGAACTGTTACCGCTTCTTTACAAAGACGAACGGGCACACAGCGCCCTGATTTGCGGCGAACCTGCCTGCGGTAAAAGCAGTTTACTTGTTGATGTAATGCGCGGCTTTTCAAAGCGCGGTCTTTACCCCGCGGTAATTGATGAACGCGGAGAATTGAAAGAAAGTGCGATATCGCTGGGGTGTGACGTCTTGTGCGGAATACCCAAAACGCAAGGGGTCGAACAGGCTGTTCGCTGTTTAGCACCGCCGCTGATTTTGCTGGATGAATTGGGAGGAGAAGCGGAAATAGCGGCGGTAACCAAGAGTTTGTATCGCGGTGTGTTATCCATCGCCACGATCCATTGTCGTGATGCACAACAATTGTTGCATATTCCGGCGCTCAAAACGGCTTTGGAAAATGATGTGTTCGAATACTTGATTGTGCTGTCGGGGCGCGAACGCCCCGGTTGTGTTCATTTATGTGTAAAAACAAAGGAGTGGTTGCATGAAGGTGGTAGGGTTGTTGCTGGTCACTGCGGCGGGCACGATGTGCGGCGGGATGGCGCGTGTTCGTTTGAAAAAACGCGTAACAGCCTTGACTGAGGTACGCACATTGCTTGGTCGCATACGTGAGCGTGTTCGCTACACCTCGGAACCGATGGCGGAATTGCTGGAGCAATGGGGGATACCCGCTTCGCGAGAAAACGAGGTGGATGATCGCGAATCGTGGGAAAGAAACGTGGTTGCATGGAGCAAGGAACACGGTCTTTCCAACGAAGACAGTGTGGTTTTGGAAAGATTTGTAAGAGGGTTCGGCTTTTCGGACGTTGAGGGGGCGATTCGTTACTGCGATGAGTATCGCGACGTCATCCGGGAACGATTGCAAGACGCACAGAACGAATTAAAAACCAAGGGACGTGTTTTGATGGCGTTGGGGATTTGCGGTGGTTTAAGTATGAGTTTGTTACTGCTCTAATACGGAGGCGATGAGCGTGGATGTGGATCTGATATTTAAAATTGCCGCGATCGGTATCATCGTGGCAGTACTGAATCAAGTGCTGATCCGTTCGGGACGAGAAGAACAAGCGATGATGACCACGTTAGCCGGGTTGGTTGTGGTGTTGGCAATGGTTGTCACCGAGATCAGCGATCTGTTTCATATGGTGAAATCAATAT
Source organism: Clostridia bacterium (assembly GCA_017434985.1). GTDB lineage: Bacteria > Bacillota > Clostridia > Oscillospirales > Acutalibacteraceae > RGIG3009. The sequence goes on along the minus strand of JAFSFY010000066.1, from coordinate 17,471 downwards.
TTGGATTGTGATGATATGGAAATAATGGCGATTGTCGGCTTGTTGGTAGTCGTTGCGGTGTTGGCGGTCATCTTACGACATCAGCGACCCGAACAGGCGTTGGTATTGGTACTGATGACCGGCGTTTTGATAACGGTATCCTTGCTGGGAAAAGCGCAATCGATTTTGAACGAGTTGACAAATTTGCTCTCTCAAAGCGGATTGTCTTCGGAATATGCCGCGATCCTTTTTAAAGGTTTGGGCATTTGTTTAATCACACAGTTGGCTTCCGATACGTGTAAGGACGCGGGCGAAATGGCATTGTCCGCGAAAGCGGAATTGGCGGGACGTATGGCTTTGCTGATACTGGGGTTGCCGCTGTTTCAAAAAATCGCCTCGGTAGCGGTGGGGTTGATTGGTGGCTGAAAATGAAAAAGAGAGTCTTTTTGGTAACGATGTTGCTTCTTCTCTTATTGCCATTATCGGTAACGGCCAAAAGCGTGGAGGAGCTATATCGAGAACAATTGGAAGCGAGCGGTGCTTCAGAACTGCTGGAGGAACTACCGCAAGAAACACGGGAGCTGCTCCGACAATTGGGTATTACTTCCGTGGATACGACGCAATTGTCACAACTAAAGCCGAACACCTTGTTAAAGGAAGTGTTTTCCTTAATGGTACGGGTTGCACGCGAACCGTTACGGTCTTGTGCCGTTGTGCTGGGTGTCGTGTTGCTTCACGCTTGGATGGGCGGGCTTTCCAAAACGTTGGGAGAGGAGCGGGGAAGTTCCTTGTTTTCGGTTATCTCTTCGTTGGTTGCTTGCGCAACGGTCATCACACCCATCTCGGCATGCATTTCCCAAACGGCCGAGGTTACACAAACACTGTCGGTGTTTATGATGAGTTTCGTTCCGGTGTATGCGGCTGTACTGCTGACTTGCGGTCATGCGATCTCGGCTGTTTCTTTCCAGTCGATTGTGTTGTATGCTGCCCAAATTTTGTCGGTGGTATCGGATTCGTTCATCGTGCCGCTGATGGGTATTTCGTTGGCGTTGGGTGTGATCGGTTCGGTAACGGCGGGGGTGCGTATGGGGCGTTTCGGAGAAATGATCGGTAAAACGGCGGTGTGGGTGTTAACCATTGGTACGATGCTCTTCACAGGACTCCTGTCGCTTCAAAATTTGGCGGGAAGTGCAACAGATAGCCTGGGTAGTCGTATGTGGCGATTTTCTCTTGCCAGCTTTGTGCCGGTGGTGGGCGCCTCGCTTAGTGAGGCATTTTCCACGATACGCGGATGCTTGGGGCTGTTGCGTTCTACGACAGGGGCTATCGGTATCGCTGTTTCGGTGGCGATCGTGTTGCCGACATTATTAAAATGTTTGTTGTGGAATCTGTGCTTATCGGTATGCGGAATATGCGGGGAAGTGTTTGAACTCGACAGCGTAACTTCCCTGATACGTTCCTCACAAAGTGTGATGAAGTGTTTGATCGCCGTATTGTGTGCCGGTTCGTTGTTCGCAATCATCGCCGTGACGGTGGTCACTATGGCAACCAAAACGGGGTGAGAGTTATGGAATTTTTGCGGAATTGGAGCGGCGCGGTGTGCTTTGCGGCGGTGGGGTGCTCCGCAATACGTTTGCTTGTCTCCGAAGGGAAGACGGGGAAAATCTATCAGTTATTGGTTGTCACGTTTTTTATTTGCAGTATGATTACCCCCTTGTTGCAGGTGAGCGTTGATCTCCCTTTAGACGTCGAATGGTTGCCGCAGGAAATGGTAACGGAACAATTAACCGAAAAGGTGACGGAGCAACTTGCCGAGCAAGTGAAAGAGCGGGTGACGGCCATCACGGAGGAATGCTTGTCCTATCGCGAAGCGAAGGCTGAAAAGATCGTGGTGAAAACGAATGTTTCAAAAGAGGGAAACATATACATAGAGCAAGTTGTGATCGTGGTTGATAAGAAACAGGTGCCCCGTGTGCTGGGAGTGCGTGACGTGTTGGAAGAACAATTGGGGACGACGGTGAGTATTCGTGTAGGCGGAGAGAACGGTGAAGAAGTTGGGTGAAAGGCAAGTGAAGACGGCGATAGCGGCGGTGACAGGCTTTTTTCAAACGAAAAAAGGCGTCAATGCGGTAATCGTGTGCGGAATCGTAGGAGTATTGTTGTTGGCACTGCCCGAATGGTTACCCCCAAAAAAAGAAAAAATCGCGACGGTGACGAGTTCACAAGAGTTTATTAGCGAAACGGAAGAAAAACTGCGCACCATCGTCAGCAGCATTCAAGGTGCGGGTCAGTGCCGTGTGATGATCACGCTGGAAAACGGCGTGGAATACGTATACGCCACCGAACAAAAAACCAATACCGACCGTCAAGAAGACAGCGGTCAAGATTCCAACAAGGTGATCCAACGCGACGACAGCGAGGAAAAGGTGATCGTTATCGATTCCGATAACGGGAGAGAGGGGTTGCTGGTTACCGAAATTCAACCGACGATAAAAGGTGTGGTAATCGTTTGTGAAGGTGGTGATGACAAAACGGTGTGCGAGCGAATCGTGCAAGCGGTAACGGTCGTGTTGAACGTATCAAGCAAGCGTGTTTGCGTGACAAAATTATCTTAAGGTCATAAAGGAGAAGAGAATTATGCGTAAATTTTTTGGTAAAAAGCAAGTGGTGATCGGCACGTTGATCGTGGCGCTCGGTGTGGCGGTTTATTTGAATTACTATTTGACCGATTCCTCCATCGGTACGCCTGATACGAATCCGCCCACCACGCAAAGCAAACCGTCCGATAACGAATTGGGGGAGGCGCTCAACGTCAATTCCGACAAGGTGGAAACGTCATACTTTGAACAAGCACGGGAAAATCGGGAAAAATCGCGCGATGAAGCGGTGGATCTCGTGAAAGAAGTGCTGGATAACGTGAAAGCCGACGACGAACAAAAGCAAGCGGCGGCAACAGCCATTGCCGTGATGGCGAAAGCCATTGAGCAAGAAAGTTGCATTGAAGATCTGATCAAGGCCAAAGGATTTGCGGATTGTGTGGTGTATATTGAGGGGGATCAATGCAGCGTTGTGGTCAAAAGTGACGACTTGACCGTGCAGGATACCTCCAAAATCTCGCAAATTGTGACCGCGCAATCGAATATTTTGCCGCAAAATATTAACATTGTTCCGATGAAATAAGAAAAAACTGTTGCGAGCGGCGGAGTTTGTGGTATAATAGATGTGTATATCAAGAAGTAGGAGGTCTTCAACTATGAGTGACAAACAATACACAACCCCTGAAAGCAACTGCATTATTTCCGAAGAAGTGATCGCCACCATCGCCAGCACGGCGGCATTGGAAGTGCCCGGTGTTGCCGGTATGGCAAAAAGCGTGCCGGAATTGCGCAACATTGTGAATACGGTTGCTCCCAAATCGGTCACCGTTATCAACAATGAGAGCGAAACCGTGCTGGATGTGTATGTCAATTTGAAGATCGGTGTGCGCATTCCCGACGTGGCCGGTGAGGTGCAACGTCAAGTGAAATCGGCGGTGCAGTCGATGACCGGTAAACCTGTCACCAAAATCAACGTTCACGTGATGGGTTTGGTTTTGGAAGATAAAGCAGCCGAAGAGACGAAATGATCAAGATGCCTCCTGCCCGTTTGGGTAGGGGGCTCACGGAATTTGAAAACAGAAAGGCATGGTAACGACATGACGCGTCGGGAATCACGAGAACTGGCATTTGTTCTCTTGTTTGAAAAAAGCTTTACGGAAGGATCGATCGCGGACATTTTGGAAAATGCCGCGGAAGCGCGTGATCTGGCGGGCGATTCTTTTGCGCTTTCCTTAGCGCAAGGGGCCGTGGAGCATTTGGAGGAGATCGATGCTCTCATCAGTGAACATTCGCACAAATGGAGCAAAGCGCGTTTGTCCCGTGTGGCGTTGTCGATTATGCGATTGGCCGTGTTTGAAATGCTGTGGGTGGAAGAAGTTCCCGTCAGTGTGTCAATTAACGAAGCGGTGGAATTGGCCAAAATTTACGGTTCGGACGCCGATTCTTCGTTTGTTAACGGCGTGTTGGGCGGTATCTCACGCCGCGATGATACGAAATGAGCACTTATATCGGGCTGGATACCAGCAATTATACGACCTCCGTTGCGGCTTTGCAGGCCGAGACGGAGGCGCTTTGGCAGTTTAAACAACTTCTCCCCGTGAAAGAGGGGGAGTTGGGGCTGCGCCAAAGCGATGCCGTGTTTCATCACGTGCGGCAGTTGCCTGAATTGACGGAAGCGTTGTGCCGGGCGGTTCCGTCTTTGGATACGCTTACAGCAATCGGCGTGTCCGATCGCCCGCAAGAAGCGGACGGTTCGTATATGCCGTGCTTTTTGGTCGGCCTCGGTGCGGCACGGCAGTTGTCTGCCGTTACGGGGTGCCCGCTTCATATTTTCACCCATCAACAAGGTCATGTCGCCGCGGCTTTATATGGTTCGCATTCTCTTGAACTCTTGGAAAAGCCTTTTTTGGCCTTTCATATTTCGGGCGGGACGACCGATGCGTTGCTCGTGACGCCGCACTCCGACACGGTGCTTTCTTGCCAAGTGGTCGCCTCCTCACTCGATTTGAAAGCGGGGCAGTTGGTGGATCGTGTCGGCGGTATGCTCGGGTTGCCGTTTCCGGCCGGTCCGGCATTGGACAAGCTGGCGCAAACGGCGGCTTCATCAAAGAAAGTAAAACCGGTTCTGAAAGAAGAAAGTGCGCATTTTTCCGGTGTGGAAAACCAATGCCGAGAACTGCTCAAAAACGGTGTTCCTCATGAGGAGATCGCGCTGTTTTGTTTACGCTATATTCAGGCCGCGCTGGAAGAGATGACGGCGCGTCTGTTACAAAAATACGGTGATATGCCGGTGGTATACGCCGGCGGTGTGATGTCCAATACGATCATCCGTAAGGCATTAACGGAACGCTTCGGTGGCCGTTTTGCACCGCCTGAGTTTTCGTCGGATAATGCCGTGGGTATTGCGGTGTTGACGGCATTGAAAGAAGGGGGAAACGTACGGTGAATGCGGTTACGGTCAGTCAGCTCAACCGATACGTGCGATCCTTGCTTGACGGTGATGCCAACCTGAAAGGGGTTTGGATCAGCGGCGAGATCAGCAATTTTACCAACCATTATCAATCCGGTCATTTGTATATGACCTTAAAAGACGAGGGTGCCGCCGTGAAAGCGGTGATGTTTCGCTCACAAGCCGTGCAATTGCGCTTTTTGCCCGAAAACGGGATGAAAGTGTTGGTGCGCGCGCGAGTGTCTTTGTATGAAAAAGACGGTGCCTTTCAGTTGTATATCGACGAGATGCAACCCGACGGTGCCGGTGCATTGCAGATCGCGTTTGAGCAACTAAAGCGTCGCTTGGAAGCAGAGGGGCTTTTTGACGAGTCGCGGAAAAAAGCGTTGCCGCGCATGCCGATGCGTGTCGGTGTGATCACCTCGCCGACGGGTGCAGCGGTGCGGGATATTCTCAACGTACTCTCCCGCCGTTTCCCGTGTGCCACGGTGGTGTTTGCGCCCGTTTTGGTACAGGGGGAAGGTGCTCCCGCTGACCTGCGCCGTGCGTTGTTGCGGTTTGAAGAAATGAAAGAGGACAAGCATCCGCAAACACCCGATGTGATCATCATCGGGCGCGGCGGCGGTTCCATTGAAGAATTGTGGGCCTTTAATGACGAGGGATTGGCGCGTACGGTGGCGTCGATGACCATTCCCGTCATATCGGGTGTCGGTCATGAAACGGACTTCACCATTTGTGATTTTGTGGCCGATCTGCGTGCACCGACACCGTCGGCGGCCGCGGAATTGGCGGTTCCCGACCGTGCGGAGTTGCTCCAAACTGTTGGAAAATTTTCGCAGTCGATGGCGGCGGGACTGTTAAACGGTCTTCGGCAAAAGAGTCAACGTCTGCAAACGATTGCGGATCGTCCGTGCTTATCGCGGCCACTCTATTACGTGGAAGAACGCGGCGTTCGCTTGGATTACGTGACGCGAGCATTTTCGTCGGCGGCTCGTTCGTACTTGACACGTTCGGCCAACCGCTTGGGGACCCTAGCTGGTAAATTGGATGCCATAAGCCCCCTGCGTGTGATTGCGCGCGGTTATGCCGTGGCTTCGAAAGAGGGGACGGTGCTCACGTCGGTGGAACAGGTGAACGTGGGTGAACGCGTGTCGATCCTGGTGGAAGACGGGCGGATGGAATGTTTGGTGGAGACCACCGTAAAAGGAGATACAGCGAATGAATAATGAAATGACGTTTGAACAAGCGATGCAACGTTTGGAAGAGATCGTCAACCAACTGGAAACGGGAAAGTGTCCGTTAAACGAATCGATGACCTTGTTTGACGAGGGAACGAAGTTGGTGGCGTTTTGTTCCGATACGCTGAAAACGGCGGAGCAAAAAATTCTCCAATTAACACAAACGGGAATTGAGGAATAAGATGAGCAGTTTATATACAGAGCGCCTGACACAGCATTTGCAACGTGTGGAGGCGGCGCTTCCCACCTATTTACCCAAGGAAGGCACCTTACAAGACACGGTCGTTCGCGCGATGTCGTATGCGTGTGAGGGTGGCGGGAAACGCTTGCGCCCCGTCTTGACGTTGGAATTTTGCCATTTGTGCGGCAAAAATCCCGAAATCGCCCTGCCGTTTGCGGCGGCAATCGAAATGATCCATTCCTATTCGTTGGTACACGACGATATGCCGTGTATGGACGACAGTCCTTTGCGTCGCGGCAAACCGTCGGTACATACCGCGTACGGGGAAGCCATGGCCTTGTTGGCCGGTGATGCGCTTTTAAACCGTGCGTTTGAAACGGTGTTGGATACGCGTTATTTGCAGGACGTGCCTCCCGAAGCGGCACTGCGTGCCGCGTGGATCTTGGCACATCGCGCCGGTATCGGCGGGATGATCGGCGGTCAGGTGATCGACTTGGAAAGTGAAGGCAAACAAATTGATGCCGATACGCTCAAAACGTTGCAAGAAGGCAAAACGGCGGCACTGATTCAAGCCGCTTGTGAGATGGGATGCCTGGTCGGCGGCGGAAGCCACGAACAGGTCGAAGCCGCTACGCAGTTTGGTTACTATCTCGGATTAGCGTTCCAAATTATCGACGATATTTTGGACGTGACCTCCACGGCGGAACAACTCGGCAAACCTGTCGGTGGTGATGCCGATCACGACAAAAACACCTACGTTTCGCTGCTTGGTTTGGACAAAGCGCACGCATTGGCCGAGGACTATACCGCCAAAGCGATTGCCGCGCTGTCTGTCTTTGATGAACAGCGAGCTGATTTGACGGCGTTGGCCCAAACGTTACTGAAACGGATTTTTTAAGGAGAAACTATGGCGACCATTCAACAGCTTTTACAAAATCGCGCCTTGATCGCGGCGTTGCTCGCGTGGTTATTTGCACAGGTGATCAAAACGATTATTCAATCGTTGCTGACCAAAAAAATACAATTGGAACGCCTCTGGGGTGCGGGAGGTATGCCCAGTGCCCATTCGGCGATGGTCTGTGCGCTTGCGGTAGCCACCGCGCGGTTTCACGGATTACAGACCCCAATTTTTGCCATCACCCTCATTTTGGCGTTTATCGTTGTGTATGATGCCATGGGTGTGCGCCGTGAAACGGGTCGCCACGCGAAATTGCTCAACGTATATTTGAACGAAATTGAGCAGGAAAAGGCGGACGTGGACGGCGATGGTGTGGCGGATCGGGATATCACGCCCATCACCCTGAAAGAATTGATCGGTCACACACCGCTGGAAGTGTTGGGTGGTGTGATTCTTGGGGTGATCGTCGGTCTGATTTTTCCCATTGTTCCGCTTCAATGATTGTTATGGTGAAAGACAGGAATGTGTATGAGTTTGCTCGAAAAAATACAATCGCCCGCCGATTTGGCACGGCTTTCATCGGCTCAGTTGGATGAGTTGTGCGAGGAATTGCGCGGTGTTATCATCCAAACGGTGTCGCATACGGGCGGCCATTTGGCTTCCAACTTAGGCGTCGTGGAATTGACGGTAGCGTTACACCGACTTTTTTCTTCCGTTGACGATCGTATCGTGTGGGACGTGGGGCATCAATGCTATGCTCACAAACTGCTTACCGGTCGTGCGGCACAATTTGAACATTTGCGAAAATCGCAGGGTATCTCCGGATTCCCGCGCCCGCAAGAGAGCCCATACGATACGTTTGTGGCAGGGCACAGCAGCACCTCGGTTTCGGCGGCCAACGGTCTTGCCAAGGCCAAAACCTTGACGGGGGAAAGCGGTCACGTTATCGCGGTTATCGGTGACGGCGCGATGACGGGCGGTTTGGCATACGAAGGCCTTTGTAACGCCGGTCGCAGTGATGATCGCTTGATCGTCGTCTTGAACGATAACAAGATGTCCATCAACCAAAACGTGGGATTTGTGGCGCGCCACTTGTCCAATTTGCGTACGGGGCGTGGATATCAGCGATTCAAAAACGCGGTAAACAAATCGGTGTCGCGCCTGCCCGTAGTCGGCAAACCGCTTCATCGTCTGTTATCTCGCACGAAAATGAGTGTCAAACAAAGCGTGTATCACACCAGCACGATGTTTGAGGAGATGGGTTTTTACTATCTCGGTCCCATTGACGGGCATAATCTCAACGATCTGTGCCGTGCCTTGGAGGTGGCGAAAACCGCCAATAGACCCGTTTTATTACACGCGATTACCGAAAAAGGACACGGATATGCACAAGCGGTGAAAGATCCCGACGTATTTCACGGTGTATCGGGATTTGACGTGGAAACGGGCACGCCCGCAGGCGGTGGTGACAGCTTTTCCAAGACGGCAGGTGATTGCCTTTGCGAAACGGCTGAACATGACGACAAATTGTGCGTTGTGACGGCAGCAATGACGGGCGGTACCGGTCTTTCCGCGTTTGCGGCGCGCTTCCCCGACCGCTTTTTCGACGTGGGCATTGCGGAAGAACACGCCACCACCTTTTTGTCGGGCTTGGCCGTGGGTGGTTGTTTGCCGGTGTTTGCGGTGTATTCTACGTTTTTGCAACGTGCTTACGATCAATTGCTAAACGACACCGCCATTATGAACAACCACGTGGTGTTGGCGGTGGACCGTGCCGGCATCGTGCCGGACGACGGCGAAACGCATCAAGGATTGTTTGACGTGTCGTTTTTGTCCACCATTCCCCATACCACCATCTATTCGCCTGCCACGTATGAGGAATTGGCGTTGGATATGAAACAGGCCTTGTACCGCGATACGGGCATTGTGGCGGTACGCTATCCGCGCGGGGCGCAGGTGGCGATCCCGTCGTATAAACCCGACGGAAAACCGTTTGCCTATTTCCGCAACGTTAACGCCCGCACCTTGATCGTGACCTACGGACGACTGTTCTCTCATGCTTTGGAGGCCGTCTCGGCACTCAAAGAGGACTTGCCGCTGTCGGTGTTGAAACTCAATCGTGTGCATCCGTTGCCGGCAGAAGTTTTGCGCATTGCAGCGGAATATCAGCGCGTGATTTTCTTTGAAGAGGGGAATCGCATGGGCGGTGTGGCGCAACAGCTTGGTGCCGCATTGCTGGAAAATCGCTTTTTCGGACAATATGAAATGCATACGATCGATCGATTTATTCCCGCTTGCTCGGTGGACGAGGGCTTGCACTTGTGCGGCTTGGATACCGAGGGGATGATCCGTGCGATCCGAGGGGGAGAAGACCGTGACCGATAAACAGCGGTTGGATGCCTTTTTGGTGGATAACGGATGGGCAAGCGGTCGCGAAAAAGCCAAGGAGCTGATTCGTGACGGCGCGGTGACGGTGAACGGAAAGGTCATCGACAAAGCCTCTTTCGGTATCGGTGAGGGCGACGACGTCGTCTGCGAAAAAGAGGCCTGCGCCTATGTAGGGCGCGGTGGCCTTAAGTTGGAAAAAGCCCTCTCGCTTATGGATTTGTCGTTGGACGGAGCGGTGGCGATGGATATCGGTGCCTCCACGGGTGGGTTTACGCATTGTTTGCTAAAAAACGGTGTATCGAAAGTATATGCCGTTGATGTCGGTCACGGACAGTTGCATCCTACTCTTTGTGCAGACAGTCGTGTGGAAAATTTGGAAGGAACCGACGTTCGTTCGGCGGAATTAGCCAAGACGGTGTCGAGCGCGTCGGTGGATCTTATCTCCATTGACGTATCCTTTATTTCGTTGCATCAAGTGCTGCCGTATGCGTTGCCGTTTCTGAAAGAAAACGGTACGGTGATCGTGCTGATCAAACCGCAGTTTGAAGTAGGGAAAGCCGACGTAGGCAAAGGCGGCATTGTACGTAACAAGGCGGCTCATGTGAGAGTACTGCGCGAATTGACCGCGTTTTTCGTCGAAAACAACTTCACGGTTTCACACCTGACTGTATCGCCCATTCTCGGCGGCGCGGGACGAAACCGCGGCAATATCGAATATTTAGCGATTCTAAAAAAAGACAGATCCCCGTCTTTTGTCGGGGACGTTCGCCAATTGGCGGAAGAAGCTTTTGCTCAGTTTTAGGAGGTGTCGTCGTGAAGATTGCGGTGTTTCCCAACTACCGAACCGCCAGTGTTCGGGAAGAATTGGCACGCGTGTGTGAAGCCTTGAACCGCTTGTCGGTCGAGGTATTGTTGCCGTGCGACGAGATGTTCCCGCCTGCTGATGCAGACGCTCTCTTTTCCGCGTGCGATGTAGCCATTGCGCTTGGCGGAGACGGCACCATCATTCATTGTGCCAAACGGGCGGCGGCATTTGGCAAAGCCGTTTTGGGCATCAATTGCGGCCGGCTCGGTTTTATGGCAGGTTTGGAAACGGATGAATTTGATCAGTTGCAACGTCTGATAGATGGCGATTACGACGTGGATGATCGGATGATGCTGGACATCGCACTCACTGAAAACGGAAACACCGTCCGCTACAGTGCGTTAAACGAAGCGGTCATTTCGCGTGATGCGCTCACGCGGATGATCGAGATCGACGTGGCCAATCACGATATACCGATGCCGCGGTATCAAGCCGACGGTTTGATCGTTTCCACTCCTACGGGCTCAACCGCCTATTCCTTGTCGGCAGGCGGGCCGGTGGTTGATCCGGCACTTCATTGTTTGCTGTTGACACCGATATGCCCCCATTCCTTACATACGCGACCCTATATTTTTAACGACGATGCTCGCTTGACCATTGAACCGCGCTGGCGCGAGGACGGGCCCCGTGTCTTTTTAACGGTGGATGGGGAAGAAGCCGTCGCAGTGCCTCGCGGGGCACGGGTGACCGTTACGCGTTCGGAAAAGCGTGCCGCGCTCATCAAAATGCAACATCGCTCTTTTTATGAGGTCCTTGACCGTAAGCTCACGAACAGGAAGGGATAATCAATGAAAAGTAAACGCCAAGCCAAAATCCTGGAGATCATTCAAACGCGCAAGGTAGATACGCAAGAGGAATTGATGCGTACTCTGCAAAATTGCGGGTTTCCCGTAACGCAGGCTACCATCTCGCGTGATATCAAAGAACTGCGTCTTATCAAGGTGCAAGACGGTGAGGGAACCTATCATTATTCGGTCGTGCGTCAAGAAAACAAGCACATTTCCTCCAAATTCAGCGGTATTTTCCGTGACGCGGTGGTCAGTGTGGACAACGCGTGCAATTTGGTAGTTGTCAAATGCCATGCCGGTATGGCGCAAGCGGCGTGTGCAGCGCTGGATTCGCTGCAGTGGCCCGCCGTGATCGGTACTTTGGCGGGGGATGATACTTTTGTATGCATCACCAAATCGCCTGAAGAAGCGCTCACCTTGGTAGACGAACTGAAAAATTGGCAATAAAGAAGTGATACGCTATGTTGGATTGCTTACATATTGAAAATATCGCGGTGATCGAACGCGCCGACATTCAGTTCGGCAACGGCTTTCACGTGTTGACGGGCGAAACCGGTGCCGGTAAATCCATCATTATTGACGCCATCAACGCAGTTCTCGGCGAACGTGTTACCCGCACGATGGTACGCACGGGTGCCGATACCGCCCACGTGACCGCTCTTTTTTCCGAATTGTCGGTGTGGAGCGAGGAGAAACTCGAGAGCCTGGGATTTTCCCCCGACGAAGACGGCAACTTGTTGATTGCGCGTACCATTTCGGCGGAGGGGAAAAGTTCTTGTTCCGTCAACGGTCGCCCCGCCACGGCGGCGATCCTGCGGGAGATCGGGGCGGTGCTGGTCGATCTTCACGGGCAACACGAAAACCAAGCGTTGCTCTCGCCTGAGCAACATATGGTCTATTTGGACCGCTTTGGTGATTTGGAAGAGGACGTGACACAGTACCGTGAGTGTTATCGTCGTTGGCGTCAGGTTTGCCGCGAATTGACCGCGACGGATATGGACGAAAGCGAAAAAGCGCGGCGGCTTGATATGTTGCGCTATCAATTGGATGAAATTGAGGCGGCGCATGTCACCGTCGGTGAAACGGAAGAATTGACGGCGCGTCGCGATTTATACCGCAATGCGGAAAAGGTGACCGATCTGCTGGCCAAATGTCGCGCCTGCTTATACGGCGGCGAGCGTGCGGACGGTGCGCTTTCACTCACCGAACAAGCGTTGGCGGCGTTGCAAGGGGTGGCACGGCATATTGACAGTGCCGAGCAAACGGTTTCCACCTTGCAAGAGGGTTTGTATTTGATACAAGAAGCGGCGGAAGAACTGCGCTCGATGACCGATTTGTTGGACTTTGATCCGCGCGAATTGGACGACGTGGAAAACCGCTTGGACACGCTTCGCCGTTTGTTTGCCAAATACGGTGCCGACGAACAAGCAGTACTCGATTACGGTGAACGTTGCCGCACGCAACTGCAAGAAATTGAATTTTCCGACGAACGGTTGGCCGCTTTGCAACAACAAGAGCAAAACTACCGCCGCGAAGCGGAAGCGGCGGCGCGAGCGCTGACGCAGAAACGTTTGCAAGCGGGGGAACGATTTGCCCATGCCGTACAGGAACAACTGGCCTTTCTGAATATGGCGGGCGTGACCATCACACTCGACCGTCAAGAAGTTCCGCTCAGCGCAACGGGTGCCGACAAAGTGGAGTTTTTGATGTCCGCCAACGTGGGCGAAGCGCCGCGCCCCTTGGCGCGTATCGCGTCGGGTGGTGAGTTGTCCCGCGTGATGTTGGCCATCAAATCGGTGCTCGCGGATGCCGACGCCATCGACACCCTCATTTTTGACGAGATCGATACGGGTATCAGTGGCCGCGCTGCCCAAAAAGTGGGCATCAAGTTGCAAGAAACAGCACACAGCACCACCGCAGGACGCCGCCGTCAGGTGTTGTGCGTCACCCACTTGGCGCAGATCGCTGCGCGCGGCGACCATCACTATCTGATTGAAAAATCGGTGAGCGGTGAGAGAACCTACACGCAGGTGACCCGCTTGGACAGCGAGCAACGCAAGCACGAGATTGCTCGGATCATCGGCGGGGAAGTGACCCCCGCGACCTTGCAGGCGGCCGAAGAAATGCTTACTTGACAAACGGACGTTTGTGTGGTTTAATCTATTTTGTAAATACGATAGGTGTTGACGGAGAGAAGTACCCTACGTTGTTTTTTCAGAGAGCTGTCGGTCGCTGCAAGACAGTAAAACGCGTCGAAGAAATACACTCCCGAGCCGCAAACTGAACCGCCGTTCGGCGCAGTAGGGGAGCCGTGTGCGCACGTTACAGCGCCCCCAAGGTCTTCTTTGTGAAGATAAATTGAGGTGGTACCACGGTGATTTTCCGTCCTCTGCATGGCAGAGGGCGGTTTTTGTTTGTACATTATTTTTAAGGAGATATACGACTATGACACTGTTTGAAGAACTCAAAGCGCGTGGACTTATCGCGCAGGTCACCAACGAGGATGAGATCCGCGAGATGATCAACAACGGCAAAGCCACGTTTTATATTGGTTTTGACTGCACGGCGGATAGCCTGACCGCGGGTCACTTTATGGCGCTCACCTTAATGAAACGCTTGCAAATGGCGGGCAACAAACCCATCGCCCTTATCGGCGGCGGTACCACTATGATCGGTGACCCCTCCGGTCGTACCGATATGCGCAAAATGCTCACCAAGGAAGACATCGATCATAACGCAGAATGCTTCAAACGCCAAATGGAGCGCTTTATCGATTTCTCTGAGGGCAAAGCTCAAATGATCAACAACGCCGATTGGCTTTTAAAACTCAACTACGTGGATATGCTCCGCGATGTGGGTGCGTGCTTCGCGGTCAACAATATGCTCCGCGCGGAGTGCTACAAGCAACGTATGGAGAAAGGCTTGTCTTTCCTTGAATTCAACTATATGATCATGCAATCGTACGACTTCTACTACCTGTTTAAAGAATACGGTTGCAATATGCAATTCGGCGGCGACGACCAGTGGTCCAATATGCTCGGCGGTACCGAACTGATTCGTCGTAAACTCGGCAAAGATGCCCACGCGATGACCATCACCCTGCTTACCGACTCGCAAGGCAAAAAGATGGGTAAAACCGCGGGCAACGCCGTGTGGCTGGATGCCAACAAGACATCGCCGTACGACTTCTATCAGTATTGGCGCAACGTCGACGATGCCGACGTGCTCAAATGCATCCGTATGCTGACCTTCCTGCCCATTGAACAGATTCAGGAAATGGATGCGTGGGAAGGCAGTCAACTCAACACCGCCAAAGAGATCTTGGCGTACGAACTCACCAAAATGGTGCATGGGGAAGAGGAAGCCGAAAAAGCAAAACAAGGCGCCCGTGCGTTGTTTGCCGGCGGCGGTGATACCGACAATATGCCTACCACCGCGTTGGCGGCAGACGCCTTTACGGACGGTGCCGTCTCAGCAATCGACCTGTTGATGCTCACGGGGCTTACCCCTTCGCGCGGCGAAGCGCGCCGCCTTATTGAGCAGGGCGGTATGAGCGTGGATGGCGAAAAGGTGGTCGGCGTCAATGCCACCGTTTCGAAAGACGCGTTTGACAAAGGCCACGTCATTCTCAAAAAAGGCAAGAAAGCCTATCATAAGGTTACGTTGCAATAAAATTCCTCGTCCCGAACTTCTTTTTTGAAGTTCGGGACTTTACTTTCACACTTTGTTGTGTTAAAATGTGAAAGAGGTAAAGGAGGTCCTGACAATGAACCCCAAAATTCAAGATGACCAAACGGACTTTTTGTTTGATGCGATTTTGCAGTTGCAAACGCGTGAAGATTGCTATCGCTTTTTTGAAGATCTGTGCACCGTGCCCGAGATCAAATCCATGTCGCAGCGCATTGCCGTGGCCAAAATGCTCAGTGATAAATGCGTCTATACCGAAATTATGGCCAAAACCGGCGCTTCCACGGCGACCATTAGCCGTGTTAACCGCTCGCTTGCCTACGGTTGCGATTCCTATCGCATGATCTTTGAACGTATGGGCGAGGAGAAGAAATGAGCGGGTATGGCGATTTTTCGCAGTTTTACGACCGCTTGATGACCGACGTGGATTACGACGGGTACGCCGACTATTTGCTGTCACTGTTTGAAAAATTCGGCGGTAAACGCCCCCGTACCGTGTTGGACGTGGCGTGCGGCTCGGGCAGTTTGTGCGAGGCGTTTGTGAAACGCGGCGTGGATCCCATCGGCATTGACGCATCGGAAGAAATGTTGTTTGCGGCGCACGAAAAGCCGCTTTTGCAACAGCACGACGTGATGCTTCTGCAACAAGATATGCGCGAACTTGACCTGTACGGCACGTCGGACGGGGCGGTGTGTGTGCTCGATAGTTTGAACCACCTGCGCGATACCGCGGACGTGGCGTGCGTGTTGCGGCGGTTGCGTTTGTTTGTGGAGCCGGGCGGTTTGTTTATCTTTGACGTGAACACCCCCTATAAGCACCGCGAGGTGCTCGGCAACAACGCATTTGTGTTTGAGGAAGAGGACTTCGTGTGTGTATGGCGCAATCGGTACGTCTCGAAAACCTGCACCGTGGATATGCTGCTCGATTTCTTTGTGGAAACCGAAACGGGGGAGTACGAGCGGTTGACCGATACGGTGCGCGAACGCGCTTACACCCGTGCCACGTGGGAAAAGTTACTTGCCGATACGGGATGGGATCCTTTGACGGTCTTTGCACACAAGACAACGGAAGAACCGACCGATACGTGCGAACGGTGGGTGTTTGTGGCGAGAAATAATCGCACGGTTGAAGAGGCAACTTTTAAAGGAGATAACATATACTATGGGTAAGGCCATTCGTTGTTTAACCACCGATGCCACCGTGATGGCATTGGCGATCGATACCACCGATATTGTCGCGAAAGCCGAAGGTATTCATCATACCTCGGCGGTTGTGACGGCGGCGCTCGGCCGTTTGCTCACCGCCGCGTCGATGATGGGCATTATGCTGAAAAACAGCGACGATTCCGTCACCCTCAAAGTGAACGGCGGCGGTCCTGCGGGTCAACTCATCACCGTGTCGGACGGGCGCGGCAATGTGCGCGGTTATGCCGCCAACCCGGTGGTGGAGATTCCGCTTAAACCAAACGGGAAACTGGACGTTAGCGGCGCAGTCGGTACCGATGGCTTTTTGTATGTATTGCGTGATACCGGCGCAGCAGAACCGTATACGGGTTGCACGCCACTTGTGTCGGGCGAATTGGCGGAGGACGTCACCTCCTATTACGCGACCAGCGAACAGATTCCGACGGTGTGTGCGCTCGGGGTGCTTGTTAATCCTGATCTGACGGTGCGTGCGGCGGGCGGATTGCTCATTCAGTTGTTGCCGTTTTGCCCCGATTCGGTGATCGACACGCTGGAAAAATCCATCGCGAAACTCCCCCCGATGACCGCGATGCTCGACGAGGGGTTGTCGGTGGAAGAGATCCTCAAGAAAGCGTTGGACGGCTTTGAATTTGATATTGTGGACACCTACGAGCCGACGTATCAATGTGCTTGTTCGCGCGAAAAGGTGACCCGTGCGTTTTGTGCGATGTCGCCCGACGAATTGCGCACGTTGCCCGATGAAGAGGGGAAAGTGGAAGTCACCTGCAGCTTTTGCGACAACGTCTACACCTTTACGGCAGCCGAGATCAACGCACTGGCTGACCGCGAAAAATAAATTCAAAAATTTTTCAAAAAAATCGAGATTTTCGGTTGACATTTTTGAATTGGTGTAGTATTATAGACGGGTCGCAAGTGACGGCGACCTTTTCGGAAGCATAGCTCAGCTGGTAGAGCACCTGCCTTACAAGCAGGGGGTCACAGGTTCGAGCCCTGTTGTTTCCACCAAATATGGCCCGGTAGTTCAGCTGGTTAGAACGCTAGCCTGTCACGCTAGAGGTCGACGGTTCGAGCCCGTTCCGGGTCGCCATATTTGCCTCTGTAGCTCAGTCGGTAGAGCAGGGGACTGAAAATCCCCGTGTCATTGGTTCGATTCCGATCGGAGGCACCATTTTTGCGGCTTTAGCTCATCTGGTAG
>JAFSFY010000008.1 GCA_017434985.1 Clostridia bacterium | reverse complement strand
TGAACCTTGTTACTCGCGTTCGCTCGTAATATACAACACAATTTGTAATTTAAGGAGAAATGTATATATGAAAGCAACAGGAATAGTTCGTAGAATAGAGGAATGCGTTATAATAACACAAAAGTGCCTTTAGCCGCTATAAATACTGGGCTTTCGGACGATTTTTGAAGAAATTTTTTTGACGAAAACAGCATATTTTGACCGATACATAGCAAAAGCGAGGTGTTTCCACCTCGCTACCTTGTTTTATTCATGTGTTTGGATTAAATATAATTTACGAATACGCAATGCCATAAGAGAAGAAAAAATCAGTATGCCGCAACTAAAAAGTAAAGAATCGCAAATGACAAAAAAGAGAAACAATTTGTATGATGTAATTTCTCTAACAATCTCGCCATGGTCAACGATGTAGAACAAACCGTCTATTGTTTCGGGGCCACCGCCTGCGGCAAACAAAGATACTCCACATATAACCGAAGTAATAATTGAAACGAGCAATGATATATTCAAGCAAATATCTAAAAATTTATGTTTTATTTTTACATCGGGTATTACGGTGTCACCAAACGTACTTGAAGTGATTGCTTGAATTAAAACGGAAGCAAAAACTCCTAAAACCCAAATTCCAGAAACTTCAAAGAAAAACGGTATAATAATAAAACAGATATTTATAATCCAAGTCAGTAGAGAAAAACAATATATAAACTTATTGATAGTTTTTGATTTCTTCTCCACAATATCACCTCAAGATAGTTATTATATCACAATTAACCCAAAAAGCAAATTACGGCAGTATAAATCCCCACCATTTACAAATACTAACATCACGATTTGAATTTAAAGGAGATTTATATATGAAAGCAACAGGTATTGTGAGAAGAATAGATGAACGAGGTATAATAACACCAAGGGTTATAAAGCTACATAAATATTGGATTATCAATACTTTCACAGTGAAAATATTTTACAAAAACAGCATCTTGTAACTTTATGTAAGATATGTTA
Organism: Clostridia bacterium; assembly: GCA_017434985.1. Classification (GTDB taxonomy): domain Bacteria; phylum Bacillota; class Clostridia; order Oscillospirales; family Acutalibacteraceae; genus RGIG3009. The sequence continues at coordinate 111,231 of JAFSFY010000008.1, read as the reverse complement.
TAACATATTATGTATAAACATAATATGCAAAAGGGGATTACATAGATGAAGAAAAAGTATAAAGAGTGCAATGATTGCTCTACACAATTAGAAAAACTTGATCTGTGGGTGGAAAAATCCAAAACATATGCCGTTGTTTTAATTGTTGGGGTTGTCATATTGGGAATTATGATTGTGTTTGCCTGTAGCCTCTTTGGTGATGAAATTCCCGGAATAGAGGAAATGAATCTTTTTGTTAGTATAGTTTTAGGTATAGTAGCCACTATTGTTAGTATTGTTTCAATGCTGTTCAGTTTTTATGGATTGGAAAAAACTGAAGAATCAGAACGCAGACAAACTCAAGTTTTGCAACAAATATTAGAACTTCAAAAAGACACTAAACGCTCCACTGATGAACTAAAAACTAGTATGCAAGACTCTTCAGTTACTCGACGCGATGTAAGAAGTGAAGAGCAAACAACAAATATGTCTGTCGATGTAGATGATATTGATGCATAAGGAGAATATGATGAACACAGTAAATTTTAATCAACTTTTGTGTAAAAATGTATCAGGGGAAGCTGAAAATCTAAGCGGTATATTCGATACATTAGTTTGTGAAAAAGGAATTAATACCGTTTTTTTGTGTATTTTTGCTTCTCAAATTTTAAATGACGCAGCAAGTAACTATGATAAGTATTATTATCGTATAGTTTTGCGACAATTTGGAGACCCCCGAAAAAGCTATCGTGTTGATAGTGGCCTTTTTTGGAATAATACTAATAACAAAAATAGCACGGATGGTGCGGAACAGCATACTAGGCATAGATCAACACGCGCAGGAACTACTGAAAAATTAATCATTGAATATGGTCATAATTTTGAAATCCCAGGACAGCATGAGATCGATTTATATGTTAAAAAAATTGATGAGAATGTCACAAAGGACAACTGTGATAGTTTGACCGTCAAAGAACTTGATTTGGTTTCAATATATCCGTTTAATGTGATTTTCCCTAATTGCGAATAATAAATTGAACTAAAATCACATATAATTTTAATAAAATCGGAGTGGAAATTCCACTCCGATTTTGCTTTGTGATGTAATAATTTTAAAAACTTTGCAACCAATTTGAAAATTTGGGTGGTAGTATAGTGAAAGGGCTCTTTGCAAAAAACGAAAGGCAGGCGAAATAGCGAAAAACAAATGAATAGTAGATTCGTGTTGGACTTATGGAAAAAACTCTCTATTTAAATTTGGCGTGTTTATGATCAAGAAATCGACATGTAAAGTGATATTTGACGCCTTGCAAGTAATATTGTATTGCTTGCAAGGCGTTTTTTGTGGTATAATGTCGGTGAAGGGGTTGGTGAAATGCTAGGCGATAACATAAAAAAATATCGAAAAGAGAATAATATATCTCAAGAAGAACTTGCTGAGAAAATTGGAGTTTCAAGGCAAAGCATTAGTCTTTGGGAAAATGGCAAGGCTAATCCGGGTCTTGATACGATTACTGAATTGGCTAGTATTTTAGGTGTACCAGTAGGTGCGTTGATAGATTCAGAGAATATAGAAGAGCATAAAAATGATAATGGAACACAAGAATCAACAAACAAAAATAATAAAGTAAAAAAAGTAAGCAAAAAATTTTGGTTAGTGTTGCTTCTTGTTGTTGTTTTTGTGGGCGTAATTGTCGGTAGCTGGCGATTATTTTTTCACAAAGATTTTGCAGACAGCCCTGTAAAAATTGAAACCGCATCTAAATCTGTGGTTAAAATAAACTGCTATAACTCACGAGGAGATTTATCTGCGACAGGTAGTGGGTTTGCGATGTTTGAAGATGGAGTTATCACAACTAATTACCATGTTATAGAAAAAGAAGCTTTTAGTGTGGAGTTGATTTTGGATGATGACTCGAAACATAAGGTCAATACGGTTGTAGCTATTGATAAGGAGAATGACATCGCAATTTTAAAGAGTGAAAAGAATTTAGGGTTATCTCTTCTAGAAAAAGGAGACACAAAGAAACTAAAAAAAGGCGAAAAAGTTGTTGCTATTGGAAGTCCATTAGGACTTATAAATACAGTATCGACAGGCGTGTTTAGTGGTTTTATACAAAATGAGGTTTTGCAATTTACGGCATCAATTTCAAACGGTAGTAGTGGAGGAGCACTATTTGATAATGAGGGTAAGGTTTTAGGTATAACCTTTGCATCATTCAAAGAAGGACAAAATCTTAATTTGGCCATACCCATAGAAATGGTTGTTGATTTGTGGAATGAAAACAAAAACAATCAGCTTTCATTGAAAGACGTCACGAAACCAGAAAAATCCATATTAAAAGTACATATGATTTACCTTGATGCAGATTTGGATGATTTTTCATGTGAGTATTATTTAGCTGCGCTTAAATCATATGATGAAAATGATTCTTTCACAATGGACAGGTTGGCGGGGTATGGAATGCAGACTTTTGTAGTAAACCAAGAAACATGGGAAACTGGAACTTGGGTTGAAGAAATTGAAAGTTGGTGCCTTGATACAGCCAGAGATGTTGGGGATTCTGCAATAATAGAAAATGCCTATGGAAAAACACTTTGCTACATATCTCAAAAAGAAAATATAGAATAAAAAGCATAAATCTCCTTGTTTTACAGATAATAGTATCACTATTACTAAAACAAGGAGATTGATTTATATATGAAAGCTACAGGAATTGTTCGTAGAATAGACGATTTGGGAAGGGTTGTTATCCCGAAAGAAATTCGTCGCACCATGCGCATCCGCGAGGGCGACCCGTTGGAGATCTACACGGGGCCGAACGAGGAAGTGGTGTTCAAAAAGTACTCGCCGGTGGGGGAGATGTCGGAATTTGCGGTGCAATACGCCGACGTGATGTCCCGCGTGAGTGGCAGTGCGGTGCTGATTTGTGATCGCGATCACGTGATTGCGGTGGCGGGGGAATCCAAAAAAGACTATTTGGAAAAGCGGCTCTCCAAACAACTCGAAGAAGCAATGGAAGACCGCCAAGCGGTGGTGTTGCGCGGCGGCGAAGCGCGGCCGCTGTTCCCCGTGGAGGAGCGCGACCGTCCGTCGGCGGTGATGGTGCCGATCTTAGCGGCGGGTGACGTGACGGGGTGCGTGTGCTTTTTGGCAGACGAACAAGGCACACCTCCCAGCGAGAGCGACATCCATTTGGCGCAGGTTGCCGCGGGCTTTTTGGGCAAACAGATGGAAGAGTAAGCGGTTTTATAAAAAATAAGGGGACGATGTGGGCATCGTCCCCTACGGTGTGACCTTAGCGGATGCCGATGAAAAGAGGACAACGAACCCACCGTTCGTTGTCCTCTTTGTTTTGATTATTGATCACTGTCGGGGCGTTCTTGCAACACGCGGGCGATGAGCGCGCGGCGCGCTTCTTCGTCCAACGTGGGGGCGGGCGCATACCGCGCGAGATACTCCACGTTGCCGTTGGTACCGTGGATGGGGGACACCGTCAGGTCGGCAAGATACAACCCGTTTTCGGCCGCGCAGTCGAACAACGATTCGAGTAGCGGCGGCAGGTCGTTCGGGTCTTTGAGCACGCCGTTTTTACCGAGTTGGCGCTGCTGCGCTTCAAATTGCGGTTTGACCAGCGTGATGCACATACCATCCTCTTTCAGCACGCGGCGAATGGCGGGATAGATCTTTTTCAGCGAGATGAACGATACGTCGGCGGTGACCATATCGCACACGGTATCGTTTAGTTGCTCGGTGGTGAGGTTGCGGGCGTTGGTGCGTTCCAGCACCGTCACGCGGGTATCGTTGCGCAGTTCCCACGCCAAAATGCCGTACGCCACGTCCACCGCGAACACGTGCGCGGTGCCGTTTTGCAACAAGCAATCGGTGAACCCGCCGTTGGACGCCCCGATGTCACACACCGTCAGTCCCGCGGGGTCGACCCCGAACACCTGCAACGCTTTGGCGAGCTTATACCCCGAACGGCTGGCGTATTGCCGCGCTTTTTCGCGTTTGGTCAGCACCGTATCGTCCGACACGGTCATACCCGGTTTATCGGCCGGCACGTGCCCGATCCAAATGCGACCCGCCATAATGAGACCGTTCGCCTCCTCGGGCGACAGGCCGAATTGTTGTTGCGTTAAGATATCCAAACGAACGTTTGCCACGTTTCTCACCTCGTCCTTCCTATTGTATCGGGAAAAATCGCCACTGTCAACAAAAAAGGGATTTACTTTTATGCAAAAATGCGTTATACTGAATTGAATATTGATTTTTTACAGAAAGGGGGAGAGTGCGATGGAACAATGGGAACTGCTTGACCGCAACGGTCACCCGCTCGGCCGCACGATCGAGCGCGGCAAACGCTTGCGCGCAGGAGAATACCATTTGGTCGTCCACGTGTGGATCATCAACTCGGTCGGCCGCATCCTCATCCAACGCCGCTCGCCCCGTTTGCGCTTGATGCCGAACGTTTGGGCCGCCACCGGCGGTTCCGCCATTGCGGGGGAGGACAGTTTGACTGCCATTCGCCGCGAACTCAGTGAAGAACTCGGTCTCACCGCGGAAGCGGAAGAATTTGAATTACTCGGTCGTGTGCCCCGTCGCAACTCGTTGTGTGACGTGTGGTTTTTGAAAAAAGACGCCGCCGTCCCCGATATGCGCCTCCAAAAAGAGGAGGTGGCGGATGCCCGTTGGGTCACGCTTGACCAACTCAAAGCGATGTTTGAGGACGGGTCGTTCCACCGCTACAGCCCGTCGTATATGCAGTTCGTGTTCGCCGAACTGGAAAAGAGGTTGAACCAATCATGTTGACAAAGTGGCTGATCCGCCGTTTTGTTCGTCATCCCGAAAACACTGCCGACCCCGATGTGCGTTGCGCGTATGGCCGCTTCGCCGGCGTGGTCGGCGTTGTTGCCAATGTGCTCCTTTTTGCGGGTAAAGTCACGGTGGGGCTTCTCGGCAGCAGTTTGGCCGTCGTGGCCGACGCGTTTAACAACCTGTCGGACGCGGGCTCGTCGGTGGTGACGCTTGTCGGCTTCAAATTGGCATCGGCACCGCCCGACGAAGAACATCCCTTCGGCCACGGGCGGGTGGAATATCTGTCCGCCCTCACGGTGGCGGCGCTGATTATGATTGCGGGGTTTGAACTGCTCAAATCCGCCGTCGATAAGATCATCCACCCCGTGGAAAGCGCCCATTCGTGGGTGACGGTGGCGTTGCTGATAGCGGCTATCGGCGTCAAATTGTGGTTGTCACTGTTCAATCGCCGCATCGGTGGTCGTATCGCGTCGCAAGCGTTGCTTGCCACCGCGGCGGACAGTCGCAACGACGTTATTTGTACCGCCGTTGTGCTACTGTCGTATTTGGCCGACTTCTTTTGGGGCATTCAGATCGACGGATACGTCGGCGCGGCGGTGGCACTGTTTGTTATGTGGTCGGGTTTTTCGGTGATGCGGGATACCGTCTCGCCGCTGCTCGGTGAAGCGCCCGACCCCGAACTGGTGGAACGCATCCGCGAAACGGTGCTCTCGCGTGACGGCATCGTCGGTATCCACGATCTCATTATTCACAACTACGGTCCGGGTCGCTGCCTTGTGTCGTTGCACGCGGAAGTGCCCGCGCACAAAGATATTCTGCACAGCCACGAATTGGTGGACGATATTGAGCAACAACTCATTCGTGAGCACCACATTGTGGCGTGTATCCATATGGACCCCGTTGACACGTTGGACGAACGTGTCGGCACGCTGAAAGTGTTGTCCGAAACCATTCTCGGCGATATTGACGAACGGTTGACGCTGCACGATTTCCGCGTGGTGTTCGGCGAAAACCGCATCAACGTGATCTTTGACGTGACGGTGCCGTTCGGATACACGGGAAACGCCACGCTGCAAGCGGAAGTGCAACGCCGCTTACAACTCACCGATCCGCGCTTGTACGCCGTGATCACGCTGGAGCACAGTTATGTCTGATTACATTGTTTACAACGGATTTTGGAACGCCGCCCCGTCCGACCCCGTGCGCCGTTTGGCGGCCGCGTCGGTGGAACAGGGCTGTGCGTTTACCCCCGTCCCCAACACGGCGTTTGCCGTGCAGGTGGCACCGACCGTGTCGGTATCGGTCAACGGTACCCTCATCACCGCCGCCGATCGGGTGCTGTTTTGGGACAAAGATACCCGCCTGGCGTTGGCGCTTGAAGCGTGCGGCGCACGCTTGTATAATCGCGCCGCGGCGGTGGCCGCGTGTGACGATAAAAGCGAGACCCATCGCCTGCTGGCACGCGGCGGCGTGCCGATGCCGAAAACGTTATTGTCACCGATGACCTACGTGGAGGTGACCGACGCGATAGAGCTGTTTTTGACTGCCGCCGAAACCGCACTCGGGTTTCCGATGGTGGTTAAGGAATGTTACGGCTCGTTCGGGCGGCAGGTGTATTTGGCGCAAAACGGGGACGATTTGCGCCGTTTTGCCTACGCGATGGGCGCGCGCTCGTTTATTTTGCAAGAATTTGTGACCGCTTCGTCGGGTGACGATACGCGGTTGTATCTGGTGGGGGACACGGTTGCCGCCGCCATTCGCCGCCACAGCGATACGGATTTTCGTGCCAACGTGGAACTCGGCGGTACGGTGATACCGTATCAACCGACCGAACGGGAGGTGGCGCTCGCACAGCAGTGCCGCACCTTGTTAGGGTTGGATTTTTGCGCGGTGGACCTGTTGCACGACGGCGACGGGAACCCGCTTGTGTGTGAAGTCAATTCCAACGCCTATATGGCGGGGCTCATCGGTGCCACGGGTGTGGACGTGGCTTCTCGTATCATTACATACATTAAGGAGGAAACGGTTTGGAAGACTTGAAAGTGATTTTTGCCGCCAATCTTATCCATTTGCGCACCGAAGCGGGACTCACGCAGTTGCAACTCGCGGAACAACTCAATTATTCCGACAAATCCGTTTCCAAGTGGGAGCGCGGGGACGCGATTCCCGACGTGATGGTGATGAAAGCGATGGCGGATTTGTTTGGGGTGACGGTGGATTTCCTCATCACTTCGCACGACGAATGGAACGTGCGTCCCGTGGAACGCCACGTGCACGTGGATACGCTTATGGCGATCATCAACATCGGTGTGATGTCGATCGCGGCGCTGTTGTTCGTGATTTTTTGGATGCTCGGCAACGTGCAATGGATCATTTGGTTTGCCGCGCTTCCCGTGTTGTTCACCACGTGGCTCATCCTCAACAGCGTGTGGAAAGACGGCAAGAACAATCGCTTTTTGATTGCCGCGTTGGTGACCAGTGTATTCGGGCTTGTGTCCTTTGCGCTGTGGCGATACGAACTGCTCGTTTTGTTGGCGCCCGCTTTGCTCATCGTGTGGCTCAGTTTCCGCGTATACCGCAAGGGGAAAGCCAAAAAAGACAAAAATGTGTAAAAAACGCCACTCTCTCCTCGTGAGAGAGTGGCGTTTCTCGCATCGGTAGAGGGTTTGTTGCATTCGTGGATAGGTTTTTTGCGAAAAGCGTGGTAGACTAAAAGCAACATTTGACAGGAGGCCCTCGTTATGAGTTCGTATGTTTTGAGTTGTGCATCGACCGCTGATTTGAGCAAGGAGCGCTTTGAAGCGCGCAATTTGTCGTATCTGTGCTTTCGCTATCGCCTGAACGGCGTTGACTATCCCGACGATTTGGGCGAGACCATGCCGCTGAAAGAGTTCTACGCGGCGATGGCGGCAGGCGGCGATACCTCCACTTCGCAACCCAACGTTTCGGATTATCTCGACTATTTCACCCCGTTCTTGGAGGACGGCAAGGATATTTTGCACCTCGAATTGTCCTCGGGCCTCTCGGGCGCCATCAACTCGGCGCGCAACGCGGCCCGCATCGCACAAGAGCGCTATCCCGACCGTAAAGTGTACATCGTGGACTCGCTCGGCGCCTCGTCCGGTTTCGGCCTGCTTGCCGAAACGCTGGCCGACCTGCGTGATGGCGGCGCCACCATCGAAGAGGTGCGTGATTTTGCCGAAGCCAACAAACTCCGCGTGCACCACTGGTTCTTCTCCACCGACCTGACGTTCTACGTCAAGGGCGGCCGCGTGACCAAGGTGTCGGGCTGGTTCGGCACGCTGCTCAATATCTGTCCGCTTCTCAATATGGATGCGCAAGGCAGACTGCGTCCCCGCCATAAAATTCGCGGCAAACAAGCGGTCATTCGCGCCATCGTGGAAAAGATGGAACAGCACGCCGACGGCGGTCACGAGTACGACGGGCGTTGCTATATGTGCCATTCCGCGTGTGAAGGGGATGCGCAGGCGGTGATCGCGCTGATTGAAGAAAAGTTCCCCAAACTGAAAGGCAAAGTGGAACTGTACGACATCGGGACCACCATCGGTTCCCACACCGGCCCCGGCACGGTGGCGGTGTTCTTCTTCGGCACCGAACGCGAAGACGATTGATCCCTGCAAAAAAGGCGTTGCCTCTTGACAAAGAGGCAACGCCTTTTCTTTTTTATCCCAACAAATGTTCAAGTAAAATCTTGACGCCGATGCCGATGAGCACGAGCCCGCCCGCAATTTGGGCGCGGCGACCGAAGCAACTGCCCGTTTTGCAACCCAGCTGTACGCCGATAAGGCACAACGCAAAGGTGACAAGCGCGATAACAGCGGCGCACAGCAGAAAACCGAGATCGTGTTCCAAAAGTCCTGTGCGGCCGAGCGCCATGGTGACCCCCACCGCCATCGCGTCAATGCTGGTGGCAACGGCGGAAAGCAACAGCGTTTTCCACTGCAACGGGTTTTCCTGCCCGTGCTCCTCTTCGCCGCGGAACACTTCCCACAACATTTTACCGCCGATAAAAGCGAGCAAGCCAAACGCGATCCAGTGATCCACCGCCACGATCTGCGCGGCAAACAAGCTTGCCAGCAGGTAGCCGAAAATGGGCATAATCCCTTGGAACAAGCCAAATGCGCCCGCGACTTTGCAACTTTGCAACGGGGTAGCACGCCCGAGAAAAATGCCGTTGCTGATGGAAACGGCAAACGCGTCGGTCGAGAGACCGATCGCGATGAGCAGCAAAGTGAGCCAATCCATACTGTGCCTCCGAATAACACGGTCTTACGCTTCGTATTCCGCCTTTTCGACCGTTATTTTCAATGATTTGAGGTGTTTGTGCATTTCCAGTAGTTCTTTTCGCCCGCTTACACCCAGTTTCCCGTACAGATTACGGTTGTGATATTTGAGGGTGGTTTCTTTGATATTTAGATTTGCCAAGATCTCGTTGGTGGTCACACGGGCGACGTGTGCTTCATAAATGGCTCTCTCGGTGGGGGTCAGTTGCGAAAGACCGGCTACAAAATAGTCTACGTGTTCGGGGGTGACCGCTTTGTCGGCAAGGGGCGTTTCCAACATCGCTTCGGCGGCGGAATCTTCAACGGTATAGTGTTGTGCCGTTTCCACCTGCTGTACGATTTGGCGCAATCGCTGATTTTCGTTCATCACCATGTGTACGCCCAACAAGAAGAGTTCACTGATAATATAGGAAACCGACAGAAATTCAAAATCAATCGTTGAAAGTTGTTCAATAAACCAGACACCGATATTCACAAACACCGCGATGGCCAATACCACGGCGTGGGAGGTGCTGTCGATGGTTTTGCGCAATCCTGCGCGCACGATGACGACCACCATTGCCGCAAAATACCCGAGCAGATAAGCAAGGTATAGTGGGTGAAGGGGGCCATACACCTTGACGAGGACGGAAACGCCGTTTATCACCGCGAAAGAAACCTCTCGGTAATAGACGGGCAAAACGCCGGGGCTGGCGGCAACGGCAAACATGACTGCTGCTATCGCAAACAATATGCTTGGCAGCCGTTTTTGATAAGACGTATTGGTTACTTTTAAAATAATGATCAGCATAGACAACGGCAACAACACCGAACCCAAATACGAAAGGCGATTGGCCCACAAGGCCGACGTAAGGTCTGCGGAGACGGACAACCAGGTGTAACCGACGTTGACCACAAGCACGGAAGAAAAGAGCAGAACAAACCAACGCCGATCCTGCCGCACCGCGAACAGTAAGCCGATGAGTAATACGCACGATAACGTGGCGGCCGCGGCGTAGATGAGCGAAAGACTGGTGGTTTTATCGTCGGCGCAACCGGAAAGCGGCAATGTGAGGAGCAGGAAAAGGGGGAAGCTCACGTATCGTTTTTTCATGGAGTCCTCCTTTGTGACCGTCAAAAAATCAGTAGTTTTTCGGGAAAATGCCGTTTTCCCCTCCTTTTGGTAGGGGGACAGACGGCGGATGGTTTTTTATAATATAGATACACCGCTATTATAGCACGCGTTTAAAAAACGGTCAAGACGGCGGGATAAAAATACGGCGACCAAAGTTGGAGGAGGAATAACGATGAAAAAACGAACTTTTAAAAAAGTAATGAGTTTGTTGTTGGTGTTGCTGATGATTGTCGGGATGATCCCCATGTCTTCGCTTACGGTTTTGGCAGGGCATGTGTGTCCTGACTGTCAGGATTGGATCGACGGCTCGCCTTATTGCGACGAATGTTATAAATGTGATGCCTGCGTCGATCTGTGCATTGAGTGCGGCAAGTGTACCGACTGTTCCGGTTCGGAGATCTGTGACGGCTGTTCCACCGAGGAGATCGGTGACAACGTGTGTTTAGAGTGCGCGTTTGAGATGGGGGCTCACTGCACCGGTTGCGATCAATGTTATTACATTGTGCAAGGCTGGTGCGAAGAGTGCGGTCTGTGTGCTGATTGCGTGGAGATCGACGTAGAGTGCTCCGGTGTCCACGGTATGGTGGTTTGTGAAGAGTGTGCCGCGGACAAAGGAAGCCATTGTCCCGACTGCGAGCAATGTTATTTTGACGTGCAAGGCTGGTGCGAGGAGTGTATGCTGTGCGCCGATTGCGTGGAGATCGACGAGGGTTGTTCTGCGGAAGCGGGCGCGATCCTTTGCGAGGAATGCGCCATTGATTACGGGCATCACTGCCCCACCTGCGACGGATGTTATTTCAAATCGCCGGGTTGGTGCGAGGAGTGCGGCCAATGTGATGATTGTGTTCCGGCCTGTCTGTACTGTTGTGAAGAGGCGGGAGAGGTCATCTGCATCGAATGTGCCATCGACAACGGTATGCATTGCCCCGACTGCTCGGAATGCTACGGCGAATGCGGCGGAGAATTTTGTGCGGAATGCGGCATTTGCGCTAACTGTGCGGAGATCAATCCCAACGAGGACCTCTGTCTGGATTGCGCCATTGCCGCCGGTCTTCATTGCCCCGGTTGTGAAAGTTATATCGGGGACGTTCCCCTTTGCGAGGGCTGCGGAGAATACTGTCTGGACTGTGCCGAACAGTTCTGCGAAAACTGCAACTTGTGTGACAATTGTGTTCTGATATGTCAGGACTGCGGTTCCTGCGAGGGATGCGCCACCATCTGCCCGGGTTGTGAGGAATACTGCTCCGAGTGTACGGGTATTTGTGACGACTGTGACCTCTGCCTGATTTGCTGTGAGGATATTGCCAATTTTGCGGGTTGTGACTGCGGCGAATGGGTCTGCGTGGAAAGCACGGATTGGGACGAGCATTTGGCCGATGAGCATAGCGATGCCACCCCCGAACAGTCAAGCCATACCAAAAGGCCGATGCCTACGTGGGATTGGGATTCCACCTACCATTGGCACAACTGCGCTTATTGCCGTGAGGATGCGCATCTGACGGGCAAGAACAAGCATACCTTCGACGGGAACGGTATCTGTACTGTTTGCCGTTATGTTAAAGATGCCAAGATACAGATTGCGGTTCAACCCAGCGACTCCAAAACGGCTTATGTAACCAGTAACGAACAAGGGGATAACGAGAAAAACATTGCCCGCTTCAGCGTAAAAGCATCGGGTAAGAGCGAGCTGACCTACACGTGGTATGAGGGGTACTATCATTACGGTGAGGGAAAAATGATATACACACCTCTGACCGATCCCCGGGCAGGAGAGTGCTATGAGGGTTCTGAGTTGCTCTGGATCGTGCCCGTCGATGCTTGTTGCCGTGATTGGTACATTCGCTGTGTTATCACCGACGAATACGGCAACGAGGTAACCACCCGTGATGCGCTGGTACAGGCAAAGCATCATTACCAATATTTCGAACTATATGAAACCAACCAAAAGCCCTACGAATATGCCGAAAGAACGCAATACGGCCATATTTTGCAGTGCGTTGGCGATGGCTGCGAAGAGGTTAGCCATCTGCGCCCTCACGAGGACGAGGACCGTAACGGCTACTGTGATATCTGCGACTATGAGATTGGCAAGATTCTCATCACCAAGCAACCCAAAAATTCCGTGACCGCCTATTCCTACAACCCCGACGAGGGTTATGACGAGAGCAACTTCGCCTATTTCAGTGTGACAGCGGAGGGCGAAAGTGAGTTGACCTATACCTGGTGCAGAAAAAAGTTCGTTGCCGGTAAAGAGACCTATGTACCGCTGACCGACCCCGGGAAGGGTGAAGTGTATGACGGCCCTGAACTGAAACTGTTGGTGCCCGAGGATGCCTGTTGTGCCGAATATACCTACGCGTGTATCATCACCGACGAGGAGGGCAACGAAACCAGAACGGTGGATGTCACCCTTACGGCAAGGCATAATTATCAGTATTATAGGGATTACCTGACCACCCGCTCCGACCCCTACGGAGATGCCCGTAAAAAATACCACGGTCACAAGCTGGTGTGTGTCAGTCCCGAATGCGGTAAAGTAACCAGACTCTGTCAGCATGTGGATGAGAACGACGATTATGTGTGTGAGGTCTGTGATTCGAAAAAGGATATGATCTATCCGCCGGCGATTTTTGTTACCGCCCCCAAAGAAGGTCAACTTCCCAATTATACGGTTTCGGTTGATCGTCCTGCCTGCTATACCGCTATGGGCGGCAGCAACGACTATACCCAATACCGCTTCTGGTTTGTGTCCGACAACGGCGTGGATAACTGGAAACTGATGGACAAGAATACCGCTTTCGTTGCGGGGAAATATTACAAGTTTGCGGTGGAAATGCAAACGAAAGCGGGATATGCGTTTCCGACGATGGTTTCCTATGACGGCTGTGAGCCGTATATTTGGGCAATGGTCAACGGCAATTATACCAAGGCACATAAGACATATAATATGGACCCGAAGCACTACGTTACCATCTACTATGAATTCGGTATGTGCAACGACAGCGTCATTGAAAACATCGTCATTAACGATGTGACCGAGCCGATTGCCGGTGAAAAGCCTGCCTACACCGCCTCCATCCGTGGCAGCGGCTATTACATCGATGCCGACAAGAACAGTTATTACGATGCCTATTGGGTCAATGAAAAATGGTATTACATCAAAAACGGTATCGGCTGGTTTGACTTGACAGAATCGGATTGGGTATACGAAAACGAGAGTTTTATTCCCGGTCACGAGTATGAAGTAAAAGTTTTTCTCAAGACGGAGGATGGCTATACCTTCTATCACAGCAGGGATTACGAGATGCTCTTTACTGCCACGGTCAACCAATTCGCGGCAAGCGGTAACACCTCAACCTCTCAGGGCCTGGTTGAGCAGACCATCTGTGCAAGTTTCACCTGTCAAGGCAAGAAGATAAGCACGGTGATGATCAGCGGGTTGTCCACCCCGAAAGGCGGGGAACACCCCGATTACGCGTTCAAAGTGGCGTACCCCGAATGGTATCAACTTGACCCGAACTACGGCGGTACGGGCGGCGTGGTTTGGTTTAGCAGCGACGGTACGCAATTGTTCCCCGACGATGTGTTTGTGGCGGGCGAGAAATATCGGGTGGAATTTAAATTGATTCCCACCAAACTGCAGGGGGCAGACACCTGTCAGTTCGTTTCTCCCGTCAGTGCCTACGTCAACGGCAAACAGGTGGTTGCCGACGGAGAGTGGGATATGGTATATGCCAAGAGCAATGCGGTTAACGTATACTACACCTTCCCGAAAGAAGCTTCTGCCCCCGTGGGCAAAGGGAGCGTTGGCGGCTCGATTATCCGTGTGAATGACAGTGCCGACAACGTGACGGTGCAATTGATTCCGCAAGGGTATAACGAAGCGGCCTACGAAACGGTGGCAAAAGGTAATCCCGCAAAATACACCCTCGCCAACGTGTTGGCGGGAACCTACACGTTGAAGGTGACCGCCGCCGGACACAAGCCGTATTCCAAAACCGTTGTGGTGGAAGATGCAGCGGTGGAAGAAGACGTGGTGCTTCTCTGCGCTCATCAATACACCAACGACAGAGATACGGATTGTAACGTTTGCGGCGAGGTGCGACAGATAGCGCTCCACGGCTGGGTCAAACAAAACGGCAATTGGTATTACTACAAAAACGGCACGCTTTTGAAAAACACGTGGCAGTTAGATTCGGTTGGTTGGTGCTACCTGGGTGCCGACGGCGCGATGAAGACCAATGCGTGGGTCAAGGATAGCCACGGTTGGTGCTACGTGGGAGCCGACGGCTACATTGTCAAAAACAGTTGGGTAAAAGACGGCGGCAACTGGTATTATCTGGACAAAAACGGGTATATGCTCCAAAACGTGTGGCAAAAAGATTCGCACGGTTGGTGCTACCTGGGTGCCGACGGCGCGATGGTGACCAACGCGTGGGTCAAGGACAGCAAAGGTTGGTGCTACGTGGGAGCCGACGGCTATGCGGTAACCAATTGTTGGAAGAAAGACAGCGTCGGTTGGTGCTATTTGAACAGCGAAGGCTCGATGACCAAGTCGGCGTGGGTAAAAGACGGCGGCAAATGGTATTACCTCGATGCAAACGGTTATATGGTGTCCAACACGTGGAAAAAAGATTCCCACGGGTGGGTGTATCTCGGCGCAGACGGTGCGATGCTCGTAAACGCGTGGGTGCAAGACAGCATCGGCTGGTGCTACGTGGGAGCCGACGGCTATGCGGTAACCAATTGTTGGAAGAAAGACAGCGTCGGTTGGTGCTATTTGAACAGCGAAGGCTCGATGGTTAAAAACGATTGGGTAAAAGACGGCGGCAAATGGTATTACCTCGATGCGAACGGTTATATGGTAGCGGGCAAGACCGTTACCATCGGCGGCAAACGATACACCTTCGACGCGAGCGGCGTTCGGGTGGGATAACAAAAAGAAAAAACCGCGGGCAGTTGCCCGCGGTTTTTGGTTGTTTGGAGATTAGTCCTCTTTTGCTTTGTTGAGCATCACGTTGGCCAGGATGCCGAGGATGAGTGCGCAAGCAATGGAGGTAAGGGTCACTTTGCCGAAGGAGACGGACAAACCGCCGATACCGGCAATGAGGATGACCGAAACCACGAAGAGGTTTTTGTTGGCTTCGAGGTTGACTTTTTGGATCATCTTCAGACCGCTGACCGCGATGAAGCCGTACAGCGCCATACACACGCCGCCCATCACGCAGGAGGGGATGGTGTTGACGAACGCCACAAACGGATTGATGCAGGAGATGATCATCGCGCCGATGGCGGCGGCGATGATGGTGACCACCGAAGCGTTGCCGGTGATGGCCACGCAGCCAACCGACTCACCGTAGGTGGTGTTGGGGCAACCGCCGAAGAACGCGCCCGCCATCGAACCGATACCGTCACCGAGGAGGGTGCGGTGCAAACCGGGATCTTCGAGCAGGTCTTTTTCGATGATGGAGGAGATGTTTTTGTGGTCGGCCAAGTGCTCGGCAAATACCACGAATGCGACGGGAATGTACGCCACGGCAACGGTGCCGAGGTAGGCGGCATCCATTTCTTTGATACCTTTAATCGCCGTCACAAAGGTGAAATCGGGCAAGGTGAGGAAGGTGTTAAAGGTGACACCGTCCGCCACCAAAGCTTGGAACGGGGCAAAGTTGATGATTTTGAGTGCATCGATACCCGCGGCATTGCCGATGAGGGTAAAGATGAGAGCCACGGCATAACCCGCGAGGATACCCATAATAAAGGGGATGAGGCGGATCATCTTTTTGCCGTAGGTGGCGCAGATCATGGTCACCGCCAAGGTGACGAGACCGCACACGATGGCCAATTTGGGATTGCCGCCCGCAGGAGCGGTTTGCAGATCGCCGATGGCGTTGCCGGCCAACGAAAGACCGATGATGGCCACGGTGGGACCGATGACGGCGGCGGGCATCACTTTGGCGACCCACTTAACACCGGCCAATTTGACGATGATAGCGATGACGACGTACACAAGGCCGGCGAAGATGGCACCGGCGATGAGGCCGACGTAGCCCGCTTGCGCCGAAACGGCGCCCGCAAAGGCGGCGGTCATCGAGCCGAGGAACGCGAAGGACGAGCCGAGGAATACCGGGCTCTTGCCCTTGGTGAACAGCACGTACACCAGCGTACCGACACCGGCACCAAACAAGGCGGCGGCAGTGCTCATGGCGTTTTCACCGGTGAGACCGACGTTGCCGTTGATGATGACCGGTACGACCAACGTGGCCGCCATGATGGCGAGCAGTTGTTGGATCGCAAAGACGATCAACTGTCCGAACTTGGGTTTGTCTGAGATTCCGTAGATGAGTTTCAAAACAAAAGACCCCCTATACAATTTTTTGTTGAGCACTTGTGCCCAAACTGTCCAAAGTATACCATATATAGGGCACAATGTAAAGAGAAAAAGAAGAAAATGCCAAGATTTTGTCGAACTTGCACAGAAAGTATGAATATTCATAAAATGTATAAATATTCACATAAAAAGTGCTTGACAAATGAATATTTTCCTTATATAATACAAAACATCGGCAACGACAATGAATATTTATTCACGGAGGCGTGTAACAATGGATAAAAGCAAAATCAAAAAAGTGGTACTGGCCTACTCGGGTGGTTTGGATACGTCCATCATCATTCCGTGGCTGAAAGAAAACTACAACAACTGTGAAGTGATCGCGGTGTCCGGCAACGTCGGCCAAGCGGACGAGCTGGAGGGTCTGGAAGAAAAAGCGCTCAAAACGGGTGCTTCCAAACTGTACGTGCTCGACTTGACCGAGGAATACGTGGACGAGTACATCATCCCCACCATGAAAGCGGGTGCAGTGTATGAGGATTATCTGCTCGGCACCAGCCACGCGCGTCCCTGCATCGCCAAAGGCTTGGCGGAAATTGCCATCAAAGAAGGCGCGGACGCCATTTGTCACGGTTGCACCGGTAAAGGTAACGACCAAGTGCGTTTTGAACTCACCCTCAAACACTTCGCGCCCGATATGCCCATCATTGCCCCCTGGCGTGAGTGGGACATCAAATCGCGTGAAGAAGAGATCGAGTATGCGGAAGCGCACAACGTGCCGCTGAAGATCAACCGCGAGACCAACTATTCCAAAGATAAAAACCTGTGGCACCTGTCCCACGAGGGTATGGATCTCGAAGACACCGGCAACGAGCCGCTGTACGAGAAACCCGGTTTCCTCGAAATGGGTGTGTCGCCCCTTGCCGCGCCCGACGAGCCGACCTACGTGACCCTCGATTTTGAACAAGGTGTGCCGGTGGCGATCGACGGCGAGAAGATGACCGCCAAAAACATCATCTTGAAACTCAACGAACTCGGCGGCAAAAACGGTATCGGCATCATCGACATCGTGGAAAACCGCCTGGTCGGTATGAAATGCCGCGGTGTGTACGAAACTCCCGGCGGCACCATTTTGTACAAAGCGCACAGCGTGCTGGAGTCCATCTGCCTTGACAAGATGACCCTGCACGAAAAACAAAAGTTGTCCATCACCTTTGCGGAACTGGTGTACAACGGCCAATGGTTCACCCCCTTGCGCGAAGCGTTGTCTGCCTTTGTGGACAAAACGCAGGAAAAGGTGACCGGTAAAGTCAAACTCAAACTGTATAAAGGCAACATCATCAACGCGGGTGTGTGGAGCGACTATTCGCTGTACAGCGAGGAGATCGCGACCTTCGGCGAGAGCGATTACGATCAAAAAGACTCCGCCGGTTTCATCAATCTCTATGGCTTGCCGATCAAGGTGCAAGCGATGGTGGACGCGAAGAACAAGAACAAATAATCGTCAGGCAGACGGGTCTCCCGTCTGCCTCACGCACTTTATTTGAGGAGAGAACACGATGGCAAAATTATGGGCAGGACGGACCGACGGCACCACCAATCAGTTGGCGGATGACTTCAATTCCTCCATTCATTTCGACAGTCGGATGTACAAACAGGACATCACGGGCAGTATGGCACACGCGGCGATGCTCGGCGCGCAAGGCATTATCGGCAAGGACGAGGCCGACACCCTCATCGACGGGTTGCAAGGCATTTTGGACGACCTTGACAGCGGCGCGCTTGCGTTTGATATGACCTGTGAAGACATCCATATGTTTGTGGAGCAGGAACTGACCGCGCGCCTTGGTGACGTGGGCAAAAAACTGCACACCGCCCGCAGCCGTAACGACCAAGTGGCGCTGGACATTCGGATGTACCTGCGCGAAGTGGTTGACGAGGTTGACGCCATGCTCGGCGAACTCATCGCGGTGCTTGTGGACCGTGCCGAGCAGGACAAAGCCACCATTCTCCCCGGCTATACCCATCTGCAACGCGCGCAACCCATCACGTTTGGGCATCATTTGATGGCATACGTGTTTATGTTGCTGCGTGACCGTGAACGGTTGCAGGATTGTCGCCGCCGTATGAATCTGTCCCCCATCGGCAGTTGTGCGCTGGCGGGCACCACCTACAACACCGACCGCCGCTTCGAAGCGGAAAAACTCGGGTTTGATGGTATCTGTTTAAATTCGCTGGACGGCGTGTCCGACCGTGATTTCTGTGTGGAACTGATGAGCGCGTATGCGCTGTTGATGATGCACCTCTCCCGTTTTTCGGAAGAACTCATTTTGTGGTCGAGCTGGGAGTTCCGTTTTGTGGAACTGTCCGACGATTATACCACCGGCTCGTCCATTATGCCGCAAAAGAAAAACCCCGATATGGCGGAACTCGTGCGCGGCAAAACGGGGCGTGTGTACGGTGACTTGATGGCACTGCTCACCACCCTCAAAGGCTTGCCGCTCGCGTATAACAAAGATATGCAAGAGGACAAAGAAAGCGTGTTCGACGCGTGCGACACGGTGCGTCAGTGTTTGCCCGTGTTCACGGGGATGGTCGCGACCATGACGGTGCGCGCCGACAATATGAAACAAGCGGCGGCGGGCGGCTTTATCAACGCCACCGATTTGGCGGACTATTTGGTACGCAAAGGCTTGCCGTTCCGCAGTGCGTATAAGATCTCGGGACAGATCGTGGCGGATTGTATCGCGAAGCACGAACTGCTCGAAACCCTGCCGCTTGCCGACTATAAACGGTACAGCGACCTGTTTGACGAAGATATTTACGAAGCGGTCGACCTGACCGTGTGCGCCGAAAAGCGTACCTCCGAGGGAGGCACGTCGGTGCAATCGGTGGAAGCGCAGATCGCGTATGTGAGAGGACGTTTGTGATGACCAAGGTATTCATTGACGGCAGTGCCGGCACCACCGGCCTGCGGATATACGAGCGGCTCGGCGCGCGGGAGGACATCACGCTGCTCACGTTGTCGGACGAAAAACGCAAAGACCCCGCCGCGCGGCAGGAAATGCTCCACACCGCCGACATCGCGTTTTTGTGTTTGCCGGATGCCGCCGCTATCGAAGCGGTGGCGTTGGCGGAAGGTTCGGCAGTGTCCATCATTGACACCTCCACCGCCCACCGTGTCAATCCCGATTGGGTGTACGGGTTCCCCGAACTCACCGGCAAGCGCGACGCGGTGAAAGCGGCGAAACGCATTGCCAACCCCGGTTGTCACGCGAGTGGATTTGTGGCACTCATCGCCCCGCTTGTGGAACGCGGATTGTTGAATAAGGACGCGGCACTCACCTGCACGTCGCTGACGGGATATTCCGGTGGCGGCAAACAGATGATCGCGCAGTACGAAGCGCCCGACCGCGACCCGTTGTTGGACGCGCCGCGCGTGTACGGGCTTACGCAGCAGCACAAACACCTCAAAGAAATGGCAGCGGTGTGCGGTATTGACAACGCCCCCGTGTTTATGCCCATCGTGGCACCGTACTACTGCGGTATGGAAGTGTCGATCCCGTTGTTTATGGGCGACGTAAACGGCACCAAGGCCGACGTTGTCGATTGTTACAAAACGTATTATACAAACGGCTTGGTGCACTTTGTCGAAACCGCCGACGAGGGCGGCTTCTTATCCGCCGCAGCGTTTGCGGGGCGGGACGATATGCAACTCACCGTCACGGGGAACGATGAGCGCGTGGTGCTCACCGCCCGCTTTGACAACCTCGGCAAAGGCGCTTCGGGCGCCGCCATTCAAAATATGAATTTGTTGCTTGGTGTCGACGAAGGCACGGGGCTTAACGTATAAGGAGAAAATATATGAAACTGATTTCCGGCGGCGTGTGTGCCGCACAAGGTTTTCGCGCGGGCGGCGTGCATTGCGGCATCCGCAAAAACCGCACCAAACGTGATCTGTCGCTCATTGTGAGCGACGTGCCCGCTTCGGCAGCGGCGGTGTATACCACCAATCTGGTGAAAGGTGCGCCGCTTACCGTCACCAAACAACACCTCGAAAACGGCATCGCGCAAGCGGTGATCTGCAACAGCGGCAACGCTAACACCTGCAACGCGAACGGCATTGAGATTGCCGAGCAAATGAGCGCGCTGGTCGCCGCCCGGCTCGGGTTGGCGGCGGATGACGTGGTGGTGGCGTCGACGGGCGTGATCGGGCAACCGCTCGACATCGCCCCCATTGCCGACGGGATGGCCGCGCTTGTCAGTGGTCTGTCTTATGAGGGCAGTGAATTGGCGGCGGAAGGCATTATGACCACCGATACCGTCAAAAAGGAAGTGGCGGTGGAGTTCACCCTCGGCGGCAAGACCTGCCGTCTCGGCGGCATCGCCAAAGGTAGCGGGATGATCCACCCCAATATGGCGACCATGCTCGTGTTCATCACCACCGACGCGGCAATCGCGCCTGAAATGCTGAAAAAGGCACTGTCTACCGACATTGCCTCCACCTTCAATATGCTCAGCATCGACGGGGACACCTCCACCAACGATATGGTGACGGTGTTGGCCAACGGTTTGGCGGGCAACCCCGTGATCGATACCGATAACGACGATTTTGCCGTGTTTATGACCGCGCTCAACACCATCACGGTGCAACTGTGCCGTATGATCGCGGCGGACGGCGAAGGTGCCACGAAACTGCTCGAATGCGCCGTCACGGGTGCCAAAGACGAAGCGACCGCCAAAACGGTGGCGAAAAGCGTGGTGTGCTCCAGTCTGCTCAAAGCCGCGATGTTCGGCGCGGATGCCAACTGGGGTCGCGTGTTGTGCGCCATCGGCTACAGCGGTGCCGACGTGGATGTCAGTAAAGTGGACGTCGCGTTCAAAAGCAGCAAAGGCACCATCACCGTGTGCCAAAACGGCGCGGGCGTGCCGTTCTCCGAGGAGGTAGCCAAGGAGATCTTGCTCCAAAACGAAATTGAAATTCTGGTCAGCGTGGGGGATGGCGACGGTGCCGCCAAGGCGTGGGGTTGCGACCTGACGTATGACTATGTCCGTATCAACGGCGATTATCGCACATGAGGTGAGTAAGATGGATGCAACCTTTTCCAACGCGCAACGCGCACAGGTGTTGACCCAAGCGCTTCCGTACATCAAACGGTACACCGGCAAGGTGGTCGTGGTGAAATACGGAGGCAACGCGATGGTCAACGAGCAACTCAAACAACAAGTGATGGAAGACATCGTGTTGTTGTGGCTCATCGGCGTCAAAGTGGTGCTCATCCACGGCGGCGGCCCCGAAATTAACGAATTGATGGACAAACTCGGCAAAAAGCCCGAATTTGTGGACGGTCTGCGTGTCACCGACAAAGAAACGGTGGACATCGTGCAGATGGTACTCGCGGGCAAGGTGAACAAATCGCTGGTGACGCTTCTGCAAAAGAAAGGCGGTCACGCGGTGGGTCTGTCGGGGATGGATGGCGGCATCATCGAGGCGACGGTAAAAGACGAACGCCTCGGCTACGTCGGTCGCATCACCAAAGTGCGCACCAAACCGATCACCGACCTGCTGGAGAAGAATTATATTCCCGTCATTTCCACCGTGGCAAGCGACCATGAGGGCAACACCTACAACATCAACGGCGACACCGCCGCCGCCTACATCGCGGGTGCGCTGGGTGCCGAACGTCTGATTATGATGACCGACATTGCGGGCATTTTGCGCGACAAGGACGATCCCGAAACCCTCATTCCCGAAATTACCGTGTCGGGTGCCGAGGCGCTCAAAGAAGAAGGCGTGATTTCGGGCGGTATGATCCCGAAAGTGGATTGTTGCATTGAAGCGTTGCGCGAAGGCGTGAAAAACGTTATCATTATGGACGGGCGGATTCCGCACTCCATTTTGATGGAATTGTTGACCGACGAAGGCGCCGGTACGATGGTAGTGGGTGACAATCATGAGTGAGTGGCAAACCTTAGACAGTACGTATATTGCGGGTACCTACCGCCGTTTTCCCGTGGAGATTATGAACGGAAAAGGCAGTGAAGTGTGGGGTACCGACGGCAAACGCTATATCGATATGGGCTCGGGCATCGGCGTGACCGCGCTCGGCATCGCGGACGACGGTTGGGTCGCGGCGGTGACCGCGCAACTCGGCCGTGTGCAGCATATGTCCAACCTGTATTATACCGAACCGTGTATCCGCTTGGCGAAGATGCTGTGCGAGCGCACGGGGATGAAGAACGTGTTTTTCAGCAACTCGGGGGCGGAAGCCAACGAGTGTGCCATCAAAACGGCGCGCAAATACGCCGCCGACAACCACGGCGCCGACCGTTACACCGTGGTGACCTTGCAAAACAGTTTCCACGGCCGCACCGTGACCACCTTGGCGGCCACGGGACAAGACGTGTTCCACGAAAAGTTCTTGCCCCTCACCGAGGGGTTTGCGTACGCCGTGGCCAACGATTTTGAGTCGGTGAAAGCGCTGTGCGAACAGCATAACGCCGCCGCCGTGATGATCGAATGCGTGCAGGGCGAAGGCGGTGTGTTGCCGCTGACGAATGAGTTTGTGACGGCGGTGGCAGACTATTGCCACCAAACCGACACGTTGCTCATTGTGGATGAAGTGCAAACGGGCAACGGCCGTACGGGTACGCTGTATGCGTACGAGCAGTATGGCATCCAACCCGACATCGTCTCCACCGCCAAAGGCCTTGGCGGCGGCTTACCCATCGGGGCGACCTTGTTTGGCGAAAAAACCGCCAAAACACTGGGTGCAAGCGACCACGGTTCCACCTTTGGCGGCAATCCGGTGGCCTGTGCGGGCGCGTGCGAAGTGTTGTCGCGGTTGACCGACGACTTTTTGGCGGACGTGCGCAACAAAAGCAAGTTCGTGTTTGGCGCACTGCAAGGCGCCAAAGGCGTCAAGAGTGTTTCGGGTAAAGGGTTGATGATTGGTATTGAAACCGAGCGTCCCGCCGCCGACGTGGTGAACGAATGCCGCGAACGCGGTGTGTTGTGCCTCACCGCCAAAACCAAGGTGCGTCTGTTGCCCGCCCTCAATATCCCGACCGACGTGCTTGCCGAAGCCATTGACGTCATCAAAACTGTGTGTGGGAGAGACTGATATGAACTTAAAAGGCAAAAGTTTTCTCAAGCTGCTCGACTTGACCCCTGATGAGATTGCGGGTCTTATTGATTTGGCAGCCGAGTTAAAGGCAAAGAAAAAAGCAGGTGTCCCGCACCGTTTGTGCGAGGGGAAAAGCATCGCCCTCATTTTTGAAAAAACCAGTACGCGCACCCGCTGTGCGTTTGAGGTGGCGGCCGCTGACCTCGGTATGCACCCCACCTATCTCGACCCGTCGGGTTCGCAGATCGGCAAAAAGGAAAGCATCGCCGACACGGCGCGGGTGCTCGGTCGTATGTACGATGCCATTGAGTATCGGGGTTTCGGTCAAGAGATCGTGGAAGACCTTGCCAAATACGCGGGTG
The DNA here is from genome assembly GCA_017434985.1 of Clostridia bacterium. Classification (GTDB taxonomy): domain Bacteria; phylum Bacillota; class Clostridia; order Oscillospirales; family Acutalibacteraceae; genus RGIG3009. The sequence continues at coordinate 87,195 of JAFSFY010000008.1, read as the reverse complement.
TGCCGGTGTATAACGGTCTGACCAACGAATTTCATCCCACCCAAATTTTGGCGGATTTTCTCACCATTCGCGAACACTGCGGTGATCTTAAGGGGAAAAAACTGGTGTATATGGGAGATGCCCGTTACAATATGGGCAACTCGTTGATGGTGGGTTGTGCCAAAATGGGGATGCACTTTGTGGCGTGCGCGCCCAAAGCGTATTTCCCTGACAAAGCACTGATTGAACAGTGCGAAGCGGTGGCCAAAGAAACGGGTGCCACCCTCACCTTTACCGAAGATACGGCCGACGTCAAGGGTGCCGACGTTATCTACACCGACGTGTGGGTGTCGATGGGCGAGCCCGACAGCGTGTGGGAAGAGCGTATTACGCAACTCACCCCCTACCGCGTGACGAGCGAACTGATGAACATCGCCGGCCCGCAATGCCGTTTTATGCACTGCTTGCCCGCGTTCCACGACCTGAACACCGGCATCGGCAAAAGCATTTACGAAAAATTCGGCATCACTTGTATGGAGGTCACCGACGAGGTGTTCGAAAGCGACCGTTCCATCGTGTTTGACGAAGCCGAAAACCGTATGCATACCATCAAAGCGGTCATCGCCGCCACGCTTTCGTAAACAGTAACACCTCCGTGAGCGGTGCCTCACGGGGGTGTTCTTGCTATGTTCACCGACGGGCGAGGTTGGCGATTATACCGTATTTTTTGAGGAAAATGAGAGAGACAACGCGAAAAAAACCTGATATTCTGTAAACAGAACCTCCATCTTAGATTGAAAGTAGGTTGTTACCATGTTTATTGATATTCACACTCACGTCTATCGTTACAAACCGCTGGGCGTTCCGTTTTGTACGCCTGAAGAACTCCTCAAACGCTATGATGAGATGAAGGTGGACGTGGCGGTACTGTTGCCCATCGTCAGTCCCGAAATCTATTTTCCCCAAACCAACGAGGATATTTTGGAAGTGTGTGATGCACATCCCGATCGCTTCGTACCGTATTGTAACGTTGATCCGCGCACGTTGTGGAACTCTCCTTTTGCGCCGCTCGACGAAGTGTTTGAACACTATAAAAGCCTCGGCTGCAAAGGCATCGGTGAAGTGATGCCCAATATGCGTCTCGACGATCCCAAGGTGCAAAATTTGTTCCGTTGCGCTAACAAAGTCGGGTTGCCGGTGGTGTATGACGGGTCGACCCAAATGTCCAACGATTTTGGGTTGTACGACGATCCCGGTTTGCCCGCGCTGGAACATCTGCTCTTGATGTATCCCGATCTCAAGATCTTTGGGCACGGCCCCGTGTTTTGGAGCGAGATCGGCAAACTGCGCACCCCCGGCGAACGCACCGTCCCGATGGACCTGTGGGGAATGCAACATTTGATTTTGCCGCGCGGCCCGATCGAAGAAGAGGGTACCGTGCCCACATTGTTGCGTCGCTACCCCAACCTGCACGGTGACCTGTCCGACTGCACCGCCTACAATGCCATGGCGCGTGATCCCGAGTACGGTCCGCGTTTCCTCAGCGAGTTTGAAGACCGCTTGTATTTCGGTACGGATATGACCGCTCCCGATATGCCGGTCGATTTGGATAAACTTCTTATCCATTGGCGCGAATCGGGCAAGATCAGCGAAACCACCTTCCGCAAGGTTGCCTACGACAACGCGGCAAAATTGTTGGGATTGTAAGTAAGAATAGAAAACGACCGTTGCGAAACGTTTCGCAACGGTCGACTTTTTTATTTTGTACGGATTTTGTAACGGTGCGGGGTAACACCGTAGTGACGCTCGAACAGGAGAATGAAATGCGACACGTTGTTAAACCCAACCGCTAACGCGACGTCGGCCACCGAGGCGCCGTCCAGCAACAAATTGGCAGCCACTTGCATTTTTCGTTTGTTGACGTAGGCCAGCGGCGTGATATGAAAGAAATCTTTAAACTGACGCGCGAGGCTGCTTTGACTGATGTATAACGCTTTGGCCATTTCGGAAACCGTGAACGGTTCGTGCAAATGCTTTTCGATGTACAAGAGCATAGGGGCGATATTTTTCGGCGGGTTTTTGGTGGGATCGACAAGTTCGCGTTCAGCGCGCTTCAACAGATGAAGCAGGTGCAAAAACAGATAGCGCCGTTCCACATTCGGCAGATGTTTTTGTGTCAAGGAAAAACAGACGTTGATGATTTCCTCGCGGTCTGTCTTGGAGGGGGAATAGTAACGGCGCTTCGGGTCGGAAAAGTAAAACTCAAACTCTTTTCCCAGCATATTTTCGTCAAAGAGTATGCTGATGTATTCGCTCGGGGCGGTTTCGTAGGTGACGCATTGATGGATCTCGTTTTTGGGAAGAAACAACAGATCACCGCGAGAAAGCCGGTAGAGACGGTTTTGGTAAAAAAAGGAGGTTCCGCCCGTTAATTCCAAATACAGTTCAAATTGAGGATGACTGTGAGGGCCGGCCAGTTCGGCAGTGTATAACATCGGCAACACAAAATGTTGGGCATAAAAATACGTTGCCTCTTCGGCGGGAAGCGTGTCCTCAAATCTAACGTCACGAAACATGCAATCACCCCTCTTTGACGATTATACAGTATTTTTCGGAGAGAATGCAAGACAAATGCCACAAAAAATTAGTATTTTTTAAAAAAGGAATCAATTACCATAAATTAAGGAGGAATTATGATGAAGGTAGCGATTATCGGTTTGCGGCATTTGCCCATACCGATTCGGCATACCGTACGCATTCCATCGCGTCCTTGCCGTAGTGGTCGGCGCCGATCTTGTCGGCGTAGTCTTTGGTGAGCACCGCACCGCCGACGATGGTTTGGCACCACGGGGCGTGTTCTTTGATGAGCCGCACCGTTTCTTCCATCGCGGGGACGGTGGTGGTCATCAACGCGCTGAGTCCGCAAAGCGGCGCGTGATGTTCAACGATGGTATCCACCACCGTTTGCGGCGGCACGTCTTTGCCGAGGTCGATCACCGCAAACCCGTAGTTTTCCAGCAGCAGTTTCACGATGTTTTTGCCGATATCGTGAATATCGCCGTGCACGGTCGCGAGCACGAACGGGCCTTTTTTGGCGGCAGTGTCACTCGCCATCACGGCTTTGATCTCTTCAAACGCGTGTTTGGCCGCCTCGGCACTCATCAGCAGTTGCGGCAGATACACCGTTTTGTTTTCAAATCCGCACCCCACCGTGTTGAGAGCGGGGATGATCTCGTCGTTCACAATGGTGAGCGGTGGCATATCGGTCAGCATACGGCGGGTAAGGGCGGCGGCTTCGGTCGCAAACCCTTTCACGATGGCGTGTTGCAGGGGGGACGTCCCGTCGAGCGTTTGCGTCTCGGTCGGTGTCGCGACGGCGGTGGCGGTCGCAAAGGTGGCGGCCGCGTTCAGATAGTCGGCGCAATTTTCGTCCAAACCGCCAAGCGCACGATACGCGTAGTAGGTTTTGCGCATATCCGCCGAATAGGGGTTCATAATGGCGGCGGAGAGACCGTTTTGCAACGCCATCGCGAAGAACACGCCATTTACCGCATCGCGGTTCGGCAATCCGAACGACACGTTGGACACCCCGAGCGACGTGTGGCAACCAAGTGTCTCGCGGATGGTTTTCAGCGCCGAAAGGGTCACGGTCGCGGCGGTGTTGTCGGCGCTGACGGTCATGGCCAAGGTGTCAAACACCAACTCGTGTTTGCCGATGCCGTAGGTGGCGGCGGTGTCGATGATGTTTTTGGCAATCGCCACCCGCCCCTCGGCGGTGGCGGGGATGCCGTTTTCGTCCAGTGTGAGTGCCACCACCACGCCGCCGTATTTTTTCACCAGCGGAAACACGGCGGCCATACTGTCGGCTTTGCCGTTCACGGAGTTTATGAGCGCTTTGCCGTTGTAACGGCGGAGCGCCGCTTCCATCGCGGCGATGTTTGCGGTATCAATTTGCAACGGCAGATCCAGCACGGCTTGCAATTCGCATACCGCCGTTTTCAGCATGGCGGGCTCGTCGATATCCGGCAATCCCACGTTTACGTCCAGCAGATGTACGCCGTGTTCTTGTTGCTTCACACCCTCGGACAACAAGTAGGTGATATCGTTTTCCAGCAACGCTTGTTTAAACCGTTTTTTGCCGGTGGGGTTGATGCGTTCGCCAATGAGTAGTGGTTGTTCCCCAAACGTCACCGCGTGGGTGTACGACGACACCACCGTGCGGCATTTTTCGGTAAGCGGTACGGGGGACAGAGGCTCCACCGCGTCGGTCAACGCGCGGATGTAGTCGGGGGTAGTCCCGCAACAACCGCCCACCACGCGCACGCCCTGCTTAACAAGGTCGGCCACTTCGGCGGCAAACTCTTCGGCGGTCACGTCAAACACCGTATTCCCGTCCACCGCGCGGGGCAACCCCGCGTTGGGTTTCAAAACAACGGGGACCGAGGCGTATTTTACGAGTTGCTCCGCCACGCCGCGCAACCCCCGCGGGCCGAGCGAACAGTTGGCACCGAGCGCGTCCGCCCCCATACCCTCGATGAGCGCCACCATGGCTTCGGGGGTGGCACCCGTCATCAGGGTGCCGTCCTCGCCGTACGCGTTGGAGACCAGCACGGGCAGGTCGCTGTTTTCTTTGGCGGCCAGCAGGGCGGCTTTGGTCTCATAAGAGTCGTTCATCGTTTCGATGAGGATGAGGTCGGCACCGTACTTCACGCCAAGCCGCACCGTGTGGGCAAACACGCGTACCGCCTCTTCAAAATCAAGGTCGCCGAGCGGTTTGAGCAACTTGCCCGACGGACCGATGTCGAGGGCGATAAACTTTTTCTGCGGCGCGGTGCTCTGCGCGCGGGCCGTACTCGCGTTATTCACGGCGGCTTTGACAAGGCGTTCCAATTCCTCTTCGTCAAATTTGAGCAGATTGGCGCCAAACGTGTTGGTGCACACCACGTGACTGCCCGCATCGTAATACGCTTTGTGAATATCCACGATCACGTCGGGATGGGTCACGTTCCATCGCTCGGGGTGTTCACCCGGTTGCAGATCGCGTTGTTGAAGCAGTGTACCCATACCGCCGTCCAACCGCACGATATGGGATTGTAAAAAGTCGCGAAAGGTCATAACAACACCTCTTTACAGACCGACAAAGGCGGTCACCGATTTGGAGGGGGACATCAGCAGGGAATCGTTGAGCGTTAAACCAATGCGTTTTTCGCATTGTAACACAGCGAAAATGTTGCGTTGTGCCGTCAACGGCAGGTCGCCGTAACCGGGGCTAAACCGCGTTTTGTGCCCTGCCACATCCAGGCAAAACGCGTCGCAAAGTGCCTCAATACGCTCGGCACCGATGGCCTGAAACAGCAACGCTTTGGCGGGGGACAACGCCGCATACCGCGTAATCAAGCGGTCGATTGCCACCCCCACGGTGGCGGCAAACACCACCGCGCGCTCGCACCCGTTCAGGTGGGCGGCAAGGGAGGAAGAGGACACCGTAAACGCGCCAAAATCGCACCGCGCGCCGTCGATACGAAGCGGCAGCACGGCATAGCAAACCGAAGGGGAGAGGGTATCGCCGAGTTCGTCCAAACACGCGTTTAGCAGTGCCGCCGTTTCCTCCGTTTCGGTTCGGGCGGCGGCATACCGCCACACGGCACGGGTGTCGATCGGCGGCAACGAGTAAGTCTTGTTGAGTACGGTCATGCTCATTTCCCCAAAATGGCCGACACGTTTTGCTGAATGGCGGCGGCGATGTCGGGCTTGTTCATCGAATACACGTGTACGTTGGTGATGCCGTTGGCATACAGGTCGATGATCTGGTCGGTGGCGTAGGCGATGCCCGCTTGCTTCATCGCGGCGGGATTACTGCCGAACTTGTCCACCAAACTCTTAAACCGTTGCGGGACGAACGAACCCGAAAGCAACAGCGAGCGTTCCAAGTGGCTCGCGTTGGTGATGGGCATAATGCCGGGAATGATCGGCACGGTGATCCCCGCCTCGCGGATTTTATACAGGAAATTATACAGCAAATTGTTGTCGAAAAACATCTGCGTCGTGAGGAAATCGCAACCCGCGTCCACCTTTTCTTTCAGGTGTTTGATGTCGTCGGCTTGGCCCGCGCTTTCGGGGTGCACTTCCGGATAGCATGCACCGCCAACACACAAATCGGGGTTGGCCGCTTTCAGTTCGCGCACCAAGTCGAGGGCGTAGCGATACGGCCACGCGCTGCGGTCGGCGTTTTTGAGTTCTTCGGGAATATCCCCGCGCAGGGCGAGCACGTTTTGAATCCCCGCCGCGCGGATATCCGCAATGCGGTCGGCCACCGTCTCTTTGGTGGAAGAAACGCAGGTCAGGTGCGCGAGCGTGGGCACACCGTAGGTTTCCTTGATGTTGCGGGCAATATCCAACGTGTAACGGCTGGTCCCACCGCCCGCACCGTAAGTCACACTCATAAACGAGGGGTGCAGTTTGGCAATCTCCTCGGTGGCGGCTTTCACGTTGTCAAACGCGGTTTCGGTTTTGGGCGGAAACACCTCAAACGATAGTGAGGGAGTCCCCTTTTTTAGCAATTCGATAATCTTCATACGTGTCACGTCCTTTAATCGGTAATCCCCGCTGCGCGGGCGATGGCATCCATACAGTCGAGCACCGTTTGGGTCTGGTCACACAAAACGGTATATTCTGCGGTATTGGGGGTTTGAATACAGTCGGCAAAGTGTTTTGCTTCTTCGCTCATGACGGTCACCTTATCGGCAGAGGGGTGAAACACCGTTTCGCCGTTTACCGCGTGCTCGGTGATGTCGGCGTACATCGAAATAAGGCGCATATTCACCGTGCCGTTGTCGCCGACAATTTCACTGCCGATACGGGATTGCCCGTTTTTGGCGTAGGTGAGCACCGCCGAAAAGGCGGGATAGGTAAACACGGCGCATCCCGCAAGGTCAATGCCGTTCTCGCCAAAGGAGGCGGTGGCGGTGATGCGTTCGGGTCTGCCGAACAGGTCCACCGCCGCCCACACGCAATAAATGCCGAGGTCTTTCAGTGCCCCGCCGCACAACGCGGGGTTAAAAATGTTGGGGTTTTCCCCGCGACGGTAGGCCGCGTAGCGGGAGGAGAGTTGACAAAAATCCAGCCGCGCGGTGCTGATATTGCCGATACGCGCCACCGCGTCGTGCAAGGTGCGGCGATTTTGTGTGTGGCGAGACATAATCGCTTCCATATAGACAAGACCGTTTTGCGCGGCCAAAGTCCTCAATTCGCGATACTGCGCGGCGGTCACGGTGATGGGCTTTTCGCACAACACGTGTTTGCCGTGGGCAAGCAGGAATTTGCTTTGTTCATAATGGCACACGTTGGGGGACGCGACGTACACCGCGTCGATATCTGCGGCCGCCAACTCGTCAAGCGAGGTGTACACCGCGCCCGTACATCCCGTTTTTTCGCAAAAGGCAAGCCCCGTTTCGCGGGTTCGGGAGTACACCGCCGCGTGTTCCCACACGCCCGAAAGTTTGGCTCCCGCCACAAATTGTTCAGCAATGAGGCTGGTGCCGATGGTGGCAAAACGCATACGCCCACCCCTTTCTCAGTAGTATTGTAACGCGTGGATGGTAAAAAAGCAAGTTCCCCCTTGCAAAGAGGTGGATTTTTTGCGATAATAGAAAGGAGATAAGAAACGAGGGATCGCTATGTTGTTTCGAAAGCCCGCGCCTCTCGGTGCGGTGGATGCCATCATCGTGGGGCTCGGTAACCCCGGCAAAAAATACGAAGGCACGCGCCACAACGCGGGATTTGCGGTGGTGGAAGCGCTTGCCGCCGAATACGGCGTTAAGGTTGACCGCGTGAAGTTTAAGTCGTTGTGCGGTCAAACGGTCATCGGCGGCAAAAAAGTGTTGCTGTTGATGCCGCAAACCTTTATGAACAACAGCGGTGAAGCGGTGCGGGAAGCCGCCGCGTTTTACAAACTGCCGCCTGAAAAAGTGCTGGTGGTGTGTGACGATATTTCCTTGCCTGTCGGCACCATTCGTTTGCGCCGCAAAGGCAGTGACGGGGGTCAACGCGGTCTGCGCAGCATCATCACGCTGTGCGGCAGTGAAAACTTTCCCCGCATCAAGGTGGGTGTCGGCCAAAAACCGCACCCCGATTACGATCTCGCCGCGTGGGTGCTCTCCAAATTCACGAAAGACGAATCGGTCTCTCTTCTTGCCGCCGTCAAGAACGCGGTGGGCGCCGCCGCGATGATCGTGGACGATCGTATGGATGAAGCGATGAATCGCTTTTCGAGGTAATCTATGTCAATTTACGAATCGGCTCTTTCCTCCTTGCCGTCGGTGGCCTCTGCCGCCGCCGATCTCAGGCGGGGATGCGGCCCCGTGATGTTCACGGGGGTCGGTCACATTCACAAAGTGTTGCTTGCCAACGCCTTATGCGCCAAACTGTCGCGCAAGGCGTTGTTTGTCGTGTCCGACGAAGCGGAAGCCACCCGTGTGTGTGAAGACCTTACCGCCATCGGGATGGAGGCACTCTTTTTGCCGGCGCGCGAACTGTCGCTGCGCAAGACCGAATCCACCTCTCGCGAATACGAGCAAATGCGGCTTGCCGTGCTCACCCGTATGGCTGAGGGCAACTTCCAAGCGGTGGTGGCGTGTCCCGACGCGCTTGTGGGATACACCTTGCCGCCGCAAACGTTGCTTTCGCGCACCTTGTCGGTCAAAGAAGGGGACACCTTGCCGCTTGCCACGTTGGGTGCCTTTTTGGTGTCCGCGGGGTATGAGCGGTGTGACCAGATCGAAGGTCCCGGTCAATTTGCGATGCGCGGCGGCATCGTGGACGTCTATGCCGCGCAAAATGCCGCCCCCTTGCGTATCGAACTGTGGGGCGACGCGGTGGACACCGTGTCGTATTTTGACGTTCTTTCCCAACGCCGCACCGAATCGCTCAAACAGGTGGCCATTCCGCCCGCGTGTGAAATTATGTACGATTCGGCCGAAGGGTTGGCCGCCGATATTGAGCAGTTGGCCAAGTCACTGACCGGCAAACGCGCCGATGCCGTCAGAGAAGAATTGCTTCGTGACGTTGACCGCCTGCGTGGCGGGGCGCGCCCGTCGTCGGTGGACAAATATCTGCCGCTCATCTACCCCGACCCCGCCACGGTGCTTGACTACGCGCCGGAGGCACTCGTGTTCGTGTCGGAGGCGGCGAAAGTGAAAGAACGCCTGCGTGCCACCGAATGGTAGTTGCAGGAGGATATCAAGGGGTTGCTCGAAGGCGGGCAACTTTGCAAAGAACTGTGCCGTTACGGTGAGGATTTTGACGGATTTGTGAGGAGTCTCACCCGCCGCCCGTCGGTGATGATGGAAACCTTTGCGCGTTCCACCGTCGGGTTGGAACCGACGTCGATGTACGCGGTGTCCTGCCGTCAGTTGCCCGTGTGGTCGGGCAGTGTGGAACTGTTGTGCGAAGACCTCAAAGACGCGCTTTCCCGCCGTATGGCGTGCGTGGTGCTTGCGGGTCGTGAAGAAAAAAACGCACAGGTGCTTGCCGAAGATCTGCAAAAGCAAGGCATCCCCGCCTTGTATGCGCCCGCCCCCGAAAAACCGATCAAAGGACAGGTGCTGGTGATGGTCGGCGGTGTGTCGGCGGGTGCGGAGTTTCCCGAATGTGACACCGTGTTTATCACCCACGGCCGCGTGGCGGTGCGCCGTCACAAACGCCGTTTGAACAAACAAGCGGGCAGTGAAATTCACAGTTTGTCGGAACTCACCCCCGGCGACTACGTGGTACACGCCGCGCACGGCATCGGGTTGTACAACGGCATTCGTCAACTCGACGTGCAGGGCGTGGTCAAAGACTATCTGCAACTGCAATACGACAAAGGGGACACGCTGTACGTCCCCGTCACGCAACTTGACCTCGTGTCCAAATACATCGGCACCAAGGACGATGTGAAAGTGAAACTGCACCGCCTGGGCGGTCAGGAATGGCAAAAAACCAAAACGCGGGTGCGCTCGGCGGTCAAGGACATTGCGAAAGAGTTGATACAACTGTATTCGTCGCGTATGGCGAGCCCCGGCTTTGCGTTTGACCCCGACGGGGAATGGCAGTACGATTTCGAGCGCCATTTTGAACACGAAGAAACCGAAGACCAACTGCGGTGCATCGACGAGATCAAGTCGGATATGGAACGCGCCGTGCCGATGGATCGCTTGCTGTGCGGCGACGTGGGGTTCGGCAAAACGGAGGTGGCGCTGCGCGCCGCGTTTAAGTGCGTGTCACAAAGCAAACAGTGCGTCCTGCTGGTGCCCACCACCATTTTGGCGTTCCAACATTACAACACCATCGTGAAACGGTTTGAGGGATTTCCCGTTACGGTGGAAATGCTCTCGCGTTTCCGCACCCCCAAACAACAAGAAAAGATCATCAAGGATATGGCGGACGGGCGCATTGACATTTTGGTCGGCACCCATCGGATGCTATCGAAGGATATTCACTTCCGCGATCTCGGACTTTTTATCGTGGACGAGGAGCAACGCTTCGGTGTGGCGCAAAAGGAGCGGATCAAGGAACTCGCCCCCAACGTGGACGTGCTGACCTTGTCGGCAACCCCCATTCCGCGCACGCTGAATATGGCGATGAGCGGTATCCGCGATATGTCCATCATCGAAGAAGCGCCGCAAGACCGTCGTCCCGTGCAGACCTACGTGCTGGAACACGACAACGGTCTGATTGCGGACGCCATTCGCCGTGAGATGCGGCGCGGCGGACAGGTGTATTACATCCACAATCGCGTCGAAACCATCGAACGGGTGGCGGCAGGGTTGCAGATGCGCATCCCCGAAGCACGCATCGCCTTTGCCCACGGCAAAATGAGTGAAGACGAAATGGCGGAAATTTGGCGCCAGGTCATCGACCACGAAGTGGACGTGCTGGTGTGTACCACCATCATCGAAACGGGCGTGGACGTGCCCAACGTCAACACCCTCATCATTGAAAACGCCGACCGATTCGGGTTGTCGCAACTGCATCAGTTGCGCGGGCGCGTGGGGCGGTCGTCCCGTCGCGCGTTTGCGTATCTCACCTTTGTGCGCGGTAAGGTGCTCACCGACGTGGCCGCCAAACGACTGGAAGCCATCCGTGAGTTCACCGAGTTTGGCGCGGGTTTCAAGATTGCCATGCGCGATATGGAGATTCGCGGCGCGGGCAATCTGCTCGGCGCGCAACAGCACGGGCATATGGAAGCGGTTGGGTATGACTTGTATCTGCGCTTGCTTGCCGACGCGGTGGGGGAGGCGAAAGGTGCCCCCCGCCCGCGGGAAGCGGAATGCCTAATCGACCTGCCCGTCTCGGCACACATTCCCGAAAGTTACATTGCGGCCAATTCGCAACGGCTGGACGTGTACCGCCGCATTGCGGATATTCGCACCGAGGAAGATTCCTTCGACGTGTACGACGAACTCATCGACCGTTTCGGTGAACCGCCCGCCGCGGTGCAAGGGCTCATCGACGTGGCGCTGCTACGGAATATGGCGGCCAATCACGGCATTTACGAAGTCAAGCAAAGCGGCGAGACGCTGCTGTTATACCAACGCACCCTCGACCTCGACCTCGGCTCGCGCCTGTCGGCGGCACTTCCCGGCCGCGTGATGATCAGTGCGGGCAGCAAACCGTATCTGGCGGTCAAAGGCAAAGCGGGGCTTTCTTCCCTCGACGTCCTGCGCGAAGCCATGCAAGCGGCGGAGAAGGGGGAGTAACGGTGGAGAATCAACCGCAAGAACGCAAAGCCACACGATTAAAGCAATATTCGTATAGTAGCGCGGGCGCGTATTTTATCACGATTTGTACGGAACACCGCCGACCGATGCTGTCCACCGTTGTAGGGGGCGACGTCCTCGACGCCCCTCAAACTGTGTTGATGAAATACGGAGAAATTGCGGATGAGATTATGGGGCAATTAAACGCATTTTATGAACACATACACGTAGATGATTATGTGATTATGCCCAATCACGTGCACCTATTGTTGCGCGTGTTGCCAACGGGGTCGTCGGGGACGTCGACCCCTACAAAACAACATGCTACGGTGCCGCAGTTCGTATCGACCTTTAAACGATTTTGCAACAAAAAATACGGCAAAAACATTTGGCAACGTGGGTTTTACGATCATATCATCCGCAACGACGAAGATTACGAAAACCATCTTCGCTATATCCAAGAAAACCCGTTGCGGTGGGAACTGGACGAATTGTATGCAGAATAAAAACCGGCCGATGGGGCAACGCCCCATCGGCCGGTTTGCGTTTATAAGGTTTTGACGAGTTCTTTCAAATATGCGGCGAAATCGGTGCCCACTTCGGGGTGCTTGAGCGCCACTTCGCAGGTGGCTTGCAAAATACCGAGTTTGTTGCCCATATCGTATCGCGTGCCGGTGAAATCCACACCGGTCATCCCCTCGCTTTGGGCGAGGACACACATCGCGTCGGTGAGTTGGATCTCGCCGCCCGCACCGGGAGGAGTTTGATCCAAAATATCAAAGATGGACGGCGGCAACACGCAACGCCCGAGAATGGAAAACAGCGACAGAATGCGGTCAGGAGAGGGCTTTTCGATCATATCGGTCACGTGGTACAGGTTATCGCGAAGCGGTGACACCGCGAGCGAACAATACTTTTGAATTTGTTCGCGGGTCACTTCCTTGATGCCCACCACGCCGTGACCGTATTCTTCCCACGCGCGGCAGAGTTGACCGCAAGCGGGGTCGTCACCGATGATGACGTCGTCGCCGTACAGCACGGCAAACGGCTCGTCACCCACAAAGGAGCGGGCGCACGCCACCGCGTGGCCGAGACCTTTGGTTTCCTTTTGACGGATAAAGGTGATGTTTGCCATCGAATTGACGCGTTGCAGATCGGCAAGCACTTGGTCACGACCGGCGGCCGCCAAGCGTTGTTCAAGTTCAATGTTGTGGTCAAAATGATCTTCAATGATGCCTTTGCCGCGGTTGGTGATGATGAGAATATCGGTAATGCCGGCGGCAACGGCTTCTTCCACGATATATTGAATGGCCGGTTTGTCCACGATGGGGAGCATCTCTTTGGGCATGGCTTTGGAGGCCGGCAACACACGGGTGCCCAGACCGGCGGCAGGAATTACAGCCTTACGAACAGATTTCATAACGGTCCCCCTAAGATAAACATCATCAAGTATTGCAAAAATACCGTGATGATAAACGGTAAAATGGCCATCGCCGGCGACACACCGCCGGTGTTCAAAAAGTTTTGGTTATATTGCAGGTCGGGTTGTTCTTTCAACTTGCGTGCTTTTTTGAGCGCTTGTTGCATATACAACCAGTTACCGAACATCCCGAGCAGCACGCACAGCGCTACCGATGCCACCGACACGACCAACATCATGGCGTACAAGAGTCGCCCGTTCGGCGAGGCCAAAAAGGCGGCAGAGCCGAGTTTGGATAACTGCGTATCGGCGTACAGCGAGAAGCAGGTGAGAACAAACTCAAACGCAAAGATGAGCCAGCCGATCAGCAGATTTTTACGGTACAGCAACCATTTGGAAGTAAAGAGGAACGCCGACAGGTTCCATGAAACCTTTTTGCCGCTGCGGCTCATCTGATAAAACCGCGGTAGGTAATATCCCGCGTTGGGGCCGATCACTTCGGCCAGTGTTTCCACCGCCACGCCGTCAATGGTCTCGCCGCGCGGAATGCCGCCCAGCGGGTCGTACATCGTCGGAGGGGCATAGTGATGTTGAAACGGCGGGGTATACTGATTCACGGGCGGTTTGGGAATATCGCTGTGCCACTCGGAGGCACCGAGATCACGGCCGCAATGGGCACAAAACTCCGCAAATTCGGGGTTTTGTTTGCCGCAGTTGGGGCATTGACGATAGGGTGCGGCGGGCTCTTCCGCTTTTTTCGGTTCGTGGCCTGCCGGCCATTGGCGTTCGGTACCGTGATCGGCTTCAAAGTGACAATGTCCTTCTTCGCGCCAACAGTCCCGATGATGCGGCGCGCCGCACACGGGGCAGGAAACGATATCGTCCGTCTCGGCAAAAAACTTGCCGCAAACGGGACACGATTGTCCCTCGTAAAAGAACATACACGTTCACACTTTCTTTTTGGAATTCACACGGATATTGTACCGCGTCTGTCATTCACTTTTCAACAATTTCACGCAACGTTTATAAAAAGTTAAGATTTGTCGTTGTTTTTCAGTCCTCGTTCACTGTCGGCCGCAACGGAAACGAGGGTGAGTGCCCCGTTTTCCCCGCGGGTGACGGTGTAGAGTTGGGTGTACTTACCCATGGCAAAGGTGGGCGGAATGGTTTTGCCTTTTTCGTCCACTTCCACGTCGTCGGATGCTACGTACGCCACACGCACCGCATAGGTATCGCCGCGTTTTTTCACCGACCCGATAACGGGGGTGTATCCCGACGTGTTGATGGACAGCGGCACGTGGTAACTTTGTGCATTTGTGTCGTATTCGATTTCGCCCACCGTTTTGTGGGTGATTTTTTGTTCACCGAACAGATAGGCAAACGACTGTTCGATCACCTCTTGCGGGATCTGCAAACGCCAACCCGTTTCATCCAGCGGATAAATGCAGGTATCGTCCTTTTCCCGCAGCTGACGAATGCGTTCGGCCTCGGTCACACGGTACACCGACGCGAGCACCAACGCATCCTGCTCACCCTCCGACGCATTTTCAAAGGTGGGAGGGCAAAATTGCATCACGGGATTCAAAAAATCGTACAGTTCCTCGCGAAGCGGCGTGTCGTCCGTCCATTTGGCAATCAACCGCACGCCGCCGCTGATCACGGTAATCGCGCCGATGCAGGCAAAAAGAAGCACCAAAAACCCGAGCGGTGCCGCATAACGAATGCGACCGCGCTTTTTCGGTTGTTGCTCCGATTTCGTCGGTTCGTTGGTCACTTCAGGAATTAAATTTTCTTGTTCACTCATCGGAAAAACCTCCTTTTAGCGAATCAAAATAAGCGTAACACGCGCAACTCGTCGTCTTGCGGTGCGCCCAACCCCAAAAACCGTCCGTCCGGCGCATACACGCGCACGGTATCGGTCACGGGGGCGGTCAACCGTTGCAAAAACAAGGCCCCGCCGTTTGAAAAACGGGTGGCTTGTGCCGCCGAAACGGTGACGCGTTCATATGAGGAAAACGCACTGTCGGTCGAAAGCAGGTGTGCCGACAGGGTGCCTTCTTCGGTCAACCGACGGCAATCGTCGGGGGTGAGGCACGCGTCGATCGGGTATCCCGCCGCCATCGTGCGGCGAAGCGCGGTCATCACCGCGCCGCAGCCGAGTGCACGCCCCAAGTCGTCACAGATCGAGCGAATGTAAGTCCCCGCCGAGCAGGAACACGAAAAAGTGAGGGTGCCGACGGTTTCGTCATAGGCGAGCACCGTCAGGTCGTACACCGTCACGGGACGCACTTCGCGCTCCACTTCCACGCCTTTGCGGGCGAGTTCGTACAGCCGCACGCCGTCTTTTTTCAGTGCCGAGGTCATCGGCGGTATTTGCCAAATGTCGCCGCGAAACGCGCACAACGCTTCATCCACGGCGGCGCGAGTCGGCATCGGGCGCCCCGTTTCTTGCACGGCGCCCCACACGTCCAGCGTGTCGCTTTGTTTGCCGAATTGCAGGGTTGCCACGTAGGTTTTGTCGTGGCAGGGGAGCAACGGGATCGCGCGGGTGGCTTTGCCGAAAAACAGCGGCAACACCCCCGTGGCCATCGGGTCAAGCGTGCCCGCGTGGCCGACCCGTTTTTCACCGAGTAGGCGCCTGAGCAGCGCACACGCGGCAAACGAGGTCATCTCCTGCGGTTTGTCAAAACATAAGATCCCGTCCATACGTTACTCCGTAATACGCGGAACGGCACGGGCGGTCGCGTCAAGCAGACAATCCACAATTTCGTCCACCGACCCCGACAGGGTGCAACCGGCGGCACGGGCGTGGCCGCCGCCGCCGAGCAGACCGCAAATGACCGACGCATCGGCGTGGTTACCGGTGCGGGCACTCACTTTGTAATTGCCGTCGCTTTTTTGGCGCAAGGTAAAGCCGACCCACACGCCCTCGATCTGGCGGGGCAGAGGGGACAAGCCTTCCATATCGTCTTCGGCGGCGCCGCTTTGTTTCATCATTTCTTCGGTGATGAGCATCACCGCCACGCGTTCACGGTAGTAGTAGGTGATGGCACTCAGCGCCATTTGTTCGAGCGCCAGGCGCGCCCGCGACTTGATGTCAAACATCGCGCGATTGATGGCTTCGGCGTGGGCGCCGCATTCCATCAGCCGTGCCGCCATACGGTGGGTGAGGGGGGTGACGTTGCTGTATTTAAAACAACCCGTGTCGGTGGCGATACCCGTAAACAGGCAATCCGCCATCGGGGTGTCGATCGCCACGCCGAGTTCGTCCAGCAATTCCACCATGATCATGGCGGTGGCGGCATAGTCGGCGTTTAACAGCAAGCGTTCGGCATATTCACGATGGGTCGCGTGGTGGTCGATGCACAGTGCCACCTTGTCGGCAAACGACGCGAGGTTTTCACCGAGCAATTTGGCATCCGCCACGTCCACGGCACACGCGAAATCGGGGGCGAAGTCTTGCACCGCAAGGGCTTCCCACATATAGTCGTATTTTTCCGGCAACGGGTCACTGCACAGCACGCGCGCTTCCTTGCCGAGCGTGCGTAACGCACGGCAAAGCGCAAAAGCCGAGCCGAGGGTGTCCCCGTCGGGGAATTGGTGCGTCAGTATCGCGATACGGTCAGCCGCACGCAGTTGTTCGGCGGCTGCCGCAAGGGATATACGTTCACTCATGGTCGTTTTCTTCCTTTTCCACGTCTTTTGCCAATTCGCTGAGCGTTTTGGCAATGCGCGCGCTGTAAGCAATGGAGTCGTCCGCCACAAAATGCAGTTCGGGCACGTGGCGCAGTTTGAGAGCATTGCCGAGTTCACGGCGCATATATCCGGCGGCAGAGGTGAGCCCTTTCACCGCGGATTTGGCGGCATCCAAGCCGTCCATCGCGCTGACGTATACCGTGGCGTACGAAAGGTCACGGGTCACGTCGACACGCACGATGCTGATGAGTCCCGCCGTCACGCGAGGATCCTTGACGGTGCGCAAAATGGCAGTCAATTCGCGCATAATGTCCTCGCCGGTGCGGTCCATACGGTAACCGGCCATCGAGCATTACTCCTTTCAGTCGCGGTATTCTTCAATGATATAGGTCTCGTAGATGTCGCCCTCTTGAATGTCGGTAAACTTCTCCAGACCGATACCGCATTCGTAGCCTTGCGCCACTTCGCGTTGGTCGTCCTTGAAACGCTTGAGCGAGATCATCTTGTCGTCGCCGATGATGATGCCGTCACGCACGATGCGGAGCAGGTCATTGCGGTACACCTTGCCGTCCAACACGTAGCAACCGGCAACCAGACCCACACCCGTGATGCGGTACACTTGGCGCACTTCGGCGCGGCCGTGCAACACTTCACGCGTTTTGGGAGCGAGCATACCCTTCATGGCGGATTCGATCTCGTCGAGGCAGTCGTAGATGATGCGGTACATACGCATATCCACTTCGGCGGTTTCGGCCGCGGCTTGTGCCAACGGGTCGGGACGCACGTTAAAGCCCACGATGATGGCTTTGGAGGCTTGGGCGAGCATCACGTCGCTTTCACTGACAGCACCCACCGCGCCGTGAATGACGCGCACGCGCACTTCGTCGTTGGAGAGTTTTTCGATGGATTGTTTGAGTGCTTCCACCGAACCTTGCACGTCGGCTTTCACGATGACCGACAGTTCTTTCATCTCGTGGTCTTGCATTTGATCAAACAGGTTGTCAAGCGTGACCTTTTGATATTGTTTGAACACTTCTTCTTTGGCTTCTTGTTTGCGTTGTTCCACGAGTTCACGCGCCAGACGTTCGTCGGACACGGCGTTAAACTCGTCACCCGCGGTGGGCACTTCCGAAAGACCCATAATTTCAACAGGGACAGACGGACCCGCTTCGGTGACCTTGCGGCCTTTGTCGTCGGTCATCGCACGCACACGGCCAACCGCCGTGCCGGCCACCACCACGTCGCCCGCTTTGAGGGTGCCTTTTTGCACGAGAAGCGTCGCGATCGGGCCGCGGCCTTTGTCAAGACGCGCTTCGATGACCGAACCTTTGGCGGCGCGGTCGGGGTTGGCTTTCAGTTCTTGCATTTCCGCTACGAGCAACACCGAATCAAGCAGTTGATCCAACCCTTGGCCCGTGTGCGCCGAAACCGGCACACAGATCACGTCGCCGCCCCACTCTTCGGGCACGAGTTCGTGCTCGGTGAGTTGTTGCATAATGCGGTCGGGGTTCGCGGTGGGTTTATCCATTTTGTTGATCGCCACGATGATGGAGACACCGGCGGCTTTCGCGTGGTTGATGGCTTCAATGGTCTGCGGCATAATGCCGTCGTCCGCCGCCACCACCAAAATGGCAATGTCGGTCACCATCGCACCGCGGGCGCGCATGGCGGTAAACGCCGCGTGACCGGGGGTGTCGAGGAAGGTGATGGATTGCCCGTTCACGGTAGCGCGATACGCACCGATGTGTTGGGTAATACCGCCCGCTTCACCGGTGGTAACACTGGTCTTGCGGATGGCGTCCAAAATGGAGGTCTTACCGTGGTCAACGTGACCCATCACCACCACGATCGGGTCGCGGGGTTGCAGATTTTCGTCGGTATCTTCGGTATCGTCGATGATGCGTTCCTCAATGGTCACCACCACTTCGCGTTCCACTTTGGCGTGGAATTCTTCCGACACGAGGTACGCGGTGTCAAAGTCGATCTCCTCGTTCGCAGTAGCCATAAAGCCCATCATCATCAGCTTTTTGATGACTTCCGCCACCGTGGCTTTCAGGCGGGAGGCAAGCTCGGCCACCGTGATGGTCTCGCCCACCGTGATGGTCATTTGCTTCTTCTGACGCTCAAGTTGAATGCGTTTCAGGCGCTCCGCCTCGGTCTCGTGACGGCGTTGCGGTTTTTTATATTGTTGCGATTTTTGGTTGATCTTTTGTTTCTTGATAGCACCGCCGTCGCCGCGTACGCGGTTGGAGGTCTGCGCCATCACGTCAAACTTCTCGTCGTACTTGTTGCCGACGTTCATTTGCGGGGTGCGGGTATCCACCGTACGGCGCTCGATGGGGGCGCGGGCAGGCGCGGGTTGCTTTTCCTTTTTGGGCGCCGCTTCCGCTTTTTTGGCGGGAACGGGGCTGTCGGCAACGGGCGCGTCCTTTTTCGCTTCGGCAGGCGCGGGCGCGGCTTCGGCCTTCGTTTTGGCGGCCTTTTCTTCACGCGCTTTGTCCGCTTTGGCAAAATAGTCTTCCAAACTGGCTACCTGGTGCTTTTGCGTGTAATATTCGAACACAATGTCGAGTTCTTCCTCGACAAGCGCGGTAGCGGTCTTTTTGGGAGTATCGATATACTTGGCCAGCACTTCAATGACCTCTTTGGCGGCAACGCCCAAGTCTTTGGCCACATCGCTGACACGGTATTTAATCATCATAATGAGATTCCTCCTCTAATTCAAATACAAGGGGGCATATCGCCCGAGAAAAGCCGTTGTCGGTCACGGCGAGGCAAGCAACGGGTTTGTGTGAACCGATGGCGTGTGCCGCTTCCTCTTTGGAAAGGGGCAAACGGTACAGCCGCGCGTGTTTGGCGCGAAAACGCAGTTCCTTCACGGTGCGGGGAGACGCGTCGTTTGCCAGCAACAGCAACACGCCGTCTTGCCCGCACAGGGCGGCCACCGCGTCAAACCCCATGGTGAGTTTTCCCGCACGGCGGCACATACCGAGAAGGCCGATGAGTTTCTCCGTCATTGGTTTTGCAATTCCTCCTCCATTTGCACGTATACCTGTTCGGGAATGCGGCAGGAAAAGGCTTTCTCAAACCGACGCGCCTTGCGTGCTTCTTGTAAGCAGAGGGGGTCGGGGCACACGTAGGCGCCGCGGCCGGCTTTTTTGCCCGTCAGGTCCAGCGAAATATCGCCGTCGGGCCCTTTTACCACGCGCACGAGTTCTTTTTTCGGTTTCATTTCACCGCAACCGGTACATTTGCGCAGGGGAATTCGTTTCGTTTGCATCGTTGGTCACACACCCACTATTACTATTATTCTTCGTCTTCGCCGTAGAAACCGCTTTCGGGGCGAATGTCAATTTTCCAACCGGTCAGACGGGCGGCCAAGCGCGCGTTTTGACCTTTGTTACCGATAGCCAGCGACAGTTGCGAATCCGGCACGGTCGCGCGGCAAGCTTTGGCACCGTCGGGGTCGACCTCCACGTTCACCACTTTGGCGGGCGCGAGAGCGGCCGAAATAAAGGCGGCGGGGTCTTCGCTGTACTCGATGATGTCGATCTTTTCACCGCCGAGTTCCTCCACGATTTGTGCCACACGGGCGCCTTTGGCACCGATGCAGGCGCCCACGGCATCCACGTTTTCGTCGTGTGCGAGCACGGCGAGTTTGGTGCGGGAACCCGCTTCACGCGATACGGCTTTGATCTCCACCGTGCCGTCGAAGATTTCGGGCACTTCCATCTCGAACAAGCGCTTCACGAGGCCGGGATGGGTGCGGGAGAGCAACACGCGGGGACCTTTTTCGCCCTCTTTGACGTCCACCACGAACACCTTGACGTGCATGCCCTCACGGAGCACCTCTTCACCGACCTGCTCGGAACGGGGAAGCACCGCCTCGGATTTGCCGATCTCCACGGTGGCGGCACCGGTAACGGGATCAACACGGGCAACGCGCACGGTGACGAGTTCTTGGTTGTGGCGTTGGAACTCGATGAGTTTTTGTCCGCGTTCCGCTTCACGGATGCCTTGACGGATCACGTGTTTGGCGGTTTGGGCGGCAATACGACCGAATTGTTTGGTTTCCAGCGGGATCTCGATCACGTCGCCCACTTTGGCGGCTTTCTTGTATTTCACCGCTTGATCCGGCGTGAGTTCCATCTCGGGGTTTTCGATTTCTTCCACCACGGTCTTGCGGATGCACACGGCGAACTTGCCGCTCGCGGGATCCATCTCCACCATAATGTTTTCGTCACCGCCGTAGTCCTTTTTCACCGCGAGCACGATGGCCGCACGGATCTTTTCCAGCAGATAGTCACCGTCGATACCCTTTTCTTTGACCAGCAGTTGCAGAGCCTCAAAGAATTCTGCGTTGTTGTTTTTCATGTCGTGTCATTCCTCCGTTATGTTGTCGTTGTTGGTATCCTCTTCGTCATCCCACAGATCCACCGCGTTGACAGCGGAAACGGATTTTTTGGGGAAGGTGTGCAAAGCTTCGTCTTCGTCCTGAATGGTGATGTCGTCGTCCGCCGAGATGAGAAGCCCCACGAACTCGCGCTCACCGTTCTCGTCGGGACGGATGAGACGCACCGTCACGGGCAAGCCCTCATAGGCCTCAAAATGTTCGGGACGGGTGAGTTCCCGTTCAATGCCGGGGGACATCACTTCCAAGCAATACGACTGTGCGATCGGGTCGGCTTTGTCAAGCGCGGGACTGAGCAGATGGGACAGATCCACGCAATCGTTGATATCCACCCCTTCAGGCTTGTCAATGATGACGCGTAAATACCAATCGGCGCCCTCTTTGACAAACCGTACGTCCCAGATCGACAACCCCAAACTGTCGGCAAGGGGCTCGGCAATGCCGCGGCAAACCGCCGCCACACCGCCCTCGGGTCGGCTGTTTTTGGCCATATACTCACACTCCAACCAAGTAAAACTTTGACCGAAACACAAAGGAGCGGGTCGCCCCACTCCTTTACTGTCAACGTATCATACACCCATAGTATACCACGCTTTTTGAAAAAAGCAAGCATTTTTTATAAATCAAGGTATATACAAAAAAGAGAAACTGTGGTACAATGGGGAAAAATCCCCCAAAGGAGCCACCAAAATGGGTAATATGATGAAACTCTGGAAAACGTTGATGTGGGTAGCGGCGGTGCCGATCTTCGGCTTGCAAGCACTCGCGTTGTATGCTATGAACGACGCCAAAAACCGCGGTAATATCGACATGGCGTTGTTCCCGGCCGTTGCGGCGATCGTGTTGTTGCTCGCGGCGATGATCCTCGTGTGTGCCCTCAAAGAGAAAAAGGGCATCGCGGTCATCCTGTCGCTGGTGTCGGGCGTGTTTTTCGGTATTTTTGCGGGCGCGGTACACAACGTATATTCCTATCAATTCCAAGTGGAAAGCGTCAACGAAGCGATGACCACGTGGGACTTTGTCAGCCGTCACGTGTCGCCGTTTTTGGTGATCTTACTGCTGGTGTTTTACTGGATCTGCTGGCGCGCCGAGTGGAAAGCGGAGCAGGCGCGCAAAGAGGCGGGCGAGCCCGATCACTATATCGATCTGAGCGACTTTTCGATGAGCCCGATTGACGAATGATGGTATTACCGAACGAATTTGAACGGCGAATGCGCACTCTGCTCGGGGACGAATGGGACACCGTCCGCACCGCGTGGGAAACCATGCCGATACGGCGCGGCGTGCGTGCCAATCGCCTGAAATACACCGCCGAACAATTGAGAGAACGGTTGCCGTTTTTGGAGGCGCGCTCGCCGTTTTCGCCCGACGGGTTTGTGACAACCGCGTCATTTCGCGCGGGGAGTGACCCGCTTCACCACGCGGGCGCGTACTACGTGCAGGAACCGTCGGCCATGTCGGCGGTGACGGTGCTGCGCCCCGAAAAAGGTGAGCGGGTGTTGGATACCTGCGCCGCCCCCGGTGGCAAATCCACCCAAATTGCCGCCGCTTTGGCGGGCGAGGGGCTGCTTTGGTGCAACGAATACGTGCCGTCCCGTGCGCGCATTTTGGCGCAAAACATCGAACGCTGCGGTATCCGAAACGCCGTGGTGTCGGCGGGGGATACCGCCCGCCTGCCCGTGGAATTGAGCGGCTTTTTTGACGCGGTGTTGTGTGACGTGCCGTGTTCGGGCGAGGGGATGTTCCGCAAAGAACCCGAGGCCATCCCGCAGTGGAGCGAGGACAACGTCCGCACGTGTGCCGAACGCAGTGCGGCCATTTTGGATAACGCCGCCGCGTGTGTGCGGCGCGGGGGGAGGCTGGTGCTGTCCACCTGCACCTTTGCGCCTGAAGAAAACGAATGGGCGGTGGTGCGGTTTTTAAAACGGCACCCCGATTTCACGTTGGTCGATACGGGCGTCACATTCGGTCGCCCCGGCTTTTCGGCTACACGGATTGCCCCGTTTGGGGAGGGCGAATCGGTCGAAAACGTGCCGCTACAGTATTGCCGCCGTATATTACCGACCGACGGCGGCGAAGGGCATTTCATTGCCCTGTTTGTGCGCGAGGGGGACGAGGCGCGTCCTGCCGTTGCGGTGAAATCAGCAAAGGAACCCGAAGCGGTCTCGGCCGCACGGGCGCTGTACGCCGATTGTTTTGTTAATCCGCCGCGCGGTCGGTTGTCGGTGTTTGGTGATACGGTGCGCTTGTTGCCCGAAGAGATGCCGGAAACGCGCGGTATTTCCATCGTGGCGGCGGGGGTGGCGGTGGCCACCCTGCGTCAGGGGCGCACCCTGCGGGCAGAACCGCACCACGCGGTGTTCCAAAGCGCCGCCGCAGACGATTGTCGCCGCCTCTTAAACCTGTCACTTGACGATGCTCGCGTAACCGCCTTTTTGCACGGTGAAGAACTCGCCGTCGAATCACCCGACGGGTATACCGCCGTGGCGGCAGACGGGGTGGTGACGGGATTCGGCAAAGTGTCGGGCGGAAAACTCAAAAATCACTACCCGAAAGGGTTGCGGTTGTTGTAAAAACTTGGTATAATACTTAAAAATCATGGAGGGGGAACCGGTGATGACCTACTATTTGGCAGTGGATATCGGCGCGTCCAGCGGCCGTCATATCTTGGCACATCTCGAAAACGGCAAGATCGTGCTGGAAGAAGTTTATCGTTTCAAAAACAACGTGGATAATGTGAACGGGCAACTGTGTTGGGATACCGTCCGTCTGTTCACCGAAATCAAAAACGGCATCAAGCAATGCAAAACGCTCGGCAAAATTCCCGTGTCGATGGGCATTGACACGTGGGGTGTCGACTTCGTGTTGCTGGATGAACACGACAACTTGGTGGGCGACACGGTCGCCTATCGCGACAGCCGTACCGAGGGGATGGACGACGAAGTGTACAAGTACGTCCCCGCCGAAGAATTGTATGCCAAAACGGGCATCCAAAAACAACTGTACAACACCATTTATCAGTTGATGAGCATCAAAACGGCACACCCCGAACATCTCGAGGCGGCCGACAAAATGTTGATGATCCCCAACTATTTCCACTATCTGCTCACCGGCAACGCGGTGAACGAGTATACACTCGCCACCACCGGCAATCTCGTCAATGCCGAAAGCAAGGATTGGGATTTTGACATTATTGATCGTTTGGGATTCCCGCGTCGTCTGTTCGGCAAACTCGGTTTGCCGGGCGATACGGTGGGCGACTTTACTCCCGCCATTGCACAAGAAGTCGGGTTCTCTTGCAAAGTGGTGCTTCCCGGCACCCACGACACGGCTTCCGCCGTGGCTGCCGTCCCCGCGAACGATGACGATTTCCTGTACATCAGTTCGGGCACGTGGTCGCTGCTCGGTGTGGAACGGATGATCCCCGATTGCAGCGAACAAAGCCGCCTGCTCAACTTCACCAACGAGGGCGGTATCAACTACCGTTTCCGTTACCTCAAAAACATTATGGGTTTGTGGATCATCCAATCCATCAAACGCGAACTGAAAGATGAATACGGGTTCGGCGAACTCAGCGAGATGGCGAAAGCCGCCGACATCGACACCGTGTTTGACGTGGACGATCAACGCCTGCTTGCCCCCGCGAGTATGATCGAGGCGGTCAAGGTGATGTGCGCCGAAGCGGGCGGTAAACAACCGCAAACGGTGGGCGAACTCGTCAAAACCGTGTATTTGAGCCTTGCCAAACGCTACGGCGAAGCGGTGCGCGAGATGGAACAGATCACCGGTCGCACCTACACGCGGCTGCACATCGTGGGTGGCGGTTGTCAGGACGGTTATTTGAACAAACTTACCGCCGAAGCCACTGGTTTGGACGTGTACGCGGGTCCCATCGAAGCGACCGCGCTCGGCAACCTGATGGTGCAAATGCTCGCTGACGGCGTGTTTGCCTCGCTGGAAGAAGGCCGCGAATGCATCGGCCGTTCGTTCGACGTGAACAAGGTGTAAATCACCGATTGGCAAAGGAGAAATTGGCGATGAACGTGACCGGTTTTACGATAAACTTTTTGGGCGACAGCATCACCGAGGGCGTCGGCGTGACCGACGCCCGGAATTTCCGCTACGACAATTACTTGGCCAAACTGCTGGGGTTTTCGGCCAACAACTACGGTGCCAGCGGCACGCGTTTGGCACATCAAACGCGCCCGAGCGGACTTCCCAAATACGATCTTTCGTTTTGCGGTCGCGCTTACTATATGGATCAAACGGCCGATATGGTGGTGGTTTACGGTGGTGTGAACGACTACATTCACGGCGACGCACCGTTTGGCGAACCGGGGGACACCACCAACACCACCTTTTGCGGCGGTGTGTACTTTTTGATGAATTTTCTGCGTGAAACGTACGGGGATAAACCCATCGTATTTTTAACGCCCGCCCGCAGTTTCTATCTGCGTGCGATCGACGACACCCTCCCTTCCACCCACGAAGCGAAATACGTGGCAGGAAAACCGCTTGTTGCGTACGTGGACGTGATCATCGAAACCGCCAAACAATTCGGTATCAAGGTGCTTGACTTGTATCGCGACTTGGGGATCGACCCGCACATCCCCGAACATTTTGACACCTACACCATCGACGGTCTGCATTTTAACGACAAAGGCCACACCCAAATCGCCCACAAACTCAAAGAGCTGATCGAGTCTATGTAACAACAAATCCCCACCGAAACATCGGTGGGGATTTGTTTTCTTTATAAAGTCAGCCATTATGAATAGCAGCCTGTCCCGCAACCAAGCGGTGGCGATTATTTCGTGCCGAAAATGCGGTCGCCGGCGTCACCGAGGCCGGGCATAATGTAGCCGTTTTCGTTGAGTTTTTCGTCCAGCGCGGCGCAATAGATCTGCACATCGGGATGTGCTTCCTGCAACGCTTTGAGGCCTTCGGGCGCGGCAATGATGCACATAAATTTGATGCTGCGGGGTTTGCGTTCTTTGATTTGGGAAATGGCGTCCACCGCCGAGCCGCCGGTAGCCAGCATCGGGTCAAGCACAATGACGTCGCGTTCGCCGATGTCACCGGGGAGTTTGCAGTAGTATTCCACGGGTTTGAGGGTGGTTTCGTCACGGTACAGACCGATGTGACCGATGCGGGCGTTGGGCACGAGTTCCACCGCGCCGTCCACCATACCGAGACCGGCACGCAAGATCGGCACAAACGCAAGTTTGCGACCCGCAATGACGTGGGACGTGGTTTCGCAAAGCGGGGTCTTCACCGTCACTTCGCACAGAGGAAGATCACGGGTGGCTTCATAACACATCAGGCCCGTGATCTCACTGATGAGTTCGCGGAATTGCTTGGAAGAGGTTCTCTCGTCGCGAAGGATGGTGACCTTGTGCTGAATGAGGGGATGATCGGCAATAAACGGTTTCATACAAAGACCTCCAAAATTATAATACTTCTTTATTTTGACGCAGGCGCAACTCACGTTCGGCCTGTGGCAGACGAAGATACACGGGAAGCAGGGCATCGCCCGACACGGCTTGCCCGTCGGCAACGGCGGCAACCGCCGCCCGTGCTACCCCCACGGCGTGTTGCAAACGAAGCGACACGGGGGCGAGCGATAAGGTCGGCACGATTTCGTGCAACGTGCGGTAACACAGTTCGGCACCGTCGCCCATCACGAGGAGGGGGGCGGTTTCGTTTTTCAGGCGTTCGCCCACCTCGGCGATCGGCAACGCTTCGTCGGGCGTCAAGCGGGTGACCGCTCCGTTGTCGCACGCGAACAACGCGGTGTAAATTTGGTTGCAACGCGCGTCCATCGCGGTGAGAATGCGCCCCGTGTAGGGCACGCCGTCAAACCGCAGCGCCATCGCTTCCAACGTGGAAACACCGACACACGGAAGATCGTCGGCAAACGAAAGCCCCTTGACGGCGGCAACCCCGATGCGCACCCCCGTGAACGACCCGGGACCGTGCGCGATGGCCAACGCATCCACGTCCGAAACGGCAAGCCCCGCGTTTTTGAGCATATCGGTAATCATCGGCAACAGCGTTTGACTGTGGGTAAGTTTGGTGTTGACCGCCGCTTCACACAGCAGCGTGGATCCGTGTTCCTCCACGCGCAAGAGCGCGCACGAAGCGGGGGTGGCGGAACTTTCCACCGCCAGCACGGTATACGGTATGGTGATCGGTTTCACAGTTCCACCCCCTCAATGGTGATGTTGCGGCGGGTATCGCTCTCGCGCTCAAACGTGACACGCACAGCATCGGCGGGTAGAGCGGCTTCGATGTTTTCGCTCCATTCCACCGCGAGCACCGCACCCGCATCCAAATACTCAAAAAAACCGGTGGTGTCGAGGTCCTCCCACCCGCACACGCGGTACATATCAAAGTGAACGAGCGGCGGATTGCCGCCGTAATCGTTGACCAGCGCAAAGGTGGGGCTGGACACCGCGGCATCGGGAGAAAGGATACGCGCCATCCCGCGCACAAACGCGGTCTTGCCCATGCCGAGCCCGCCGAAAAAGGCCACCACCGTACCGCCCGTTAAGCGCGCGGCCACCCGTTCGCCCAAAGCGGTGGTTTCGTATTCACTGTCGGTCACAAACGTTGCCACCGCATTCACCTCACTTTATCCTATTTATCATACCATACTTTTCGCCACAATGCCATAGAAATTTACAAATTTATAAAAATCGCACCCACACGTTGTCCCACCCGTACACTGAAAAGGAAAGGATGGGTGACAATGGCAATCAAAATTTACATTGACCAAGGGCACAATCCCCAAAACCCCAACGCAGGGGCGGAGGGCAACGGTTATCGCGAACAAGATCTGGTGTTTACGATCGGTCTCGAATTGGCGGACATCTTGCGCGCCGAGGGGTACGACGTGCGCCTGTCTCGTCCCACCGCCGACACGCAGCTCGGCACTTCCAACGCCTCGTCGCTCGCCGCACGGGTGAACGATGCCAATGCGTGGGGCGCGGATTACTTTATCAGTTTGCACGCCAACGCCTCAAGCATCGCGTCGGCAAGCGGGTCGGAAGCGCTGGTGTATCGGTTGGGGTCGGTAGCCGCTGAACTCGGTGAGGATATCTTGGACGGACTGGCCGACACTACGGGTCTGCCCGACCGCGGAGTGACACCGCGCCCGAATTTGTACGTGTTGCGCCGCACGCAGATGCCCGCCGTGCTTCTCGAACTCGGGTTTATCACCAACAAGCGCGACGCCGACTTGATGGCAGGACGCCCCGAGCTGTTCGCGCAGGGTATTGCCGAAGGTATCAACGAGTTCGTAAACGACACGGCGGATACGGCGGTGCGCCCCACCCCCGAAATCCCAAACGGCGAGGGGCTGACCTACGCGCAGTTTTTGCAACAAAACCCCTATAAAGGGTACTTAAAGGTGCAAGCATTCCGCGGCGATCAAACATATCCCGTCCCGGGCGTGGCGGTGACGGTGTCACGGGAATTTGCCGACGGACGCCGTGTGTTTTTTGAGGGTGTCACCGACGAAAACGGCATTCTCGACGGTATTGACCTGCCCGCCGCGCCGCGAGGCGAGTCGCTGGTTCCCGACGATCCGCTCACCACGGCAGTGTACGACCTGTCGGCGCGACATCCGCTTTACCGCGACGTGGACGTGCCGATTGAAATTTACGAGGGTATCACCGCCATTCAACCCTTACGATTATTGTTAAAGGAGGAATAAGATGGCGACCGTGCGCATTCCCGATTACATCACCGTGCACCTCGGCGCACCGAACGATACGAGCGCGCCCAACGTGCGGGTGCCGTTTGCGGATTACATCAAAAACGTAGCGTCCAGCGAAATTTATCCCACCTGGCCCGAAACGGCACTGCGTGCCAACATTTTGGCGCAGATCTCTTTTGCGCTCAACCGCGTCTACACCGAGTTTTACCGCGCACGCGGGTACGATTTTGACATCACAAGCGACACGCAGTTTGATCAAAAATACATCGACGGGCGGGAAATATTCGACGACATTTCCCGTATCGTGGACGACGTGTACAACGACTATATCATCCGCGAGGGAACGGTGCAACCGTTGTTTGCGCGGTACTGCAACGGCACCACCAGCACCTGCGACGGGCTGTCCCAATGGGGAACGGTGCCGCTTGCCGAGGAAGGGTTGTTGCCGTACGAGATCTTGCAGTACTATTACGGCGACGACATCGGCATCGTGTTCAACGCTCCCATCGGGCAAAACGTCCCCACCTATCCCGGCGTGCCGTTGCGGCTGGGGTCGGCGGGGGAGGACGTGCGCACCGTTCAGCGGCAACTGAACCGCATCGGGCAAAATTACCCTGCCATCCGTCCCGTGCTGAACGACGACGGCATCTTTGACATCCCCACCGAACAGGCGGTGGAGAACTTCCAACGTATTTTCAACCTCACGCCCGACGGCATCGTCGGCAAAGCCACGTGGTACAAGATCAAGTCCATTTTCAACGCGGTGAAAGGGCTGGCGGAACTCGAAAGCGAGGGGCTCACCCCCGAAGAGGTCGAGCGCGTATACGCCGAATTGTTGCGTGAGGGGGATACGGGCATCGGGGTGGCAACGTTGCAACACTATTTGCTCGTACTTGCCACCTTTGATAACACGTTGCCGATGGTGGAGGAAACGGGCGTCTTCGGTCCCGAAACCACGGCGGCGGTGCGCGCATTTCAAGCACAGCAAGGTTTGGCCGTGGACGGCATTGTGGGACGGCAGACGTGGAACGCGCTCACCCGTGCGTACGACGCGGTGATCGCATCCCTGCCGCCCACCGCCGACGCGAGCGAACTATATCCCGGGCAGTTTTTAACGCCGGGGCAGGAGGGGGCCAACGTGCGCGCGTTGCAGGTGCTGCTCGAGCGCGCGTCGGAACTGCGAGACTTTATGCCGCCCGTGTTGGTGGACGGCATCTACGGTGCACAGACCGAGGCGGCGGTGCGCGCCGCACAAGCGTGGGCGGACATTCCCCAAAACGGGGTGGTGGGGCCCGTCACGTGGGACGTCATTGTATTTTTGGCCGACCCCGACAGCAACGTGACTTGACGGAATCGCCAATCTCCGTTATAATACCCACCGAGGTGGGAAGATGAAACTCGGTTCGATCGACATAACGAAACGCGCGGCGTTGGCACCGATGGCCGGTGTGGCAGACCGCGCTTTTCGTCGTATCTGCGCCGACCACGGCGCGGCGTTTACGGTGTCGGAAATGGTGAGTGCCAAAGCCTTGTCGATGGGTGACCGCAAAAGCGGCGAACTGATGGAACTCGACGATCGCGCCCGTCCCACCGCCATTCAACTGTTTGGAGACGACCCTGATACCATGGCCAACGCCGCCCTGCTTGCGATGAAGCAACAACCCGATTGGTTGGACATCAACATGGGGTGTCCCGCCCCCAAAATTGCGGGCAACCACTGCGGCAGTTCGCTGATGCGCGAACCCGAACTGTGCCACCGTATCGTCAAGGCGGTGTGCGGCGCGGTGGACGTGCCCGTGACGGTGAAGATCCGCAAAGGGTACGCGAAAGACGAAGTGAACGCGGTGGAAGTGGCGCTCGCGTGCGAAAGCGGCGGTGCCGCCGCCATCACGGTGCACGGTCGTACCCGCGACCAAATGTATGCCCCGCCCGTCGATTGGGACATCATCCGTGAGGTCAAACGCGCGGTGTCGGTGCCGGTCATCGGCAACGGCGACGTGACGACTGCCGAGGATGCCGCCCGTCTGTACGAACACACGGGGTGTGACCTCGTGATGGTGGGGCGCGGCGCGCTGGGCGCACCGTGGTTGTTTTCCCAAATCGAAGCCTATTTGAACGAGGGGACGTTACTTCCCGAACCGCCGCTTGCCCACCGTTTGGAAGTGTTGTGCCGTCAGGTGGCACTCGCTGTCGAACTCAAAGGCGAACGCAGTGCCCTGCTGGAAGCGCGCAAGCACGCGTCGTGGTATCTGCGGGGATTTCGCGGCGCCGCCATCCTGCGCGGCGAAGCGGGTTCCATCAGCACGATGGACGACCTGCGCCGCCTGTGCTACCACGCACTCAAAGAGAATGAGGAACTGTAACGATGTCGCTGGATTATAACGGAAAAAACATTCCCCTTGCAAAACGATTGCGAAAAAACGCAACGCCGCAAGAGAATCACTTGTGGTATGATTTTTTGTCGAAATACGAAATTCGATTCCAGCGACAAAAGGCAATCGACAATTTTATAGCCGATTTTTATTGCCACAGGGCAAAATTGGTGATCGAAATTGACGGTTCCCAACATTATAGTGACGAGGGACAGCGCAAGGACGAGTTTCGAACGGAACGGTTGGAGGGTTACGATTTGAAGGTGATACGATTCACCAACCGACAAATCAACACAAATTTCCGCGGTGTGTGCGAATACATTGATGAAATTGTTAAAGATTCTCTTGAGCAGAGGTAAAAAGCCTTCCTCCGGGAGGAAGGGGGACCGACGCGGAGCGTTGGTGGAAGGAGCCTGCGCAATTTCACGGTTGTACAGTACGGTTGTTACGCATTCTCCCTCACCCGCTATCGCGGGAGCTCCCTCCCGGAGGGAGCCTATGCTGTTACAACAAAAGCGCAAAAAACAGCCGATGACTTTGTGTCATCGGCTGTTTTCGTTATACAACCAAAACGGACGTTCTTCATAAGCAGAGGTGGTATTTCCGCGTGATTGCAGAATTCGAAAGATTTCACTCAATTCGTATTCGTAATCTCCCGCTTTGTTTTTCTCCAAGTAATAGCACCAAGCATTTTTTAGTTCCGCAGGAGATAATTTTTCTAAGTATTTTTCCAAACTATGGTCCATGTCAATGCACCCCTTAACCCCTTATCGTAAAAAAAGGCACTGTAGCAAGCATATTTTAGGACATATAGTCCAAAAAGTCAATAGGACGTATCGTCCTATTGTATGCTTGGCAGGGTGATAATTATGAAATTGCGCATTCGCGATTTGCGAGAAGATTTGGATTTAACGCAAAAACAGGTGGCCGATTATTTGTTGTGCGATCAGTCGCTGTATTCGAAATACGAGCGTGAAGAACGGCCGTTGCCTCTTGAGTATGCTGACAAATTGGCGGATTATTATCAGGTCAGCGTGGATTACTTGATAGGAAGAACCACTGTTAAAACGCCCTATCCTACAAAATAACAAACAGCCGATGACTTTGTGTCATCGGCTGTTTTGCTTATTTTTGCAACAACAAATACGTTTTCATGATCGCCACTTGGGTTTTGGCATCGGGGATCTCATTGCGCAACACCATCTGCACGGCTTCTTCTAATGGGATGCGTTCCACTTCCACAAACTCGTCTTCGTCGGGACACGCGTCGCCGAACGTGAGCCCTTTTGCCAAATACAGATGAATGACCTCGTCACAATAGCCCGGCGTGGGGTAGAGAGGACCCAAATACCGATACTCCGCGGCGGTGGCGCCCGTTTCTTCCAGCAGTTCGCGTTTGCCGCAGGTGAGCGGGTCCTCGCCGTTTCTGTCGCGTTTGCCCGCGGGCAGTTCGAGCACCACTTCCTTGTACGGATAACGGAATTGCCGCACGAAAATGAGTTCTCCCTCGTCGGTCAGCGGTGCCACGCATACACCGCCGGGATGTTCCACCACCTCGCGGTCGGAACGGTGACCGTTGGGCAGTTCAATTTCGTCCACCCGCAAATTGATGATGCGGCCGCGAAACGGATAGGATTCGGTTAAGGTTTTTTCGGTCAGATTCATAAAGAAGGCTCCTTTATTATATGATGGTAGAAAAGGGGTGGACAACAATGGAACAACTGGTCAAGGCGGCGAAGGCCGATTACGGATATATCAGCGGATTGACGGGGGCGTTGTGCGCGCGGTACCCGTGTCTCAGCGCCGCGCCGATGGGACGCAGCGTGCTCGGCCGCAGTATTTGGGGCATCACGCTCGGTATGGGGCGCGAGCGGGTACTGATGGCCGCCGCGTTTCACGCGCAGGAATGGCTCACGTCGCTCGTGTGTTTGCGGTTGTGCGAGGAGATCGCCGCGGCACTGCACAGCGGCCGCGAATGGAACGGATGGCGCATGTCCCGTGCGATGGCGGGGCGCAGTCTGGTGTTTGTGCCGATGGTCAACCCCGACGGCGTGCAGGTCGCCCTTTACGGCGCGGATGCCGCCGCCGAATATGCCGAAACGGTGCGCGCGCTCGGCGGCGATACCCACGGGTTGTGGCAAGCCAACGTAAACGGCGTCGATCTCAATCATAATTTTAACGCAGGTTGGGCACAATTGCAACAGGAGGAACAAAAAAACGGCATTGTCGGTCCGTCGGCACGCCGTTTCGGCGGCGCGTTTCCCGAAAGCGAACCCGAAACCCGTGCTCTCACCGCGCTGTGTCGTCGCGGCGATTTTCGCCACGCGGTGGCGCTTCACAGTCAAGGCGAAGAAATTTATTGGCGGTACGGCGAGCACACCCCGCCCGCTTCGCGGCTTATGGCACTGGTGATGTCCTCGGCTTCGGGTTATCGCATCGCCGACCCCGAGGGTCTCGCCTCGCACGGCGGGTTTAAAGACTGGTTTATCGACGAGATGCACCGTCCTGCGTTTACCATCGAACTCGGCAAAGGACAAAACCCGTTGCCGCTTGCCGAATTTGACGCGATCTACGAAAAAGCGCGCGAGATGTTGCTGTTGTCTCTCATGATGTAGACACTTGACAAAAAGATACCGGCGGTGCTATACTAAAACGGTAGCAAAACTTAAGTGAGGGAGTAGCAGGCGCACCGTTTCGGTGCGGAGCAAATCAACACCTTGGCCGTTTCGGTCTGGTTTGCTTTAAATTGCGAGACTCATGCACGATCGCACGGTTGTACATGGTGTCGCATAGAGGAAAGAGGACACGGGTACAGTCGTTGCGGCTGTACCTTTTTTGATTCACAGAAAGGAAGAAAACAGATGAAGTACTATTCCGAGGACAAAACCGCCGTCCTGCAAGCGCTCGGCGTGACGGAGGGCGGTCTCACCACCGCCGAAGCCACCGCCCGCTTGGAACAAAACGGTAAAAACAAACTCGAAGCCGCGCCGGGCAAATCGCTCCTTCGCCGCTTCCTGGAACAACTGTCCGACCCGATGATCCTCATTTTGCTTGCCGCCGCGGTGGTCAGCACGGTGCTGGAAGTCATCAATATGATGAGCGGGGCGCACAGTGAGGGTTTCGCGGATGCCATCATCATTTTGGCGGTGGTCATCATCAACGCGGTGCTCGGCGTGTATCAGGAAAGCAAGGCGGAAAAAGCCATCGAAGCGTTGCAGGAAATGTCTGCCGCCACCTCCAAAGTATTGCGCGACGGGCGTGTCTGCGTCATCCACAGCGAAGACCTCGTGGTGGGCGACATCATTTTGCTCGAAGCGGGCGACGCCGTCCCTGCCGACGCACGTTTGCTGGAAAGCGCCAGCTTGCAGGTGGAAGAAGCCGCGTTGACGGGCGAATCGGTGCCCGTCACCAAATTCATTGATCTCATCAACTTGACCGACGGCAAAGACGTGCCGCTCGGCGACCGCAAAAATATGGTGTATATGGGCGGCACGGTGGTGTACGGCCGCGGCACCGCGGTGGTGACCGCCACCGGTATGGACACCGAAATGGGCAAGATCGCGGGCGCGCTCGCACAAGCCGAAGAAGGCAAAACCCCGTTGCAGATCAAACTTAGTCAACTGTCCAAGATCCTCACCTGGCTGGTGCTCGGCATCAGTGCGCTGGTGTTCGGCGTGCAACTCATCCGCAACGGCCTCGGCGACGTGCGCATCATTCTCGATTCCTTTATGATCGCGGTGTCGCTCGCGGTGGCCGCCATCCCCGAAGGCTTGGCCGCTGTGGTCACGGTGGTGCTCTCCATCGGCGTGACCAATATGTCGAAGCGCAACGCCATCATTCGTCGCTTGACCGCGGTGGAAACGCTCGGTTGCGCGCAAATCATCTGTTCCGACAAAACGGGTACTCTCACCCAAAACAAAATGACGGTGGTGGATTTCTTCGGCGAAAACGAAGCGAACATCGCCACCGCGATGGCGCTCTGCTGTGACGCCGAACTCAACGACGACGGCACCGTCACGGGCGAACCCACCGAGGCCGCCCTGGTCGCGTGGGCGGCGAAACAAGACCTCAAGAAATACGACCTGGTCAAGGCGTATCCTCGCTGCGGCGAAGCGCCGTTTGACTCCTCTCGTAAAATGATGACCACCGTGCACCAAACCGAAAACGGTCGCGTGCAGTACACCAAAGGCGCGCCCGACGTGGTCATCGACCGTTGCACCCACTACCTGAAAGACGGCGTGCCCACCCCGATGACCGACGCGTACCGTGCCGAAATTCTGGCCGCCAACAAGGCAATGGCCGACCGTGCTCTGCGCGTGCTGGCGTGTGCCACCCGCGTGTGGGACAGCGAACCCGCCTACGAGCCCGACGTACTCGAAACCGACCTGTGCTTTATGGGTCTGTGCGGTATGATCGACCCCGTCCGTCCCGAAGTGACCGCTGCTATTGTGGAATGCCGCCGTGCGGGTATTCGCCCCATTATGATCACGGGCGACCACGTGGATACCGCCACCGCCATTGCGCGTGAACTCGGCATTTTGGAAGACGGATTGCGCGCCATCACGGGTTCGCAACTGAACGAAATGAGCGACGAAGAATTCGCTCGCGAGTTCCAAAACATCAGCGTGTATGCGCGTGTGCAACCCGAACACAAGACCCGCATCGTCAACGCGTGGCGTGCGGCGGGGTATATCACCGCGATGACGGGCGACGGCGTCAACGACGCCCCCTCCATCAAATCCGCCGACATTGGCGTGGGCATGGGTATCACGGGCACCGACGTCACCAAAAACGTGGCGGATATGGTGCTTGCCGACGATAACTTTGCCACCATCGTGGGCGCGGTGGAAGAAGGCCGCCGCATCTACGACAACATCCGCAAAGCCATCCAGTTCCTGCTCGGCTCCAATATGAGCGAGGTGCTGTGCATCTTCGTGGCGACCTTGCTCGGCTTTACCATTCTTGAACCCGTCCACCTGCTGTGGATCAATCTGGTCACCGACTGTTTCCCCGCGCTCGCGCTCGGTATGGAAAAAGCGGAGCGGAACATTATGTCCCGCCGCCCCCGCAACCCCAAAGACGGTATTTTCTCGAACGGTCTCGGCTTTGACGTGGCCTACCAAGGCGTGATGGTCGCGGCATTGGTGCTCGCGTCCTACTTCGTCGGTCACTTTATGGAAACCGGCAACTGGCTCATCACCAACAGTTCTCACGGTACGACGATGGCGTTTCTCACCATGTCGATGGCGGAGATCTTCCACAGCTTCAATATGCGTTCGCAACGCGGCAGTCTGTTCACCATCGGTCACCAAAACAAGACCTTGTGGATCGCGGGTCTCGGCTCGCTGCTCGCCACCACCGCGGTGTGTGAAGTACCGTTCCTCGCGAATGCGTTTGGATTTGAAAGCATCGGCCTCGGCGAATACGCGATTGCGATCGCGATCGGCTTCTGCGTCATTCCGATTGTCGAAATCGTCAAACTCGTTCAGCGCAGTGTGAACAAAAACAAATAAAAAACAGTCGCCCCGCATCGACCGATGCGGGGCGACTTGCTTTAGGATGCATTACCCTAAGGAGATCATAAACTCACCGATGTATTTGGCCAAAACCTCATACCCCATGGCGGTGGGGTGGAATTGGTCGGCCATAAATTCGTTGGGGCCGTGGGTGGTGTCGTACCGTTCACCGATGGTGACGAGCTTGCTGCCGTCCGCCGAGGGACACAACTTGCCGTCAAACAAATCAAGGGTGGGAATGTCCCACTTGTCACACACCTTACGGATCATGTCGATGTACTCGTTCATCCGCGGACGGTAGATGGGGTCGGTAATGTCGTAGTTGAGGATATACCCGATCTTGGCATTCGGCCACGCTTCCAACGCGAACGAAATTTCCTTTTCAAGTGCACCCGCAAAGGTGGAAGTGTCGTAGTTGCCGTCGTCCGACAGTGTACCCAGCGGCACGTCTTCGGGGAAGTTTGGCTTGCCGACCGAGTCGTTGACGCCACCGTGCAATAAGACGTAATCGAACTTCCAAAAGGTAAAGGTTTTCAGTTGATTGTAAATGTATTGTTGGGTATCGCCTTTGCGCGGGGTCACCTCCGCACCGTTAACCGCACCGTTGAGGGCTTGCCCGAGCCCCCACATTTCTTTCACGTGGTGGGCAAATCCCTCACCGTTTGTTGCATAACCGTAAGCAATGGAATCACCGACAAACAAAGCCGTCTTGCCTTCCAGCGGTGCGTCGGGATTGACGGTCGTGGTGGTCGGTTGCTTGGTCGTCGTGGTGGCTTGCGTGGTTGAGGTCATGGTAATCTCCTCCGTTTCGGTGGTGACGGCGGCGGTCGTCGTGGTGGTCGTCGTCGTTCGCGTTCGGTAGGTGATGCGTGTCGAAGTGGTGACGGCGGTCGTCGTGGTTTGTTTGGCGGTAACCGTGGTCGTCGTGCCCTCGGCAGTGGTCGTGCTTGTCGCCGTTGAGGTTGTGGTGGTCGCTGTCGTGGTGGTGCTCGGCGGCGGAGTATTCGCCGCTTGGCATCCCGTCAACAACGATAACGCAAGCAACAAGGAAGCAAGTCGCGTTTTCATCGGGATCACCTCGTCAACTGCTGATACGCCTCAAAATAGCGGCGCCCCAATTTGTGTAAGCTTTCACGGCTGAAATGAATCACGTCGTTGTTGTGCACCGTTTGGTTGTTGGAGGGCAGGTCGGCGGTTTCCACGTAGGCGCCGTTTTGGGCGGCGGCGAGTTCGCGCAACACTTGCATGATCGGCTCGCCTTTTTCGGGGCAACTTTGCACCCATTCGTTCGCAAACCCACCGCAGATAAAGGGCAAGGTTTTATCGTAGCGCGCTTTCACACTGTCCACCAACGCACTCATCAGCGAGCGGTATTCCTCGGGCGGCATAAAGTTATCCGCATCGTGCTCGCCTTGATGCCACAAAAAGCCCATCAAGCGGTTTTCGGGATTTTGCGCCAAGGCAAAATCGGTCAGTTCGATCATTTTTTTATAGAGCGGGTCTTCCATACCCCAGTGTTTGCGTGTAAAACCCGTGCCGCCGATAGCCGCGCGGATGATGAGTACCTTTCGACCCTCTGCAAGGCGACCGCTGCGGATATATTCTTCGGCAAAGGTGAGGGCAAAATCACCCACCGTATCGTCGCCGGAGGGGCGCTCTGCCGCGATTTCGTAAATAAACGGCACGTCGTCGTAGTTGATTTCCAACCAGTTGTTAACGACTTGCACATCCACCGACGGACGCAAGTACAAAATGCGCTCGTTCGGCACGTATTCGGTTGTCACGGGGCCGATACCGCTGCCTTCTGCGTTGGATTGTCCCGCTTCCAAAAAAATGTCGTATGCTTGATGTTGCATGGTGATCCCGCCTTTTTCAAGTTTTTTATCACTATAACACAAAAACGGCAGAGGAGCAAGTCCTCTGCCGTTTTTTCTTTATTTGCTTATTTTTTTGGAAATAAGGGTCAACACACCGAACACGGCGGCGCCGACGGCGGCCACGATGGCGACGGTGAGCCATTTGACCCCCGCAAGGCCGGCGAGGAACAATTCGCCGCTGTCTGCCGATTGCATGGCCGGGGCGATGAGCACCACTACCCACACAGCGGCAACCAATAACGCCGTTTTGGCGAGGATGGAGAAGGTCAGCGCCGCGGGAGAGGCGGTCTTTTGCGCCGCCACACGGGTGATGCCCGCGTTGTCAAACGACAGCACGCGCGAAATATAGACGGCGCCGATCGCCAAAATAATGATCTCGGGGATCATATAGGTGGCGTTGTAGGACAACGAGTAGGCAAGCGATTGCGAGAATGGGACCGACAGATCGCGCCACACGGTGAAACCCGATACGCAGTGGCACAGATAGCGAAGCACGCCCGTGACCACCGCCGCCAGCACCAACGACGCGGTTTGCGACGTGTTTTGGCGGCGGAACAGTGCGCCGAGACCCAACACCAAAAAGGCGAGGAGATAGTCAAAGAGAGCGAGCGCCGCCATCGACGTGAAGCCTGTCACGTAGGAGAAGTTCTCCATACCGAGCAGTAATTGGATAAGACTGTAGGTAAACGCGGTGAGCATTCCCCATTTGGTACCGTAGCGGTAGGCGATGATGAGCAGCGGCAACATACTGAACGCCGTAACGCTGCCGCCGTAGGGCATGTCGATGATCTTGATGACCGACAGCACCGCCGCCATGGCGAGCAGCAACGCGCTTTCGACCAAACGGTAGACCGATTTTTGTTGCATGTGAAACATCCTTTCAAATTTTTTCAAAAATTGAACTGTGGATGAAAAAAGCCCTTCCCGAAAAACGGGAAGGGCGTCATACGCGCGCGCTCACACGGAAAACCGTGTGTAGTATGAAACATCCCTCCGCCGGCATTATCCGGATCAGGTTACAGGGTTAGAACGTGACGTTCCTCTCAGCCGAAAACTCAGCACCCCTTGTTCAATTTCAACGACATCATACCGCAACGCGGCACATTTGTCAAGACGATTTTTGGGAAATTGCGAAAATCAGATCTGTGGCACCTTAAGGATGGTTTTTTCTTTGGCAGAGCGTACCGCATACAAAGAAGCGATAACGGTGTTGGCGGCGACCTCCGGTGTAACCAGAGGTTTTTTTCCGTGCGAACACAATCCAAGAAGTGTTCAACCTCAGGAACGTAACTGTGGGTTGGATCAAACGTATCCGGTATATCCATCCACTGATGGCCCAAACCATCAAAGGAGACCTTATCACGTACCACAGTGCCTTTGGTGCCGTATATGGACAAGTTGTAGCCGTACGGCATAGGACTGCAAGGACCGTACAAAGAGGTCACTTTGCCCGTAGCACCGCCGGCAAATTTGAAAATGGCGACCATAGAGGCATCTTCGGCCATTTCGGGATAGGCGATGTGGTTGGAAAAGGCAGTTACTTCCGTCACGTCGCCGGCGTACCACCGGAGAAGATCCAGCGGATGGCAACCGCCGCCGAGCATCGGGATCTCTTTGGAAATTTTCCAGTCCTCCATATAGTATTGATAACGAAGATCGTGGATATAATCGCCTTCCATATAAAATATATCGCCCAACAACCCAAGATCGACCCATTTTTTGATGATTTCAAAATATCGATTAAAGCGAAGCACGTGACCGACTGCCGCAATGCAATCGGGATGTGCCCGATAGGCGGCCACCATTGCTTCAACGTCTTCCAACGTATCTGCCATGGGCTTTTCCACAAACACGTGATGTCCGGTTTCGATTGCTTTGATGAACGGTTCTCGGTGGGCGTTATCAGAGGTGTGGATGGAAATTACTTCAATCGATGGATCTTGAAGAATCTCATAATTCGTATAGCCTTTGCATCCGTACGTACTGACTGCATCTTCCACGCGGGAATTGTCAAGATCGCAAACTGCAACAAGTTCACAATCGGAGCGTTCGGCATAGATATCGCAAAAAGCGCGACCGTTATGGCCGAGACCGATGACGCCGATTCGGATTTTCTTCATAATAACGAACTCCTTTTCTGTGGTGTTACTTCAATATAGCACAACGGTTTGAGGATCTCATAGAAAGGCGTTGCTCTTTTTTCTGTTGCAAAATTGCTTTCCGCGGAGGAAGGATACAACTGCATCAATGTTCCGTGTCCGAAATGTTCGACAGTTCGGGTTTGTTTTGCATACGGAACTGTTCCGGCGTGATGCCGGTGGAATCCCGAAAGCACTTCGTAAAATAGCTGTGACTGCAAAACCCGATGTTAAGGGCAATTTGTTCGATCGTCAGTTCGCTTGTGATGAGCATGTGTTTGGCAAGTGTAAGGCGATAGCGATTGGTGAATTGCAAGGGTGTAAACCCCGTATGCTCTTTAAATGTTCGCAACAAGTGATAAGGACTGACAAAGGCCACCGACGCCAACTCCTGCAACGTTAGCCGACGAAAATAGTTGGTTTCGATATAATCGGCAACTCGTTGTACGATATTGGGATAATACGGGGGCATCAGATAGGCGCTGCGGGAATCGCGACTGAGCGTATAGAGTTCGGCAAGGATCTGCTGCAGCATTGCCGATCCTCGAAGTTCGAAACCGCTCCCCTTTTTTTCATAACAATGAAGCAGATTTTCCACGATGGTTTCAAAAGGACTGCTATTGGATGAGGAGAACAGGTAGGAACGTTCGCAGATAAACTTGTAGAACCACGACGCTTCCCGTCCGTCAAAACGAATCCACGCAAATTTCCATGGATCAGTTGTGTTCGGATAGATCCGATACGGGCGCGTGAGATCGAGCAGGGCTACGTGCCCTTCGCCGACGTGGAAACAATCGGTTTCATTTCCTATAAAGCCACGCCCACTGATGACATAAAGAAAATAGTAGCCGTCGTGGTAGTAACTATCTTCATAAAAGGTTTTGTCGCACTCGTAGATGCCGAGCGAGTGAACGTAAAGCAGATGATCACATTCCGTTTCGCTCGGTTGATGAAAAATATGCCGATAATCCCGTTGCATAAACAGCACCCCCTTGTAATCGCAAGATTGTTACATATAAAAAATCAATGACAAAATTAAAGAGCCAACGCGTCTGGTTACGAGATACATTATACAGTATACCGTAAAAAATACCGTTAAACAATCAAGCGCGTATAACAAGATTGC
The DNA here is from genome assembly GCA_017434985.1 of Clostridia bacterium. Classification (GTDB taxonomy): domain Bacteria; phylum Bacillota; class Clostridia; order Oscillospirales; family Acutalibacteraceae; genus RGIG3009. The sequence continues at coordinate 45,202 of JAFSFY010000008.1, read as the reverse complement.
TCTTTTTTGTGTCGAAAACTTGCGATTTCGTAAGGCGAGACGGAAGAGACGAACGGCAAGATATTGATAGCACGAGAGCAATCGGATGCTAGAAAGTGTTTGTGTGGTTTTGTTATACTTACTCATGCCAAGTGCACGTATCGGTGCGATGACAAATGATTTATCGGCAAGAGGTGAAGAAGGTGTTTTGTTTACGCGAGAGAGAAGTGACCGAGGGGGAACTGCTGTTTTTTGAGGATTTTTCGGAAGGCTGGGAAGAGCGGTGGGAGATTTCAGGCGGGGAATGGCACGCCAAAGATGGTATTTTGGATGGGGTCTATCGTGGGAACGCAGGTGGATTGATTTATACCAAGAAACAATTTCCCGGTGATGTTTTGATCGATTTTTACGGTCGAATGGTTTCGCCGTGCAACAATGACTTAAACTTTTCGTTTAGGGCCAAAGGTTGGGATTACGAACAGGAGGATGCGGCAGAAGGATACATTGTCGGCATCAACGGTTGGTGGAAAAACCGTGTGGGGATCGAGCATTATCCGGCCTGCGACGTTTTTGCCATGAGTGGCCTGTTTGTGGCAGAGTCGGATCGCGATTATCATATCCAAGCAGGAATCGTTGGATCCTACTGTTTCGTTGTTGTGGACGGCGAACTTGCCGTCTTATTGTGTGACCCCGATCCTATTCATCAAGACGAGTGTTCTCGCATAGGGTTAGGTACGTATTGCAGTCACGTGCAGTTTCGAGATTTGAAAATCTTTCGTGCCGAAAGTCGCGAGGTTTCACTTTCATACATTCCGCAATTTTAGAGTAGAATAGTCCAATATAGAAAAGGCGACAAGAGGGGAGCCCCTCTTGTCGCCTTGAATTTTATAATTCGACTTTGAAAGAAATTATGCCAATCTTTTCGCAATTTCGTCGAGGAATTCGATACTGCCGACCTTGCGTTTGTTTTCCAGGGTGGAAAGCGCATACAGGTCGCCGGTCATCACGCCGTCCTCAATGGTGCCGACGGTGGCGGCTTCCAATTTATCCGCAAAGGCGACGAGTTCGGGCAATTCGTCCAATTCGCCGCGCTTACGCAGCGCGCCCGACCACGCAAAAATGGTGGCCACCGAGTTGGTGGAGGTGGGCTCGCCTTTCAAGTGTTTGTAATAGTGGCGGGTCACGGTGCCGTGCGCCGCTTCATACTCAAAGTTGCCGTCGGGCGACACCAGCACGCTGGTCATCATCGCGAGCGAGCCGAATGCGGTGGCGACCATATCGCTCATCACGTCACCGTCGTAGTTTTTGCACGCCCAAATGAACCCGCCCTCGGAACGCACCACGCGGGCCACCGCATCGTCGATGAGGGTGTAGAAATACTCGATGCCCGCTTCTTCAAACGCGGTTTTGTATTCCGCTTCGTAGATCTCGTTGAAGATGTCCTTAAACCGATGGTCGTAGGTTTTGGAGATGGTATCTTTGGTGGAGAACCACAGATCTTGTTTCAGCGACAGCGCGTAGTTAAAGCACGCGCGCGCAAAACTGCTGATGGAGGCATCGGTGTTGTGCATACCCATCAGCACGCCCGCGCCCTTGAAATCGTGGATGAGTTTCGTATCCACGCGACCGTCGGGATAGGTGACGGTGAGTTCCGCCTTGGCGGCACCGTCCACGTACAACTCGCTGTTTTTGTAGATATCACCGTACGCGTGACGGGCGAGCACGATGGGCTTTTTCCACGTCGACACGGTGGGGGTGATGCCCTTCACCACGATGGGGGCGCGGAACACCGTGCCGTCCAAAATGGCACGGATGGTGCCGTTGGGGCTCTTCCACATTTCCTTGAGGTGATATTCGGTCACGCGTTGGGCGTTGGGGGTGATGGTGGCGCATTTCACCGCCACGCCGTATTTTTTGTTGGCTTCGGCGGCTTTCACCGTCACTTCGTCGTTGGTTTCGTCACGATAGGGAAGACCGAGGTCGTAATACTCGGTTTTGAGATCCACAAACGGAAGGATCAACCGATCTTTGATCTCTTTCCATAAAATACGGGTCATTTCGTCGCCGTCCATCTCGACGAGCGGCGTTTTCATTTGAATTTTGGCCATGGTACAAACCCCTTTATTGCAAGAATGGATACAGTATACCGCATTTTTCGGCATTCGGCAACCGATTTTGAAAAATTTTATACATTTCTTGCAAATCGGACACAAATACGCTATACTGTCTCTGTATAAGGAGATTTGCTTATGTACGAATCGATGTTCCCTCAACCGAATCCCGTTGACGTGGAGCGCAAAGCGTTGCGCCGCAGCGCCAACTTTTGCGGCCTGATGGTGCTCGCGATGTTTGCCGCCAACGTGGTCATCTCGGTCGTCATCCTCATCTTGGCCTCGTTCGGGGTTTTTGACCTCGGGGCGGACAATTACGGGCTGAATAACACCGCCTACCTCATTTTCAATATGGTGTTGTACCTCGTGTTTTTGCCGTTGCCCGCGCTTGCCACCGCCGCCCTTTCGCGCAGCCGCATCCACCCGTTCCCCGTCAAAAAAGTGGGGATGGGGTTGACGGTGTGTCTTGTGTTGGCCGGTATGGGAATGGCGATCCTCTCTAACCTCTTGTCTAGCTATTTGATGGACTTTTTGACCGCGATCGGCATTCCGTACCCCGAGTTTCCCGACACGATGGAACTCACCGCGCTTAGTTTGATACTCAACATCCTGTCCACGGCGGTGTTGCCGGCGCTTGTGGAGGAATTCATTTTCCGCGGGTATATACAAGGGGCGCTGAAACCGTTCGGCAACGGCATTGCCATTGTGTTGTCGGCGTTCATTTTCGGTATTTTCCACGGCAACATTTTGCAGTTCCCGTTTGCGTTTTTGATGGGTCTTGTGTTCGGCTGGTTGTTCGCCGCCACCGGCAGCATTTGGCCGAGCGTGTTGGTGCATTTCGGCAACAACCTGATGTCGGTGTTGCTCGATTGGTATGCCAAAGCGTATCCCGACACGCAAAACGAACAGATCACCGTTACCTTCGCCGTGGTGGCGGCGGTAGGCGTGGTCGCCCTCGGCGCGTTGCTGCTGCGTGACAAAGGCGGCTCGGGCAACCGCGATCTGTTTCGTCCCGTGCACAACGGCACGTGTGTTTTCTCGGTGTCCAAACGGGTCGGCATCGCCCTCGTGTCCCCCGCGATGCTGATCGCGCTCATCGTGATGGTCTTTCAGTTGGTGACAAGTATGGTGGCGGTATGAGTGAAAAAGCGTATATGACGGCGGCGCTGGAACTTGCCGCCGAAGCCGCCGCCGAGGGGGAAGTCCCCGTCGGTGCGGTGGTGGTCAAAGACGGTGTGATCATCGGCACGGGTCGCAACCGCCGCGAAACGGGCAAACACGCGCTTGCCCACGCCGAGATTGAAGCCATTCACAACGCCTGCACGGCGCTCGGCGGGTGGCGATTGTCGGGGTGCACGTTGTACGTCACGTTGGAACCCTGCCCGATGTGTGCGGGTGCCATCATCAACGCGCGGCTGGACCGCGTGGTGTTTGCCACCGAAGACCCAAAAGCCGGGTCGTGCGGCTCGCTTGTCAATTTGTTTTCGTTGCCCTACAACCACCGTCCCGCGGTGGAACACGGGTTGTTGGAAGAAGAAAGTCGGGCACTGCTCAAAGGTTTTTTCCGCAGGTTGCGGTCAAAATAAAGGAGGAAGAACAATGAAGAAGTTTTTTGCGGAGTTTAAGGAATTTATCACGCGCGGCAACGTCATGGATATGGCGGTTGCGGTCATCGTCGGTAATGCGTTCAAAGCCATCGTCACGGCGCTGGTGGACAACGTGATTATGCCGCTCATCAGTTTGGCGGTCGGCGGCCTCAATTTCACCGAATGGAAATGGGTGCTCACCCCCGCCGTGTTGGACGAAGCGGGCGCGGTGGTCACCCCCGAAGTGGCGGTCAGCTACGGTATGCTCATCCAAGCGGTCATCGACTTTTTGATCGTGGCATTCTGCATCTTCGTGGCGCTCAAAGTGGTGCTTGCGATGCAAACCAAGGCCAAAGAATTGTTTGAGAAAAAGGTTGAAGAAGCGGCCGCGGCCGAAGAAGAGGCGGCACCTGCCGAAACGCAGGAAGACATTCTGCGTGACATTCGCGCGTTGTTGCAAGCCAAGGAGGACTAAGTCGTGTCGGACGATTTTGATTGGAACGACGCCGGCGATGCCGGAAAAGGTTGCGGTTTCGTCGGTTTTCTCATTTTCGGCGGCGTCGGCATTTTGTTTTTCATCTTAAAAATGTTGGGTGTCATCAATATCTAAAAGAGAATAACTTCTTTGCTTTTGGCCATTCTATTCTCGAAGGAGAGGATAGAATGGCCAAAAAAATACCCAAAACGCCCGACGAAGCGGTGGACATTCCGCTGAACGTGCAATCACTGAACGTGCAACCCACCGATTGCGAGGAACTCGTCAACAAATACGGTACGTACGAGATTCAACCCACCTCCGATTCGGGCAACGTGTTTCCCACCATCGCGGCGGGCTTGCCCAAAACGCCGCCCCCGACGCAGGAGGGGAAATGATGGATTGGTGGATGCTTCTCAAAGCGTTTGCGGTGGGTGGTGCCATCTGTACGGTGGGGCAGGTGCTCATCGACCTCACCAAACTCACCCCCGCTCGCATTTTGGTCACCTACGTCACGCTCGGCGTCGCGCTTACCGCCATCGGCGTGTACGAACCGCTTATCGAATGGGCGGGCGCGGGGGCTTGTGTTCCGCTGACGGGCTTTGGTTACGCCCTCGCCAAAGGCGTGGAAGAGGGGGTCACCAAACAAGGGTGGCTCGGTATTTTCACGGGCGGCATCACGGGAACGGCGGGCGGCATTGCCGCCGCGATCACGCTGTCGCTTGTGTGCGCCCTGTGTTCCAAATCGGCGGACAAAAGTTAAACGCAAAAAAGGCTTCCCGTCGGGAAGCCTTTTTATATAAAATCCTATTGACAAGATGCTTCTATTTGTGTAGAATAAAAACAGAGGAGGTGGCTGTATGAATCGCACAATCAAACTCGCGGCAGTCCTGCTGGCACTGCTGTTGACGGTGGGTTGCGCCGCGAACAACAAGCTGGCCGCCGAATACGTGTTGAATTACGGTGGCGCTCATCCCACGCACGAAGACAGCCCCATCTTTACGGTGGACAACGTCACACCGTACGAAGATCTCATCACCAAAACCGTGGATATCCACGCTTTTGCCGAGCAGTTTGCTCCGTCCGGCGACAAATGCATCAACGACGTGCAGGAGCAGTTCGGTATCGAATGTTTGCGCGAGACAGACGCGGGCGCGTTGTACAGCGTCCACAAAGTGGCGCAAGGCGGGTTGTTGTACGTCTTTTACAACAATTATGAGCGGCAACAAGATACAAAGTTTGCCAACTCTTCCATCCGCCGTTGGTTTTACGAGCAAAAACGGTTATCCTTTGCGGATATTGACGATTTGATGAAACCGTCGGCACCGCTTACCGCCGCCGCTCGGGTGTTGGGAATGGAGCAAATTATGCTCAACGTGCATAAAGCCACTCCCAACCGCTGGTTACATGAAGAATACGGTTTGGAAACGCAACATTATTTGGAAGACGGCATCTTCGAAGCGAATTATCGAATGGAAGACGGGGAATTCGTGTTGTACAGGTATACGCTGTACGAGGATTTCGACCTGTACCAAATTGGCGCATCACGGCACGAGCCCTACGATGCACACATTTTGGAAATGGATTGGGTGAAATAAAAAAGGAACGGTTGCAAAACCGTTCCTTTTTTCTACCTTACAGCACCAGCGACGGGGCGGAGTAGATGCGCGCCGCCAATTCCTGGTTGAGCATATACAGGCTCTTGGGGTCGGAACCGAACAGTTCCATTTTGGTGATGAGGTCGTTGGCGTTGGTTTCCTCTTCGCCTTGCTCTTTCACAAACCAATCGAGGAACTGCATCGTGCGGAAATCCTTCACGTCATACGCGGCCGCGTAGATGTCGTTGATCAGCGAGGTGACGTATTCCTCGTGCTCCAAACCGGCTTTCAGCACGTCCATATGACAAGTGACGGTCTTTTCGGGTTTGTCGATCGCTTCCAGCGTGACCTTTTGGTTTTCGTTTTGCAGGTATTGATAAAACAGCATCGCGTGGTCGCGTTCTTCCTGCGCTTGGATCATATACCAGTTGGCAAACCCGTCCAGACCGGCATCTTCAAAATAGTTGGAAAATTGCAGATACAGATACGCGGAATAAAATTCTTTGTTGATTTGTTGATTGAGCAGTTCGTGTACTTTTGCATTCATCATAACGGTAGTCCTCCTTTGTTTTTTCTCATTATACGATAATTTTGCCGCAATTTCAAGAAAAACACGATTGTTTTTTGGCACAAAAACGAGTATACTGAAAGTAAGGAGTGATGCGGTATGAAACTCACCTTTTTCGGTGCGGCGCACGAAGTGACCGGCAGTTGCACGCTGCTGTCGTTCGGCGGTCGCCATATTTTGATCGATTGCGGTATGGAACAAGGCCGCGATATGTTTGAAAACCAAGAATTGTCGGTCGCCGCCGCGGATATTGACGCGGTGCTCTTAACCCACGCGCACATCGACCATTCGGGCAAGATCCCGATGCTGTATGCGCAAGGTTTCCGCGGCGCGGTGTACGCGACCCGTGCCACCTGCCGCTTGTGTGAACTGATGTTGCGCGACTCGGCGCACATCCAGGAATTTGAAGCCGAGTGGCGTAACCGCAAAGCCAAGCGGTCGGGCGCACCCGCCTACGTGCCGCTGTACACCATGCAAGACGTGGAGGGCGTGTTGCCGCTGTTCGTCCCGTGCGACTACGAAACCGATTACGAAGCGGGCGAAGGGCTCACTTTGCGGTTTACCGATGCGGGGCACCTGCTCGGTTCATCCAGCATCACCGCCACCGTGACGGAAAACGGCGAGACCCGTCGCATCGTGTTTTCGGGCGACCTCGGCAACATCAATAAACCCATTCTGCGTGATCCGCAACACCCTGCGGCGGCAGATTACGTGGTGGTGGAATCCACCTACGGCAACCGCTCTCACAGCGACGTGACGCCCGATTACGTGGGAGACCTCGCCGCCATCATTCGCCGCACGTTTGATCGCGGCGGCAACGTGGTCATTCCGTCGTTTGCGGTGGGGCGCACGCAGGAACTGCTCTATTTCCTGCGCGAAATCAAACAACGCAATTTGGTGCCGAACCATCCCGATTTCCCCGTTGTGATCGACAGCCCGCTTGCGGTGGAGGCGACCAAGCTCTTCTCAAACGACGCGCGCGACTGTTACGACGAGCAAACGCTTGCTCTGCTCAACAGCGGTGTCAACCCGCTCACCTTTGACGGGTTGACCACCAGCGTGACGGCGGACGATTCGCGCGCCATCAACGAGGATAAGCGCAGCAAAGTGATTTTGTCCGCCAGCGGTATGTGTGAGGCAGGGCGTATTCGTCACCACCTCAAGCACAACTTGTGGCGCCCCGAAAGCACCGTCTGTTTCGTGGGGTATCAATCGGAAAACACGGTGGGGCGGTTTTTGCTGGACGGCGCCAAATCGGTGAAATTGTTCGGCGAGAGCATTTCAGTGCACGCCGAGATCGTGAAACTGGACAGCATCAGCGGTCACGCGGATGACCGCGGGTTGCTCCGCTGGGTGGAAGGGTTTGACCCGAAACCCGTGCGCGTGTTTGTCAAGCACGGCGACGAAGAAGCGTGTGAAGCACTCACCGCCACCTTGAACGGGCGCGGCATCACCGCCGACGCGCCGTACAGCGGCGACGGATGGGACCTGCTTACCGACGCGTGCGTAGACAAAGGCTCGCGCCGCCGCATCGTGCGCCGTACCGACGGCGTGCGTGAAAACGCGGTGTTCGGTCGTTTGCTGGCGGCGGGACAACGCCTGCTTCGCGTCATCGAGCATTGCCGCGGCCGCGCCAACAAGGATCTGGCGAAATTTACCGACCAGGTGAACACCTTGTGCGACAAATGGGAAAAATAACTGCTTGACATCTGTTGAAAATATGATATGATTATGTCGAACTGAATATTTCCTTATCAAGAGCGGCGGAGGGACAGGCCCTGTGAAGCCCGGCAACCTGCATGATGCAAGGTGCCAAATCCTGCGGTTGAGAACCGATAGATGAGGTGGACACAGCGCCCCACCTTGTGGGGCGCTTTTTTCGTAAAAAGAAAGGAAGAAACGACAATGGCCAAACACTTTTTTACATCCGAATCCGTAACCGAAGGGCATCCCGACAAAGTCTGTGACTGCGTGTCGGATGCGGTGCTCGATGCCATTTTGGCGCAAGACCCGAACGCCCACGTGGCGTGCGAAACGGTGACCACCACGGGTATGGTGCTCGTGATGGGCGAGATCACCACCACCGCGACGGTGGATATCCCGAGCGTGGTGCGCGACGTGGTGTGCGACATCGGGTACGACGGCAAAGGCGGCTTTGACGGCAACACTTGTTCGGTGCTCACCGTATTGGATAAACAATCTCCCGACATCGCGATGGGTGTCAACGAAGCACTCGAATCGCGTGACGGCGGTGGGGACGAATACGACCGCATCGGTGCGGGCGACCAAGGTCTTATGTTCGGTTTCGCGTGTGACGAGACCCCCGAACTGATGCCGCTTCCCATTGCGCTCGCGCATCGCTTGGCGCAGGAACTCACCGCGCTTCGCAAAAACGGTACGCTTACCTATCTGCGTCCCGACGGTAAAACGCAGGTGACGGTGGAATACGACGGCAACACTCCCGTGCGGGTGGACACCGTGGTGGTATCCACCCAACACGCGGCTGAGGTGGATCTCGCCACCATCCGCGCCGATATGGAAGACAAACTCATTCGCCGCATCATTCCGGCGAATTTGATGGACGAGAACACCAAAATCTTTGTGAACCCCACCGGTCGTTTCGTGGTGGGTGGCCCGCAAGGTGACAGCGGCCTCACCGGTCGCAAGATCATCGTCGACACCTACGGCGGTTATGCGTGCCACGGCGGTGGTGCCTTCTCGGGCAAAGACCCGACCAAGGTGGACCGTTCCGCGAGTTATATGGCGCGTTACGCTGCCAAAAATGTGGTGGCGGCAGGTCTTGCCAAACAATGTGAAGTGCAACTCGCGTACGCCATCGGTGTGGCGCGCCCCGTGTCGGTGCGCGTGGATACCCGCGGCACGGGTGTGGTGGCGGACGACGTGCTCGCCAACGCGGTGGAACGCGTGTTTGATTTCCGTCCCGCCGCGATCATCGACACGTTGGAACTGTGCCGCCCGCAATACCGTCCCTTGGCGGCATACGGTCATCTCGGCCGTACCGACGTGGACGTGCGTTGGGAACACACCGACCGTGTGGATGCCCTGAAAGCGGCGGTAGCGGGATGAACAAAAAGATCTTTTTGGAAGCGGGGCAGATCGTGGGAGTCCACGGTGTGCGCGGGGAAGTGAAGGTGCAACCGTGGTGCGACAGTGCCGCCACCCTCACTCCCATCAAAACGCTGTATTTTGACGAGGGTGCCCGCCCCGTGAAGGTGACCTGCCGCCCCCACAAAAACGTGGCGCTGGTGAAGTTGAAAGACGTGGACACGGTCGAGCAAGCGGAAGCGTTGCGCGGCACGGTGTTGTATCTCAACCGCCGCGACGTGAAGTTGCCCAAAGGCCGCTATTTCATTTGTGACCTCATCGGATTGTCGGTGGTGGACAACGACAGCGGCGTCGTGTACGGCGAATGTGTCGACGTGACCGAAACGGGCGCCAACAACGTGTACCACCTGAAAACCACCGATGGGAAAGAGGTGCTCATCCCCGCCATTCCCGACGTGGTGAAAAAGGTGGACATCGACGGCGGCGAGATTCGAATTTTTGCAATGGCAGGTTTGTTTGACGATGAGATTTGACATACTGACCTTGTTCCCCGATTCGTGCAACGCGGTGCTCAGCGAGAGCATCATCGGGCGTGCGCGACAAAAAGGGATTTTGGATATTCGGTGTCACCAAATTCGTGATTACACCGAAAATAAACAAAAGCAAGTGGACGACTATCCGTACGGCGGCGGCATGGGTATGGTGATGAACGCCCAACCCATTGCCGACTGTTTCCGCGCGGTGTGTGACGAGCTCGGTCACCGTCCGCATTTGATCTATCTGTCGCCGCAGGGCAAAACGCTCACCCAACAACGGGCACGCGAGTTGGCCGAACTGCCCGAACTGTGCCTTTTGTGCGGACACTACGAGGGCGTGGACGAGAGGGTGCTGGAAGCCTTTGTGGACGAGCAGATCTCCATCGGCGATTACGTGCTGACGGGCGGTGAACTGCCGGCGATGGTGGTGGTGGATTGCATTTCGCGGATGATTCCCGGCGTGCTGTCGGACGACGTGTGTTTCACCGAAGAAAGCCACTTTTCGTCGCTTCTCGAATACCCGCAGTACACCCGTCCCGCCGTGTGGGAGGGGCGCGAAGTGCCGGAAGTGTTACTTTCGGGGCATCACAAGAATATTGAGACGTGGCGGCGGGAACAATCTTTATTGAGGACGCGTAAACACCGCCCCGATATGCTGGAAAACGCCGAACTTACCCCGAAAGAACAACGATGGTTGGCCGAACAGCCGCTCGACGAGTGAGACACTCTCGACAAAAGTTATTCACCACTATGGTAAAACTGCACAAACACGGGCACTTCGATTTGCTCAAAATAGGGCAGGCAAACAAAATTGCGGTTTTTGGCAGTTTTTGACGGGATTTTTCATTGACGGAGCGGGTCGTTTTGGTATAATATAGTTACGTAAAGTAAAACAAATTTCGGACGACCGACAGAAGGAGTAATCGTATGTACGTTAAAGATGTTTTGGTTCAAAACCAAGTGGGCTTGCACGCCCGTCCCGCTACGTTTTTCATCCAAAAAGCAAACGAATACAAATCCTCGTTGTGGGTAGAGCGTGAAGATCGCCGCGTCAACGCCAAGAGCTTGCTCGGTGTGTTGTCCCTCGGCATCGTCGGCGGCACCACCATTCGCATCATTGCGGACGGTGCTGACGAAGAAGATGCGGTCGAAGCGTTGGTTGCGCTCGTTCAGTCCGGTTTCACGGAATAAGAGCCGAGTAAGGCTTTAGTGCGTTGTCCCGTGCGGTCCCTCAACACTGCCCGTGGGCGCAAGCTTTGTTGTATAAGCGCGGTCGCTGCGGCGACTGCGCTTTTTCACTTTTGAAAGGAAAACACTATGTTTATTGATAAGGCAGTTATACACATCAAAGCCGGCAACGGCGGTAACGGTGCGGTGGCGTTCCACCGCGAAAAATTCGTGGCGGCGGGCGGCCCCGACGGGGGCGACGGTGGCCGTGGCGGCAACGTGGTGTTCGTCGCACAAGACGGTTCCAACACCCTGTCCGACTTCCGTTACAAACGCAAATACGCCGCTATGAACGGTGAGGACGGCAACAAAAATCGCCGTTTCGGCAAAACGGGCGAGGATATCGTCATTGCCGTGCCGCGCGGCACGTTGATTTACGACAATGAAACCGGCCGCTTGATGGCGGATATGTCGAGTGACGAACCGTTTGTGGCCGCCAAGGGCGGTCGCGGCGGTTGGGGCAACGCCCATTTTGCCACCCCCACCCGTCAGGTGCCGCGGTTTGCCAAACCCGGTACACCCGGTGAGGAATACACCCTGCGCTTGGAACTCAAATTGCTTGCCGACGTCGGGTTGGTCGGGTTCCCCAACGTGGGCAAATCCACCCTCGTTTCGGTGGTTAGCGAAGCCAAACCCGAAATTGCCAACTACCATTTTACCACCCTCACCCCCGTGCTCGGTGTGGTACGCGTGGCGCAAGGCGCGTCGTTTGTGATGGCGGATATTCCCGGTGTCATCGAGGGCGCGAGCGAAGGGGTCGGTCTCGGTCACGAATTTTTGCGGCACGTGGAACGTTGCCGTCTGCTTATTCATATTGTGGACGTGTCGGGCAGCGAGGGGCGTGACCCGCTGGAAGATTTTGATATCATCAACCGCGAACTTGAAAAATTCAACCCCGAGTTGGCGGCGCGACCGATGATCGTGGCGGGCAACAAGTGTGACCTGACCGACGACGAGACCTGCGCGAAATTCGAAGCCGAAATTCGCGCACGCGGGTACGAATATTTCCCGATGATGGCTGCCATTGCGCACGGCACCGACGAATTGGTCAACGCGTGCGCCGCCAAATTGGCTCAGTTGCCGCCCATCCGTGAGTTTGAGGCGGAACCCGTTCCCGTCGCCGACGTGACGGTCGGCAACGGCAAAGAGGTGCACATTGCCAATCACGACGGTGTGTTTTTCGTGGAGGGCGAATGGTTGCTCCGTTTGCTCCAAACCATCGACCTGCAGGAACCCGACAGTTTGCAATATTTTGAAAAGGTGTTGCAAAACAGCGGCGTGATTCAAAAACTCGTTGATGCGGGTGTGCAGGAAGGCGACACCGTCAGCATTTACGACCTCGAATTTGACTTTGTGTATTAAAAGGTGAAACGTATGGAACGCTTGTTGCCGATGGACGTGGATCTGCGCACCGTCAGCCCCTTAAACCTTGCGTTTGTGGGGGACGGCGTATACGAACTGATGGTGCGCGAGCGGCTGGTGTCGCTTGCCAATCGTCCCAACAAAGAACTGCATAAGTTGTCGGTCACGCAGGTGCGTGCCGAGGCGCAGGCCGCCGCGGTGGATAAACTGATGGAACATTTCACCGAAAACGAACTCGCGGTGTATAAACGCGGGCGCAACGCCCATACTTCGCGTAGCGGCAACGGTTACCACAAAGCCACGGGGCTGGAAGCGTTGTTCGGCTATCTGTATTTGTCGGGCGACATTGCCCGCGTGCGGGAACTGTTCAATCTGATCGTGGAGGATTACGATGCCTAAACGGAAAAAAGAAAAACGGCCGCGTGCCAAAAGGCGGCCGATCTTCACGCTTGTTGATCTTTTCTTTTACCTTGTCGGCGGTGCGTGCTACGCGCTGTCGGTGGTCATTTTCACCGCCCCTAACGCCATTGCGCCGGGTGGGCTTACGGGTGTGGCCACCATTTTGCATCACTATTTTCACGCCCTGCCCATCGGTACTGCCATCTTGGCAATGAACGTGCCGCTGTTTATCGCATCGTGGTTTAAAGGCGGTCGCGCCTTTACGGTTCGCACCCTTATCTGCACGGTGTGGTCGTCGGTGGCGATCGACCTGTTTACCGCCCTCGGTGTGCCCGCCTATATCGGCGACAGCGACCCGTTGTTGGTCCCCATTTTCGGCGGTTTACTGATGGGACTCGGTCTGGGACTTCTCTTTATGCGCGGCGCGTGTACCGGTGGCAGCGAAATTGTCGCGCGGTTGTTTGAACGCCGTTTCCCGCATTTGTCGGTCGGTCGTCTGATCTTGATTGTGGATGCCATCGTCATTGCGGTGGGTGCGTTCACTTTTGGGGTGACCGCCGCAATGTACGCCGTCATTTTGGTGTTCGTGTCCTCCACCGTGTTGGATGCGTTGGTATACGGCGGTGACGCGGGCAAAATGGCGATGATCATGAGCACCAAGGACGACGAGATCGCCGAAGCAATCGTGAACCAACTCGGGCGCGGATGCACCAAACTCGAAAGCGAGGGCGCTTACAGCGGCGAAAAACGGCGGGTGCTTTTGTGCGCGCTTCGTCGCCCGCAACTGTACACCTTGCGCCGTTTGGTGGTGTCCATCGACCCCGATGCCTTTATCATCATCACCGCCACCGACCAAGTATTCGGCAAAGGCTTCAAATCCACCAGCGAAGAACGATAAAAGCAAAATCGCCGACACAACGTGTCGGCGATTTTACTATATATCCATTCTTTCCAAAAACGTGTCGCACATTCGCGAAACCGCCGGCCAGTCGGTAGCCGCGGCGGTGTGGGCTTCCATCTCTTTGTGAAAGTTTCGCGCTTCGGCCAAAGCGGCAACCGCACCGCTCAGCAGTTCCTGCGCCGTTTTTTCGCGGAAGGTGAGTTGGTTACGGTGTTCCCGCAACGCCTCTTCTTCGTAAAATCGTGCCATATGCAAACGACGGTAGACGGGGAACTCAACGGGTTGCAGGCGGTTGGCAGTGAGAAAGGCGGTGCCGAGTTGCGGCAACCACAGATGTTCGATGGCCGTGTCGGGGAAGAGCGGCGAGGGAGAGAGGCATACGTGTTGTCCGTCTGCTACGGCTTTGGTTTTGAGCAGTTGCAACAATTTGGCGGCGGCACCGTGTTCGTCACGCAACACGTAAATACGCGGACAACAGGCCTGCACCGTTTCAAATAAAGTGACAAAACCATCGGGGGTGACAGCACTGAGAGGGAGCCTCTCCTCGCATCCTTCGTCACCCGTTCGGCTCCATTCCTGTTTGGCCAAATTTGTGGCAACGGAGGCCAGTGCTCGTTCGTCTAACCGTTCTCGCACGGCGCGGCGATTCTCGGAAAGCAGCGATGCCGCACTGCCGAGTAAACGCCGACAACGGCGGTGGCACGCTTCTTTTTCGCGCGCCAATCGAACAAGTGACTCGCGTTGTTCATATAAAAGGGTTTCGTCTGCACACAGTGAAAGCGGAACGAGTTGTTCACACGCTCCCCACAACTGCGGCTCCACCGCGTGCGGCGCGGTGGCGTCCAGCACCAACAGCTTTTTTGACGGCACACGCACCGCGTCAAGTGACAGCGGATCGGCACTGCAATAAAATACCTCGGCCTCGTCGCCCGCGCGAGCGGTCACGTTTTTCAAAAAGGTGGACTTTCCCGACCCCGCACCCCCTTTGAGCAAATATACCCGCCACCCGTCAAACGGGTCGTATAACTGCGACGCGGCACCCCAAAATCCCACGGGGGTACTGCTTCCCGAAAAAAAGCGCAACGGATTGTTCGTTTGTTCCATGCCCATCCCTCCCGTTTATCACGGTATGCAAAACGGGCATGTCCCGTCACAAACAAACGTCTTCGCGTTTGAGCACGTATTTGACCGAGCAGAGTAAAATGCGCAGGTCCAACCCGAAACAGCAGTGCCGCGCGTAGAGGCCGTCGTAGGCGGCTTTTTGCAGGTCACAAACGTGATCGCGCCCGCAAATTTGTGCCAACCCCGTAATACCCGGGCGCACGCGGTCGGCTCCCACTTCGTGGCGCAGTGCCAACAACGCGGTCTCTTGCAAAATAACGGGACGCGGCCCCACAAAACTCATATCGCCTTTGAGTACGTTGAGCAGTTGCGGCAATTCGTCCAAACTCGTGATGCGCAAAAACCGTCCGATGGGGGAGATAAAGCGTTTGGCGTCGGTAAGATCGTGGGAAGCCACGTTGTGCGGCGCGTCGGGATGCATGGTACGAAATTTATAAATGGTAAACGGACGTCCGTTTTGCCCCATACGCCGTTGCTTGAAAAAGATGTTGCCTTTGGCTTCCAGATTGACCGCGAACATTACCGCAAAGAAAACGGGAGATAATATCGTGAGAAGCGTGCAGGAAAGCAGCACGTCCAATAACCGTTTTATATGTGTATACACAACCATCACCACGGTTAGTATGCGCGTTTTAAAAAAATTCTTGCACTTTTCTAATGGGTTGTGATATACTACATATAGTGTGCAGTTTGGCGTGTCGCGCCAAATACCGAAAGGAGCGAATGACTATGAAATGTCCCTTTTGCGGTGTGGAAGACAGTAAGGTAATTGACTCTCGTCCGACGGACGAAGGAACGCGTATTCGTCGTCGTCGCGAATGTCTGTCGTGCGCCAAACGGTTTACGACGTACGAGATCGTCGAAAGTGTGCCGCTTGTCGTGGTGAAGAAAGACGGGTCGCGCGAACTGTTTGACCGCGGCAAACTCATGAGCGGTATGGTGCGCGCTTGTCAAAAACGGCACGTGCCGATGCAAACGCTCGAAAATGTGGTGAACGACATCGAAGCGACCATCCAAAATTCGCTCGCGCGCGAAGTGTCGACCGAGCAGATCGGCGAATACGTAATGGATGCGCTCAAAGACATTGATGAGGTGGCCTACGTGCGCTTTGCGTCGGTGTACCGTCAGTTTACCGACATCAGTTCGTTCCAAGCGGAAATCAGCAAGTTAATCGAAAAATGATACAAAAAGCCCGTCAAAACCTTGTTTTGTGGGCTTTTTTGATAAGAAAGGTGTAGAAATATGTATAATGCGTCTCCTGCACGATACGATTCGATGGTGTATAACCACTGTGGTGAAAGCGGATTAAAACTCCCTCTCGTTTCGCTGGGGTTGTGGCACAACTTTGGTGCAAACGACGATTTTGAGAATATGCGGCAATTGTGTTTTACCGCGTTTGACAACGGCATCACCCATTTTGACATTGCCAACAACTACGGACAACCTGCGGTCGGCACGGCGGAAATCAATTTCGGCAAAATTTTGCACGACGATATGGTGGCCCACCGCGATGAAATGGTGATCAGCACCAAAGCGGGATATTTTATGTGGAAAGGGCCGTATGGTGATTTCGGCAGTCGCAAATATCTCCTTTCCAGTTTGGATCAGAGTTTAAAACGCCTGAATCTCGATTACGTGGATATTTTTTATCATCACCGTCCCGATCCGAACACCCCGTTGGAGGAGACGATGGGGGCGCTTGACACCGCGGTGAAAAGCGGCAAAGCGTTGTATGCGGGTCTTTCCAACTACGATGGGCCGACGATGAAACGGGCCGCCGCCATTTTGCGGTCGCTCCATTGCCCGTTTGTTATCAACCAAAACCGCTATTCCATTTTGGATCGCACGGTGGAACAAAACGGGTTGCTCGGTGAAGCGCATCGCGAAAAGAAGGGGGTTATCGTGTTTAGCCCGTTGGCGCAGGGGTTGCTCACCAACCGCTATTTGCACGGCATTCCCGTTGACAGCCGCGTGAAAACCAGCGGTATTTTTTTGAAAGAAAGCCACATCACTGCCGAAATGGTGGAAAAGATCAACGCTCTCAACGGTATTGCAGAGGAGCGTGGTGAAACGCTGGCGCAAATGGCGTTGGCGTGGGTGCTCAAAACGCCCGAAGTGACGAGCGTGTTGATTGGCGCATCCAAACCCGAACAAATTCTCGATAACATCGGTGCCGTTCACGCGGCTCCCTTCACGGCGGAACAACTCAAATGCATTGACGATATCGTGTTGTAAAAAAGCAACCGCGCAGACAAGTTTTTTCTTGTCTGCGCGGTTTTTAATGATGATGATGGTGATGATGATGCCCTGCGTGGGTGGTGGCGGTAGGATGGCAGTGTTCTTCCGCACACACCTCGTCCACCGTTTCCAGCTCCAAGGTCGCGTGGCTGATGCCGTGTTCGCGCAGTTCGGCGCGCACCGCTTCCTTGATGAGATGAGGGTTGCCGTCGGTCACTACGTGCAGAGTGGCAAAATGTTGATGCCCGTCCATACTCCACAGATGAACGTGATGTACGTCGGCGACACCGTCAAGCGAGGTGAGATGCGCTTTTATCTCGTCCACGTCCAACCCGTGCGGCGTTTTCTCCAAAAACAGATCCAGCGCTTCTTTTAGGTTGCGCAGGGCGTTGACCAACACGAAGATCGCCACGCCGATGGACAACAGCGGGTCGATAAAGGTCCAATCGGTAAATCGCATCACCACGGCACCGCACAACACCACGATCCAACCGAGCACATCCTCGAGCATATGCAGATTGACCGCTTTTTGGTTGAGCGAATCTCCCTCGCGGGTGAAAAACGCGGCGCTGCCGTTTACAAGAACACCGACGATGGCCAACACGATCATCCCGTCGTAGTGAATGGCGGTTGGTGTGATCAAACGGCGCACCGCCCCGATGACGACCGACACCGAACCGATCAACAAAATGAGGGTGACGATCACACTGCCGATGACCGAATAGCGCCCGTAACCGTAGGTGTACCGTTCGTCGGGGCGTTGACCGCTTTTCTTTTCCAAAAACAGCGACAATCCGATACCGGCGGCATCCCCGATATCGTGCACCGCGTCGGACAATACCGCGACACTGCCGGTGAGCATACCGCCCACCGCCTCCAAGATGGCAAAGGTAAGATTCAGCAAAAATGCAATCGCCATATTTCGTGTGGTTTTCATGTCGATCCCCCATTGACTTTTATACATAAATACGATACAATACATTCGCTATGGAACAGTATATTCGGTAACGTGACGGTAATCAACAAGCAAAACGGCGCACCTATTCGATACCGAACAAAAAGGAGAAACTGTATATGGACAGACGGCAACGCAAAACGCGGGAAGCGATCTTTGCGGCGTTTACCGCCTTGCTTTCGCAAAAAGAATTTGCGCACATCACGGTGGGGGAGATCATTGACCGTGCCGACGTGGGGCGCGCCACCTTTTACGCGCATTTTGAAACCAAAGAATTTTTGCTCAAAGAATTGTGTGAAGAACTGTTCTGCCATATTTTCGATGCCGCGCACGGTGAGGCGTGCGACCATCGGCACATTTTTTCGTGTGAAGCGCCCGATTCGGTGTTTTTGCATTTGGTACAACATCTGCAACGCAACGACAACCACGTGTTGGAATTGCTTTCTTGCCAAAGCAACGACCTGTTTTTGCGCTATTTCAAAACCGATCTCATCAAGCTCGTCAACACGCAGTTGCCGCTGTTTGCCGCGCGCAAAAGTGACGAGTTGCCCGAGGCATTTTGGGTAGATCACATCGCGTCGGTGTTTGTGGACACGATTCGTTGGTGGCTGGACAACGGGCGGCGCGAATCGCCCGAAACCATCACCGCGTATTTTCTCGCAGCCGTATAAAGGAGAAGACAATGAAAACCAAAGCGGAAGTGATGTGCGCCAGCGATTTTTGCTGGCCGCCGTGCTCGGTACCGTGTTGCTTTGTTGTGTGTTACGGGAGATCAAACGCCGCGAAAACAACCAAAAAACGCTTTCGTCAAGACGACGAAAGCGTTTTTTTATGCCTCGCGTGACCCCACGGGCGTTTGGTTGCTGACGGGTGGGGTGTAGTCTTTTAAGGTGCGTTTGTATTCTTGCGGCGACTGTCCCGCAAAGACGCGAAAACACCGCGAAAAATATTGCGGCGTGTCAAATGCCAACTGTTCGGCGATCTGCGTGAGCGGTAACTCGGTCTCCCGAATCAGTCGTTTGGCTTCTTCGATCTTCAAAAAATTAAAATACCGGATAATGCCGCCTTTTTGATAGGTGGAAAAGAGGTTGTTGACGGTACTGATACTTCGATGCATCTTGGCGGCAATATCGCTCACCGTGAGGCGCCCGTACACGTTTTCCGCGAGGATGTCCAACAACTCTTTCACCTCGCGCGATACTTCCACGCCGCCGATCTTGTAGTTATACCGTTCGTTTTTCGGCACGATCTCTTTGTTGCGGCGCAAGCGAATGAGAAACACTTCCAACAGATTTTTCAGCGCCTGGCTGCTGCCAAGCGGCGCGTTTTCCCGCTTGTTTAAGCGTTGCACCAGCGGGTCGTTGGGCACTTCCATCTCAAACGCCAACAACCCTTCGGTCATCAAGGCGTGGAAAAACGTCTTTTCCTCGTGATTGAGGCATACGATCTTGCCGTCAAAATAATCCATCTCGCCGCTGGCGCATTCAAACGAAATGACCGACACGGTGGCGGTGCTGTTTCCCGTCCCCGAAAAAGTGTGGTATTCGTTCGGCTTGTGAAAGGTGACCTCGCCGGCCTTCATCAAAAACCGCCGCTTGCCCGCCGTGCACATCACGTCGCCGCCGTCAATATACACCATTTCCCAAAAATCGTGGCTTTCGCCCTCGCAGGTGAAATCGGGCGCAAAATTCATGCGAAAAATGGTGATGATCTTGTCCACCGAAAAGATGTGATCAAAGTCTATTCTTATAAAATTGTCTTTCACAACAACGCCTCCTTGGAGGATTGTATAAGTATTATAAAGGATTTTCTACTCCATTTCAAGTATATTTTTTGTACAATGGGGATGACAAGTGTGAAAAGGAGGGTCTGTATGCGTTGGAGTATCGTAGGTGCGGGCGGCATTGCCCGTCGGCGTACCATTCCGGGTCTGGTCAAGGATGCGGGTTCCACGCTGTGCGCGGTGATGGACGTCAGTGCCGAAGCGGCCAAAGCGGTGGGGGAAGAATTCGGCGTCCCCTCGTTTACCGATATGGGCGAGATGTTGCGCGCCGTACCGTGTGACGCGGTGTACATTGCCACCCCCGTTCCGTTCCATAAAGAACAGGTGCAAACAGCGCTGGCGGCGGGATGTCACGTGTTGGTGGAAAAACCCATCACCATCGGCTCCAAAGAAGGGCAGGAATTGGTAGACGCGTTTGAAAAAGCGGGCAAACAGTTGACGG
The DNA here is from genome assembly GCA_017434985.1 of Clostridia bacterium. Lineage (GTDB taxonomy): Bacteria > Bacillota > Clostridia > Oscillospirales > Acutalibacteraceae > RGIG3009. Next base: position 24,854 of record JAFSFY010000008.1, on the reverse strand, counting down.
TGGGGTATATGATGAAACACCACAGTCTGCACCGCCGTATGAAGGCGATCCTTCGTGACGGCGGTATCGGGCAGGTCAACTCCGTGCATATGCATTTTTCGTGCTGGTACCCCGATATCGAGGGTGCGTGGCGGCAACAAAAAGCATTCGGCGGCGGCGCGGTGATGGATCTCGGTGTGCACTGCTTGGAACTGATGGAATGGTTGCTTGACGATACCATCGTGGAAGTGCGCAGTTTCTGTGATACCCAAACGTTCCGCTACGAAGTGGAAGATTCCGCCGTGATGATCGTGCGCACGCAAAAAGGCGTGTTGGGCACCGTGCGCGTGCATTTCAACGTGCCGGATGCGGCATCGCTGTCGGTGGTGGATATCTACGGTACCGACGGGTGTTTGAACGCCAAAGGCACCCTGTCGCAGGAAGACGTGGGCACCTTGTCTCACGTTTACGCGCCGCAAGGGGCGTATGAAGCGCAACAAACGCGCGGGCAGACCCAAACGGTCACCGAATACGATGCCGACGGCAACAACCTGTATACCGAGCAGGTGGCGGCATTCCGACAAGAGGTAGAAAGCGGTGTGTCCACCTACGAGGGGGCGACACGTGCCGCTCATATACAAGCGTTGGTCGAATCGATCTATAAGCAACACTGAAAAGGGGAGTTTTTATGAACGTGCAAGACAAAATCGTGGTCATCACGGGTGGCGCGGGCGGTATCGGCCGCGTGGCGTCGTCCATCTTTGCTGACAAAGGTGCGCGCGTGATCATTTTGGATTACAACCGTGAAGCGGGTGAGAAAGCCGAAGCGGAGATCAAAGCGACGGGTGCCCGCGTGCAATTTATCGCGGTGGACATTTCGGATGAAGCCTCGGTGAAAGAGGCGTTTGAGACCATCGGGGAAACCTACGGCCGTGTGGATGCGCTCTACAACAACGCGTCGGTGTTCCTCGGCGGGAAAGACAGCAGTATTGAAAACGTGGCTTCCGACGTGTGGCATCGCGTCCTCGCCATCAACCTGGACGGGTTGTACTACTGCTCCAAATATGCCGTGCCGTTGATGAAAGAACACGGCGGTGCCATCATCAACACCGCTTCGTCGGCCGGTGTGGTCGGTATTCCCGGTTGCGCGGCTTACACCGCCACCAAAGGCGCGACCGTGTCGCTTACCAAAGGTATGGCGGTCGACCTCGGCAAATACAACATCCGCGTGAACTGCATCGCTCCGGCGGCGATTATGACCGAGATGGTGAAAGAAAGCAACCTGAACGATCCCGAATTTGACAACGAATTCTTTTTACATCAAATTACGCCGCTTCGCCGTTGGGGCAAACCCGAAGACGTGGCCAACGTGGCTTGCTTCTTGGCGAGTGACGAAGGAGCCTATCTGAACGGCACGGTGATTTCGGCGGACGGCGGTATCACCATTAACGGCAACGTAAATAAAGAGAAGTATTAAGGTTATCAAACGCCTCTTCCGTCGGGAAGAGCGGTGTGAATAAAAACATAAAGAAAGGAACAATCACTATGGACAAACAAAGACGTTGCGAACTCGCGGAATTTGCGTTCCGTGTTCGCAGAAACTGCATCCGTATGACCAACAACGGTCAATCGGGCCACGTGGGCAGTATGCTCTCGATGGCGGACGTGATCACGGTGCTGTACAACGGCATCCTCAAAAACGTATCCGCCGAAGACCCGAAAAACCCGAACCGTGACCGCTTTATTTTGAGCAAAGGTCACGCAGGCTGCGCGGTATACGCCACGCTGTTTGAGAAAGGCTATTTCCCCGAAGATTGGCTGATGACCTATTACCGTGACAACGGCAAACTGATGGGTCACATCAGCCACCACGTGCCGGGTGTGGAATTCTCCACCGGCTCGCTCGGTCACGGTTTGCCCGTGGCGGTGGGTATGGCGTTGGCCGGTAAACTGAAAAAGGCCTCCCACAAAGTGTACTGCATGATGTCCGACGGCGATATGAACGAAGGTTCTTCTTGGGAAGCCATCGTGTTTGCCGCGCAACAAAAACTCGGCAACCTCGTCGGTATCGTGGACTACAACCGCGTGCAAGCGCTCGGTCACTCCGAAAACGTGGCTGACCTTGAACCCCTCGATCAAAAACTCGAGTTGTTCGGTTGGAACTGCGTGACGGTGGACGGTCACGACCTCGAAGCTATCGAAAACACCTTCACCTCGCTCCCGAACAACGGCAAACCCACCATGGTCATCTGCCGCACCATCAAAGCGCGCGGCGTGCCGTGGCTGGAAGACACCGTCAAATCGCACTACGGCTTTATCCCGAACGATCGTGTGGAAGAAGCCATTGCCGGTTGCCGCGCGTATGCGGACGAATGCATGAAGGGGGAATAAGAAATGAGAACGATATTCAACAAAACGCTCATTGATATTGCGAAAGATGATCCGCGTATTCATATGATCCTGGCCGACATCGGTTACGGCGAGATCGAACCGTTTGACGAAGCGTTCCCCGGCCGTTTGTACAACGTTGGCGTGGCGGAACAAAATATGACGGGTGTGGCCTGCGGTATGGCGATGGAAGGCAACGTGTGCATCACCTACTCCATCGCGAACTTCCCGACCCTTCGTTGCCTCGAGCAGATTCGTAACGACGTGTGCTATCACAACCAAAACGTGAAGATCGTCATCATCGGCGGCGGTGTGTCCTACGGCCCGCTCGGCATTTCGCACCACTCCACCGAAGACATCGCCATTATGCGCGCCCTCCCCAACATCGTGGTGATGGTGCCCTGCGACTGCATCGAAGCGGAAGCCGCGGTGCACGCGATGATCGAGCACGACGGCCCCGTGTACTATCGCTGCGGTTACAAAAACGAGAGCGACATCCACGAAGGTCCCATCAACTTCCAAATCGGCAAATCCATTCCCGTGTGTGACGGTGACGACATTGCCCTGTTCTTCACCGGCCCCATCGGCTACGATGCGAAGAAAGCCGTCAAACGCTTGGCGGAAGAAGGCATCAGCGTGCGTCTCGTGAGTATGCACAGCATCAAACCCATCGACAAAGAAGAGATCTTGACGAGCGCGAAACGTTTTGGTAAGATTTTAACGGTGGAAGAGCACAACCTGAGCGGCGGTTTCGGCAGTGCCGTGGCGGAAGTGTTGGCGGAAGCGGGTTGCCCTTGCGAACTCAAACGCTTGGCACTCCCCGACGTGTACGTGTCCAAAGTCGGCTCGCAAGAATGGTTGCGTGAGCAATACGGCCTTGGTCAAGACGATATTTACAACGCCGTAAAGGAAATGCTGAACAAATAAAAAGGAGCTTACGTATGAAAACGTTGACTCTGGAACAACATCGCGCTCGCATTGACAACATCAACCGCGCGGAGGTGCGCAACCGCACCTATTTCCGCCGTCACCGTGTGCGCGACTATCTGTGCGGACAAGCCGTGTATACGCTGGGTGACTATCCGTATCCGTTTTCCATTGAACCGACGGAATACGATTTCACCACGCTGAAAGCGATGGCGGAAGGCGGCGTGGACCTCATTCAGATCCACGAAGAATGGAACGACTCCATTCGCATTTTCGGTGCGGATAAATACACCAGCCACGATCCCAAAGGGTTGCAACGCTTTATTGATCTGTGCCACAGCTTCGGCATCAAGGTGATTCCCTATACCTCGACGGGTTATTTCCACGAGTACGACCGCGATTTCCGCGAGGAATTTGCGCCGCACGGACACCGCTATTGCTGCATCGGTTCGCACTTCAAATATCGTATGTGCTCGGCGGGCAGTGCCGAATGGCGCGAATATCTCATTCCGCGCACGCTCAAGATTTTGGACGATTATAATTTTGACGGTCTGTACAACGATTGGGGTGCCGACAGTCAATATTTCGCCAACGGTCGTCTGCAGCGCGCGGGTTGTCCCGACGGGTATGACCCCGAAGTGGAAGACCTGCTCGGTACCATCTATGCCGAAGTGAAACGCCGTGGCGGCGTGTACAAACTGCATTGCGACGGCAACGCGCCCGCGCCGTGTATGGATAAGGTGTACGACTATTTGTGGATCGGTGAGTTGGTAGGCGGCAAAACCGCGGGTGCGGGTAAAGATTTCCCCGACTACGTGGTGCCCTGCCAAGACAAAACACAACTCAAAACCGACGACCCCGACTACTATTTTGCCGCGGTCATTCCGTTTATGCAGTTCCCGTTCCTCACCACGATGGGTCGCCCGCTGATGGGCAAACGCATCGAGGCGGACGTGCCGTACTACGGCAACGAAAACGGCAAATACGGTCACGAATGGTTGTTCAACAAAGCGGTCGGCGATTGGACCAAAGCGCATCCCGACGGCCCGTTCGTACACAGCTTGTGGTCCTCCATTCCCGACGACCCGACCGAGTTCGGTCGTTGGAGCCACTATATGTCGCTGTACAAGCCGATGGTGGCGGAAAATTCGGTCGTCTACGTGGAACTGAACGATTGTGCCGACATTCTGTCGCCGCTTCCCGAGGATGTATATGCCTCGATGTTCGTCAACGAGGAGACCTATATAACGGTGTCCAACCTGCAAGAGGGCAAACCCTATGAACTGACGTTGGATGCCCCGTGGGAAAATCGCGAAACGGGCGAGATTTCCGCCACGTGGACGATTGAGCCAAACAAAATCTTGTTCTTGCGCCGCGTGTAACGGTAACGCCCCCGACCGCCTTTATGGCGATCGGGGGTATTTTTATAGGACAGACTCGTCAAAATGCCGGGAAATAGAGGGTTTTCTCCATTGACGCGCTTGACTGCAATTGATACAATGACGATGTGTAGTTCAAAAGGGGGCTTGGACCGTGATGAATACCAAAGAAGTGAATTATCAATTCCGCCAACGCTACAGCGTCATTCACTGTTCCGACCGTCGGGACGCGGATAAGGTTTGCGGTGTCGGTCAGGTGGAAGTGGACAACACGTGGACGATTGTAATTCCCGCTGATGCCGATGCGGTGGTAAAAAATGCCGCGCGCGATTTGGAGGATTATCTGTTTACCTCGATGAACGTGTCGGTGCGGGTGGCGCGCGAAGGGTCAAACGCCGTTGGTGATAAGCGCATCGTGTATGGTGTTTCGGCGGAATTGGACGAAAATTCCTACCGTTTTGCGGTGAGCGAAACCGAAATTTTGCTGGTCGGCGGCAGCCCCCGTATGGCCGCGCAGGCAAGTTATTATCTTGAAGATTTGATGAATCTGTGCGAGGCTCCTTTTCTCGACCAAACGGACGAAGTGCGTCGATCACTGTTCGGTACCCGTATGGTGCATTCGGGCTTTGGTATCGATATGTATCCGAACGAGCATCTTGTTAATCTGGCGCACGTGGGCATTACCGCGGTGCTGTTGTTCGTCAAGGCGATCGACCAAACCGCACACGGCTACCAAGATTTCAACGACCTGTGTTATCGTGCCGCGCAATACGGCATCGATGTGTACGCCTACAGTTATTTCCGCAACAAATTCCACCCCGATGACGAGGGGGCCGAGGAATATTACGAAAGCGTGTACGGTCATTTGTTTGACCGTTGCCCCTATTTCAAGGGTCTCATTTTCGTGGGTGAAGATGCCGATTTCCCCAGCAAAGACCCCCACACCTGCGGTGTGACCTATTTCGACGATTTGGACGAAAACGGCAATCCGCGCCATAACTTGTATGAATATCCCGGCTATTTCCCGTGCGTGGACTATGCCGACTTGATGAATCTGATCAAAAAGATTGTGTACAAACGCCGTCCCGATGCGGACATTGTGCTGTGGTCGTACAACTGGGGGCATGCGGCGCCCGAACATCGCAAAGCACTGCTCGACGTACTCCCCAAAGATGTGGCGATCCAAGCGACCTACGAAATGTTCGAAACGGTCACTCGCGACGGGGTGGACAATCGTACCGTCGACTATACGTTGTTTATCCCCGGCCCCGGTAAGTATTTTACCACCGAAGGTGAGTTTGCTAAGCAAAACGGTCTGCGGTTTTATTCGATGACCAACACGGGCGGCCTGACGTGGGATATCGGTGTGGTGCCCTACCTGCCCGCGCCGTATCAGTGGATGAAACGGTACGAAGGGATGCGTAAAGCACACGACGAGTATGGACTGGTCGGCTTGATGGAAAGCCACCATTACGGATGTACCCCGTCGTTTATCACCGAACTGGCCAAATGGGCATTTTATTCGCCCGCCGTGGATCTGGAAGACACGTTACGCCGTTTGGTGGTGCGTGATTTCGGTGCGGATAATGCCGATACCGTGTGTAAAGCCTATCGGCACTTCAGCGAAGGTATCCATCACCTTGTCTCCACCGACCCCGATCAATACGGTCCCCACCGCGTAGGCCCTGCTTATCCGTTCCAATTGTTTGAGAACGCGGGTGAGCGGATGCCGCAAGAACCGTATGCGCACTTCGGTAGCCGTATTTGTTTTACGCATTACGGGATGGGTATGTGGGGTAACGATCTCGGCATCGGGTTGAACGTGGACGAGCCGTCCGAAAAAGACGTGCGCAAATTCGATTTCGAGATTGAAAGTTTTACCCAAGCAGAAGCGCATTACGCGCGCGGTTGCGAACTTCTTGCATCGGTGATCAAAACGCTTCCCGAACGCAAGCGCGACAACGCCGAACGCATTTTGGCGCTCGCGATGTTCATTCGCAACACCATGCGTACCTCGGTGGCGGTTAAGGAATTTTACAAACGCAAATGTCGGTTGCTGAAATCTCACGGCGAAGAACGCAACCGTCTGGTGGACGAGATGCTGCAACTGTGTCGCGGCGAAGTGAGCAATGCCGAGGATACCATTCCGCTCGTGGAATTTGATTCCCGCCTCGGGTTTGAGCCGAGTATGGAATATATGTGTGACCGCGCTCACATCGAGTGGAAGTTGGAACGGCTCTATCGCGTGATCGACGAGGAATTGCCGTCCTATTACGAATACGTGCAAAAAGACAACTCGTTGTGAGTTGTCTTTTTGTATATAGAGGGCGCAAAACGGTGACTTTTTTAATAATTGACTTTCCATGAGGCAATCGGTACAATAGCCTTATAAAGTCGGCAGTAGAGCCGAAAAAGGAGGATGTTTGTGATGATGAACACCAAAGAAGTGAGTTATCAATTTCGGCAGCGTTTCAGCGTGATCCACCGCCCCGACCGTCGGGACGTGAATAAGGTTTGCGGTGTCGGTCAGGTGGAAGTGGATCATACGTGGACGATTGTGATGCCGTCGGATGCGCACGTGGTGGTCAAAAACGCCGCCCGTGACCTGGAAGATTATCTCTTCACCTCGATGAACGTGTCGGTGCGCGTGGTGCGTGACGGTGCCGAAAACGTTGGCAAACGCATTGTGTACGGCGTGTCGGACGAATTGGATGAAAATTCTTATCGCTTTGTGGTGCGTGACGCCGAGATCCTCCTCATCGGCGGCAGCCCCCGTATGGCGGCGCAAGCAGGCTATCATCTGGAAGACTTGATGAACCTGTGCGAAGCTCCTTTTGTCGATCCTGTGGACGAAGTGCGTGAGTCGTTGCTCCACACCCGTATGGTGCACTCGGGCTACGGCATTGATATGTATCCCAACGAGCACATTATCAACTTGGCGCACGTGGGTATGACGGCGATCCTCTTGTTTGTGGAAAAGATCGACCAAACGGCACACGGTTATCAAGATTTTAACGACCTGTGCTACCGCGCCGCCCAATATGGTGTGGACGTGTATGCCTACAGTTACTTTGAACATTTGCGCCACCCCGATGATGCGGATGCCGAGGAATATTACGAGAATATCTACGGCAAACTGTTCGACCGTTGTCCCTACTTCAAAGGTCTGGTGTTCGTGGGCGAGTCTTGCGAGTTCCCCAGCAAAGACCCGCATACCTGCGGTATTCCGCGTTTTGCCGACAAAGACGAAAACGGCAATCCCCGTCACAAACAAGCGGAATATCCCGGCTGGTTTCCGTGTGTGGACTATGCCGATCTGATGAATCTCATCAAAAAGATCGTGTACAAACGCCGTCCCGACGCGGACATCGTGCTGTGGTCCTACAACTGGGGGTTTGTGGAAGGCAAACACCGCAAGGCGCTCTTGGATGTGTTGCCCAAAGACGTGGCGATTCAAGCCACCTACGAGATGTGGGATACCGTCCCGCGTGACGGGGTGGAAAACCGCACCACCGACTACACCTTGTTCAGCCCCGGCCCCGGCAAATATTTCACCACCGAGGGCGAATATGCCAAGGAAAACGGCTTGCGTTTTTATTCGATGACCAACACGGGCGGCCTCACGTGGGATATCGGTGTGGTACCGTACATTCCCGCGCCGTATCAATGGATCAAGCGGTATGAGGGTATGCGCAAAGCGCACGACGAGTACGGGTTGGTCGGCGCAATGGAAAGCCACCATTACGGTTGTTCGCCGTCGTTTATTTCGGAACTGGCCAAATGGGCGTTCTATTCGCCGATGCCCGATCTCGACGGTATTTTGCATCAAATGGCGGCGCGCGATTTCGCGCCCGAAGTGGCGGACACCGTGTGCGAAGCTTACCGCTGTTTCAGTGACGGTATCCATTACCTCATCTCCACCGACCCCGACCAATACGGCCCCCACCGTGTGGGTCCCGCCTATCCGTTCCAACTGTTTGAGAACTTGGGCGAAGCGTTGCCGGAAGAACCCTATTCGCACTTCGGCAGCCGCTATTGCTACACCAACTACGGTGCCGATATGTGGGGCAACGACATCGGTGTCGGCCTCAACGTGGAGAACCCCACCGAAAAGGACGTGCGCAAGTTCGATTACGAGATCGAAAGTTTCACCAAATCCCGCGATCTGTATACGCGTGGTTGTGAGTTGCTCGTGTCGATTATGGACAAAGTGCCCGCCCGTAAGCGCGATAACGCCGAACGCATTTTGGCACTCGGTATGTTCATTCGCAACACGGTGCGCACGTCGGTCGCGTACAAAGAGTTCTACAAATGCAAATGCAAATTGCTTAAAGCCCACGGCGAGGAACGCAATCGTTTGGTCGACCGTATGCTGGAACTCTGCCGCGGCGAGGTCAAAAACGCTGAGGATACCATCCCGATCGTGGAGTTCGATTCCCGTCTCGGGTTTGAGCCGAGTATGGAATATATGTGCGACCGCGCCCACATCGAATGGAAACTCGAGCGTTTGCACAAGGTCATTGATACCGAACTGCCCTCCTACTACGAGAAATAATAAAACAGCCACCGTGCCGTGCACGGTGGCTGTTCCTTTTAAAATTCCACGTCAATGTAGGCGGGGGAGTGGTCGGAAATGGGGAGGTAGTAGTCGGGCGAATAGCGTTCAAAGCGTTTCACACAACCGTCAGGCTCGTTTAACAACAAGATGTGGTCAATGGCCGTTTCAAACGGGCGGTCGTGGTACTGCTCCTCGTACCCCCACGGGAAGCAATCGTGATAGCCCACGGCTTCTTCCGCGTAGTCGGTCGCAATGTCGTGCGCGTGGCGGTAACCGTTTGCCAGTAAATGTTGCACCGCCTTGGAGTTGTAGCCGGTGTTCAGATCGCCCACCAGCACGGCGGGGCAGTGGTATTGTTCGCTGAATTCTTTCACTTTGGCACCCACTTCGGCGATTTGGATCTCGCGCGCCTCGTCGGAATGTTCTTGGTACCACCAATCCGGTTCCACGTTTTTGTCGGAGGACATCCACCACAAATGGGTGGTGGCAAACACAAACAGTTTGCCGGTCGCTTTTTCGCGGAACACACCCACGTTCCACGCTTTGGATTGCACGTCGTTAAAGCTGCCTTCAAAGCCGTCAATGTGCTCGGCGTAGGTGCCAAACGCGGTGTCCACCAGCTCGAATTTGTCCGCGCGGTACAAAATGGGGGTGAATCGTCCCCAAATCAGCGCGTAGTTGAATCCCGCTTCCAGCGTTTGTTCGCGGAGCAGATCGGCCATCAAACAAGACACCTCTTGACAACCGATGATATCGGGCGTCGTGTCTTTGTATACCTGCACCAATCCGCCGACACGAGCAACGGCGGAGCAGTCGAGCCCTTTTTCCGCCCAAGCAGGCTGATTCTCGTCTTTATTCCATACGTTGTGGGTCATCAAACGAAGCATGTTACATCCTCCTTTGCTGTTTCGCACTCATTATAGCGCAAGGACCCTTTACCGTCAATTGTGAATAGGGACACCGCCCGCCGAGCAGTGTCCCCATTTTCATAATTGCAAAAATTCCAACTACCGTCACAAAGAAATAACGGAGATAGGCTTTTGCCTATCTCCGTTATTTGGTCGAGCAGACACGATTAAATCCGAACTTCCTTCGGACGCCTCTTCCAATTCTTTGAAGGTCACGGTTTTCGTGCCTTTCTGATAGTTGAAGACAAAATCAATGCGGTCATCGTGCAGGAAAACTGCATTTACGAAATTGTCTATCAGTGAACGCCGGTGTTCCAGCTTTGTGGTATCAAGTTTGCGGAATTGATGTAAGAAGAACTTGATTTTCTTCGGCTCCAATACAGGCTTGAACATTTGCTCCCGAGCAATAGAGATTTCCAAATCTTCTTTTCTTGCTTCAAGTTCTTCCAACCTCTGTTTTGTAGATGAAGTGAAAATGCTGTTTTGAATTGCATCGAGCATATTCTTTATGCTCTTTTCAACCTCGCGCAATTCTTGTTTAAGTAACGGTAGAGTGGTGTTTTCTTTCTTTTGAGCCCTCATTAGAATATCAACGAGCTCATCAATTGCCTCATCATCCATTAGGAATCGCATGACTTGGTTAATGACTATATCTTCAATCCACTCTTTGCGAACGGCTTTCTTGTGGCAGCCTTTACGTTTCTTGGCGGTTGCACATTTATAATAGCGGTAAATCTTATTGGTGTTACTTGTTCCGCTTTCGCCGACCATAAAGGACTCACAATGTCCGCAATATAGCTTTGTTGTTAAAAGGTAATCGTCAACCGCCTTGTGGCTGGACGGTGCCTTTTTTGTTTTTACGATTCTTTGTTGTACGGCATTAAACAGCTCTATTGGTATGAGTGCAGGAACGCCGCCGGGTGTTACAATATCTTTGAATTTATATTCGCCTATGTAGTGGCGGTTTTGCAACATTCTTGAAATAGCATCAATAGAGAACTTTCTTCCGATAGTATTGCGGTAACCCTTTGCATTAAAGTCGTCAGCGATTTGCTTCATTGTTTTGCCGTCAAGGTAGGCATTGAATGCTTCGGTTACGATTGGAGCAGTTAAGGGATTAACTTCATAAAGACGGGTTTCTTTATTGATTTTATATCCCACCGCAAGAGTGCCGCCGTTGTATTTACATTTAAGAGCATTCCCGGTCATGCCGCGATTGATTTTTTGAGCAAGCTCGGCAGAATAGTATTCAGCCATACCCTCAAACAATGCTTCAATAACAATACCATCAGGTCCGTCTGAGATTGGTTCGGTTGCCGACACAACACGAACGCCATTCTTTTTGAGCAAGTTTTTATAGTATGCCGAATCAAAACGGTCGCGAGCGAATCGGTCAAGTTTCCAAACGAGAATGACGTCAAACATCTTTTTATGACTGTCTTTTATCATCTCTTGGAAAGCGGGACGATTATCTATTTTGGCAGAGTAAGCACGATCGATGTAATTATGAAGTAAGGTAATTCCATTCTTCTCGGCAAATGCCGTACATTCACGAATCTGTCCTTCAATAGACCCTTCACGCTGATGGTCACTTGAATATCGAGCGTAAATTACACCTTTCATACTTTTCACCTGCCTTTATTTTATGGGGTATTAGGGCTCACCCTAACAAGGTGTTTTGTGTACACAAACGCGATGCTTGCTACGGCAAGAACGCGGGATAGGAGACAAAACGCGATGCTTGCGAAGACAAGGTCGCGATTTGTCTGTGGTATCACAAACACGATGCTTGCGAAGACGCTGCCGTCCTTTAAACTTTTGTAAATTGATTATAGCACATTCTGTTTCGTATGCCTATATCAAGTTCAAAAATATTTTGAGAAAATCAAAATAAGTGTTGTTTATTGAAGCAAGGTATGGTATACTTTAAAATGAATTATTGGTATTGGAGGATTACAATATGGCGCGTTCTTACGATAAATTAAAGAAACTTATGATAGACAAAAAGATTACCAACACCCAGCTCAGACAAGCGACCAAAATCACCACCAACGCTATGGCTAAGATTTGGCGTGATGAGCCGGTATCTATCGAAACCCTTGAAAAGATTTGCTATACCCTCGATTGCAAAATCGAAGATATTGTTGAGGTTATTCCTGAGAAATAACTTTGCTTTGTTTACATTATACACTACTTAGTGTCCGTTATATAGGACTTTGATTGCTGTAAAATAAAGATATTGCAAAGACGGAATCATCTTCGCAAGCATCGCGTTTTTATATAACGCGGCTTGCTTCGCCACTTGTTAGGGATGACTCCCTAATACCCACTCGAAAAGGAGTTTATTTATGAATCGTATTACACTTAAAAATATAGCAACCGACGAACTTCGAGTTTTAATAACTAATGCAAGTTCAGTTTATTCGAATATGACCGAAGCCGAATTAAAGGCCGCTTCTGAATCCGAGGATAAAATACTTGCCAAAATAGTTGCAAGAAAAATCCAACCCAAACTTGAAGAAATGCAACACGCAAATCCGTTCAAGAAAGCATTTTTAATTTTCAAATATGTAGTACTCGGTAATAGAAGCGCAAAATGCACTATTCCGCGTGAAGCACTTGAATCTTTCGCTCGAACGATTCTCCCGGATATTATCGCTTTCTTTGAAACCGAAGAAGGTAACCGCCAATACGAAGAATGGCTCAAAGAGGAAGAAGCAAACGAGAAAGCATTTAAAAATGCGCCATAGTTTGCTGGGAATTTTCTGTGTAATATAAAACCGTATTTAAAAATAGTGATTTGGAGGGATTCTATATGAAATTTGTACATTTATCGGACTTGCATCTCGGAAAGCGCGTCAATGAGTTTTCTATGTTGGAGGATCAGGAGTTTATACTGATCAAAATCATGAATATCATTGACGAACAAAAACCCGACGCAGTGATCATCGCAGGTGACGTTTATGACAAATCCGTTCCTTCCGCAGAAGCGGTGGAACTGTTCGACCATTTCTTGGTGCACTTGGCCAAACGTGATCTAAAAGTGTTTGTCATTAGCGGCAACCACGATTCTGCTGAGCGTATTGCCTTTGGCGGACGTCTGATGGACAAAAGCGGTATTTATATGTCTCCCGTATATGCCGGTTACATTGAGCCGATCACATTAACGGACGAGTTCGGCGACGTGAACGTGTATATGCTGCCGTTCATCAAGCCGGCTAATGCCAGAAGATTTTTTCCCGATACGGAAATCACTTCGTACACCGACGCGGTAAAACTCACGGTTGATGCGATGAACGTCGACACGTCCAAGCGCAACCTGCTGGTCACCCACCAGTTTGTAACGGGAGCCGATCGTACCGAATCGGAGGACGTTTCGGTGGGCGGTACCGATAATGTAGACGCTTCTGTGTTTACCGATTTTGACTACGTTGCACTCGGCCACATTCACAGAGCGCAAAAATGCGGCGGCGGTGAGCATATCCGTTACAGCGGCACGCCCCTCAAATATTCTTTTTCCGAAGCGAATGATAAGAAAACCGTCACGGTCGTGGAGATGAACGCTAAGGGAGATATATCGCTCGATTTTATTCCGCTTATTCCGAAACGCGATATGGTGGAGATCAAAGGAACGTACGAAGAACTGACCCTTAAAAGTTTTTGGGAGAACACCAGCTACAACGAAGACTATATGCACATCACCTTGACCGATGAAGAAGACATTCCTGATGTGCTGACAAAGCTTCGTGTTATCTACAAAAACATTATGAAGCTGGATTACGATAACAAAAGAACGCGCACGATGAACGAAATTAACGGTGCGGAAAACGTCAAAGAAAAGTCTCCGTCCCAGCATTTTGCTGAGTTCTACGAACTTCAAAACGGACAACCGCTCAGCGACGAACAAACGGCATTTGTCAACGATATTATTGAACAGATCTGGGAGGGCAAATAAATGAGACCGTTAAAACTGAAAATCTCGGCCTTCGGGCCTTATGCGGGCGTAACCGAATTTGATTTTAATAAACTCGGCACGGGCGGACTGTATCTCATCACCGGCGATACCGGCGCGGGTAAAACCACTATTTTCGATGCGATCACCTACGCGCTTTACGGAGAGCCGAGCGGCAAAAACCGCGAGGTTTCGATGTTGCGCTCGAAATACGCCGACGAATCTACGCCCACCGAGGTGGAACTCGTTTTTAGTTATCGCGATAAAGAGTATACCGTTAAACGCAATCCCGAATATGAGCGTGAATCCAAACGCGGTGGCGGCACCACCAAACAGGTGGCCAATGCCGAACTCACCTATCCCGACGGAAGAGTCGTTACCAAAATCAAAGACGTTGATAATGCTGTCCAAGAGATTATCGGCATTGACCGTAACCAATTCTGCCAAATTGCGATGATTGCGCAAGGCGATTTCCTGAAGCTGCTGCTTGCTCCTACGAAAGAACGTATGGAGATTTTTCGACACATTTTTAAGACGGAACTGTTCCAAGATCTGCAAGACCGTTTGAAGAGAGAGTCGGGAAAACTTGCTGACGAATGCGACGTCATTCGACGCAGCATTTCGCAATATGTAAGCGGTATCGTTTGCGATGAAGACAACACTGACTCCATCGAGGTCAGCAAAGCCAAACGGGGCGATATGACCATTGAGGATACGCTTACGCTTATCGAAAAGCTGATTGATGAGGATAAAAAAGCGGAACGGGGCGTCGAAGAGAAGAAAGGTGAGCTGCAAAAATCCCTGGATGCGGTTAAGGTATCCGTAAACAAAGCTAACGATATCCAACAGGCAAAAGCGGATCTGGAAAAGAACACCGCCGACCTTGCAGCCGAAACGGAAAACGGTCAGCGTCTCGCCGAAAAAGCCGAAGCTGAGAAAGCCAAACAACCTGAAGTTGCGCATATGCGCGAGCGGGCGGCGGCGCTTAAGGCCTTACTGCCCGATTACGACGAGTTGTCCGATAAACTGTCCGCGTTTAGCAATAATAAAGCATTTATCGACAACAGTGCCAAAGATGTTGATAGCACCACCGCGTCTATTGCGACGGTAAACGATGACATTTCCGCCCTTACCGAAGAAAGCAAGTCTTTGGACAAGGCGGGCGAAGAGAAGATCAAGCTGGAAATCGAGAAAAAAGCACTGAGCGATAACGCCGATAAATTGAATGCCTTAAAGCGGAATATTGTTCTGCTCGAAAATGCCGAAGCGGAGTATAAACAAGCCGTTGAGAAATATACCGAAAAGCAGGCGGCCGCCGATCAAGCGGATGCGGCATACAAAGCGCAGAACAAACTGTATTTAGACGCACAGGCGGGTATTTTGGCAGATACGTTAGCGGCAAACGAGCCTTGTCCCGTTTGCGGCTCTACTGCTCATCCGAAACCGGCAGTAAAACCCGAAAATGCTCCCACAAAAGAACAGCTGGAAGCGTTGCAGAGCGATTTAGAAACGGCGAATACCCGCGCCAATGACGCCAGACAAAAGGCAGGGAGTTTGAAAGGCGCGTTGGAGGAAAAGCGTGCCGGCGTTTTGGGAGAAACGCAAGCGCTGTTGGGCGACGTTGCGTTCGAAGAAGCCAAATCGCTCGCAGCGGTAAAATTGTCGGATGTGGATGCCAAAATCGCCGAGCAAAACGCACGGATCCAAACGGCACAAAAGAACATCGACCGCAAAGCGGAAATCGAGAACCTGCTGCCCGAAAAAATGCAGCAGTTGGAAGTTTTGAAGGGAAAACTTACCGAGATTAACGATGCGGTTAAAGCCAAAATTGCCGAAAACGATTCTCTGGAAAAACGCATCGCGGAACTGAAAGCCAAACTCACGTTCGAAACCAAAGCGGAGGCGGAAACGGAAATTACGGCGCTGACCGAGAAAGCGGAAGAACTGGTCAAGAGCTGTGAGGATGCGCTGAAAGCCTTGAACGAGAGCAACGAGAAATTGGCGTCCCTTGAGGCGGCAAAAAAGGAAATCGTGAAAAGGATTGGCGAGGATATCGCGATTGATTTGGAAAAGGAAACCGAAAAGCTGACGATTTTGGAAGCGCAGTTAGCTGAGCTGGATAGGCAAGCCAAAACCGTTCACAGTCGCATCGGCACCAACCAATCGGCGCTGGATAATATTAAGCAGAAATCGGGCGATCTTGTCGCGACCGAGAAGAAATACGCATGGGTAAAAGCACTTTCCAACACGGCGAACGGTCAACTTTCCGGCAAGGAAAAGATTATGTTGGAAACCTATATCCAAATGAACTACTTTGACCGTATCATCAATCGTGCCAACACCCGCCTGATGATTATGACCGACGGTCAGTACGATTTGGTGCGCCGCAAGGAAGCCCTTTCCAAATCCGGACAAAGTGGTTTGGATTTGGATGTGATCGACCACTATAACGGTAGCCACCGCAGCGTCAAATCCCTTTCGGGCGGCGAATCCTTCAAGGCATCCTTGGCATTGGCTCTCGGCCTTGCCGACGAGATTCAATCCAGCGCAGGTGGCATTAAGCTTGATACGATGTTCGTGGACGAAGGCTTTGGTTCCCTCGATGAGGAATCTCTCGCCGCCGCTATGAAAGCACTTTCCTCGTTGGCAGAGGGCAACCGCCTTGTCGGTATCATTTCCCACGTCGGTGAACTCAAGCAAAAAATCGATAAACAGATCATTGTCAAGAAAGACAAAGTCGGCGGCAGCGTAGCCACCATCGTCGTTTAAGTCCGTTTTATAGGACAGCGATCGATTTATAATGGTATCATCAAAATAAGGGTGGTAATGTTATGTTTGAACCATGGCAATTAGCTGCAATGGACGATGCCGGTTATAACGGCATTCGTGATGAACATATCGACCGGGTGGCAGAGTCATTACTCGCCACCGGTCTCACCGAAATTGATCGCAGCACTTTTGATTATCACTGCCATAAATGCGGCATTGATCCTAACAACTTTACACAAGAGGATTTAGAGCGTTTGCAAGAAAAACTAAATGAAAACATTTAAAATGGAGGAAATCAAAATGAGTGATTTAAAAGATTTTTTAGTTGAAGACGGTGTGCTTAAAAAGTATTTAGGTAATGAAAGTTTGGTAAGAGTTCCTGAAGATGTCACAACAATAGGGAACGGTGTTTTAGAAGGAAAGCCCTTTGTTACGGATGTTTATATTCCTTCCAATGTCAAGAATATTAATTTTCACGCTTTCTTTGTTGATTATGAATCCAGACCATTTAATATTCATATAGATGACATTCGTGTATTATGTGATATGGATTGTCCTTATGGAATCTTCCCCCCCAATTTCTTTTCAGAAAATAACATTATTTTAAATGGGGAATTATTACAAGAACTTGTTATCCCAAACGAGGTTATGGAAGTTAAGCCGCACGTCTTCAAAGGTGCTGGTATAAAAAAACTTATTATCTCTGAGGGCGTAACTAACATAGGTGAAAGTGCATTTGAGGATTGTAACAATCTAAAACATATTGTATTGCCAAAAACTATTGTATCTATTGGCAAGAACGCTTTCAACGCATTTGGATTAGAAAAAATTGAGATTCCGGATGATGCTTCTCTAAAAAGAGGAAATTGGTTTGGTGGTAGATTGCCGCAAGGACTTTCATATCAGGTTGAGCAGTTGTCTTTATATATGGATGCAAATGCCGTAAAAGGATGTCTTATCAAATCATCACTAAACCATTGGGATAATATTTCCTATTATTCGAAGGCGTTAATTTATCTTGCATGTCAAGATAAAGAGATGAAAAAATTATACAAGAAAAAGTTTAAGCCTGTAGATACGTGTGCTCTGGCAGAAGAATTCGTCAATATACTTAAAGGTAAAGTTTCTAAAAAAGAGTTCACCTGTGTTGCTGAGTTTATGGCGAATTATTATGCAACTATAGACGCCTCGTATTTAAAGCAACTTTTTGATGTGATTGGTGCCCAAAAAGTGGGGGCTGACGCAATAAAGATGATATTAGGGAATGCGGGATTAAAGAAAAAAATTGAATCGGCTAAAGATGTGACTGTACAAAGCAAATGTGTAAATAGCTTTGCTACAGAAGAAGATAGAGTCATCGCCAACATGGGCTTTGATGACGACGGAACAAAAATTTATGATTTAGGAAACAAAAAGGTTGCGGTTTCTATTAATTCAAAGCTATCTTTTGATATCATTGATTTAGAAAGCAACAAAATATCTAAAACAATACCAAAACGTGGTGCAGATGCGGAATTATACGATGCTGCAAAAGCGGATTTGCAAGCGATTCAGAAAACGTATAAACAGCTTTTAAAAACATATAAATCAAAGTTGTTAGAATTGTATTTTTCTGGCGAATGGCTTGAATTGAGGGTCTGGCAAGAACAATGGCAAACCAATTTTATAACTAAGGCATTATCACAAAGTCTTGTCTGGCAACAAGAAGATTCATTCTTTTCATTTATCAACGATTCGACTGTTGACGAAAATGGGAAAGTCTACACATTAAGAGACAAGCCGATTCGTATTGCATACGTTTCTGATATGTATGAAAAAACGATTAACAATTGGCAAAAACTTTTTGTTTCCAATCAAAAAACTCAAGCGTTTTTGCAAATTTGGGAAAACTCCTATAAAGCAGAAGATATTAATACAGATAGATATAGTGATTGTGTAATTAAGAGCGTATATCTGATTAATCGTAAAGAAATAGGGATTGATTGTTTATGGTATAATCGAGACGTGGGGTATGATGAAATTACCTATCGATCTTTATACATAGATGGTTTTGAAGTTAAGGCAAGTGGTAATGACGAGGGTACCGAACTTACGATTGATGAAATAGTGGTAAAAGAATGGTCTCGCAAATCAAACACCATTGTATCCTTTTTGGATAAAATAACAATTTACAGCAGAATTCTTAATAACCGATTAGACTCAACAAATGAATTGAAGCGCTTTACTTTAGCACAAATATCCGATTTCATCAGAATTGCAAATGAAAATAACGCAACTAATGCTTTGGCAATTTTATTAGACTACAAAAACAAAAATTTTGCGGATTTCGACCCGATGGATGAATTTGTATTGGAGTAAAGAGAAGGTGTTATGATGAAAGAAAAGAAACTAACCCAAGCCGAAAAACTGGCTGAAGAGGTGCTTATTCTTTCACGCAACACCTTGCTCGTGAATTTGCGGTTTTTAGATGCAGCACTTAGCCAATTTGAAATGAAACCTGTCGGTGAATCCTCTATGCTCACCGACGGGCATTTCCTGCTTTATAACGCCAAGCACGTGCTATCGAATTTCAACCACCAAGCGGAATTATTGTCTATAAGTTTTATTTATTAATTTGAAACTTCTAGAAATTGGATTGATAAGAACAAAATATAAAACGGAGGAAAAATTATGGCAAGAGAAAATTTTGAAATGAGAATCACTATGAAGGATCCTGAAACAGTACAAACAGTATATCAAATCGTTATGGAAATAGCAGAAGACGAAATAGAAGATGAACTTGAGATTAATTTTAAAAATGCTAAGTTGGTTGATGGGGAAATTGTTTTAAATTCTAATCCCATATGGGATAGATGTGAGAATGGCGCATGTTTTGAAATAGCTATGGAGATAGCGTCTCAACACCCTAACTATAGTTTTGAACTGGAATCTTCATTTGAAGGTGCTGGCGATATGCTATTTGATGAGTATGCAAAAGTTGAAAATGCAGAATTTCATTATACACTCACTAGAGATTATGGTGATGGCGAAAAAGAAACAAAGAAAATAAACAAGGTATATGACGGACAAAAATGGATAAAACCTACCAAAAAGCCTAAAAAAACCACGAAAAAAGCAAGTAGTAAACCGATCTATGTTGTTAATGTTACTAACGAAGGCGCTATTATAAAAGAATATAACGGTACGGAGATTGATATAATCGTTCCTGATTTTATTGAAGGGTATAAGGTTGTTGCAATAGGTGATTTAGCTTTTAGTCCCGATCGTATGGGTGTTAGTTCAAAAATTGCAACTGCTAGAAAAAACATTAAAAGTGTTGCATTACCTGAAGGTGTTGTAAGCATTGGCGACGGTGCGTTTGCTTTTTGTAAAAACCTTGAATGTATAGTTATTCCTGAAGGTGTTGTAAGCATTGGCGACGATGCGTTTGCTTTTTGTGAAAACCTTAAAAGTATAGTTATTCCTGAAAGCGTTACAAGCATTGGAAGCACAGCGTTTTATAACTGTGAAAATCTTGTTATTCATGCTCCGAAAGGTAGCTTTGCCGAACAGTTTGTGGAAAATCCGCCCGAATTTGCAATCGAAGATGGAATGTTGAAAATTTATATGGGAAAAGATGTTTCCGTTGTTATACCTGACGGCGTTGTTAGTATTGGTTTTGGTGCATTTGCGGGATGTGCACATATTGAAACTGTTTCAATTCCTGAAAGTGTTAATAATATTTATCTTGCGGCTTTTTCAGAGTGTACAGGATTGAAAAACATTAATATACCCAATAGCGTTACGCAGATTGGTGTTAGTGTGTTTGAAGGATGTGCTAATCTTAAAACGATAATTGTTCCAAGTAGCGTTACAATCATTGAAGATAGTGCGTTTTGTGATTGCATAAATCTTACTTGTGTTACTATTCCGGAAAGTGTTACAAGTATCGCGAAGTCTGCGTTCGATGGTTGTAATAATCTTGCTATCCATGCACCTACCGGCAGTTTTGCTGAACAGTATGCAAAAGAAAACAATATAACTTTTGTATCAGTATAATCATTCCCGATAACTTCACACAAGAAGATTTGGAGTGGTTTCATAAAATTTGAATAAATAACAGAAAGTGGGGTGTTACGATGGAAGAAAAACAACTAAATAAAGCTGAAAAGCTAGCGGAAGAAGTGCTGATTCTTTCACGCAACACCTTGCTCGTGAATTTGCGGTTTTTAGATGCAGCACTTAGCCAATTTGAAATGAAACCTGTCGGTGAATCCTCTATGCTCACCGACGGGCATTTCCTGATGTATAACCCCAAGCGCGTGCTATCGAATTTCAAACACCAAAAAGAAACGGTCGTACGTGACTATTTACATATCGTGATGCACTGCGTGTATCGGCATATGTTTATGGACCCAACTCTTGACCGTCCGCTTTGGGATTTGGCAACGGATATTGCGGTAGAAAACGTAATAACCGATTTGGGATTAAAAGCGGCGACATCTTTCCGCGAAGGATTGCAAGCGAAAGATAGCGCTAAATTCAAAAAAGAGTGTAAAATGCTTACCGCAGAAAAGATTTACGCCTACTTAAAATCAAATAACGTTGACCCAATGACCGCTACCGACATCCGCTCCCGCTTTTATGCCGATAATCACGAAATATGGTATATGACCGATGAGGAAAAGGCGGCAGCGTACGGTATCGGGCAATCATTTGACGAACAAGGTGACGGCGTGAACGACTTGACGCTGTCGGCTGTAGAATTGAACGCTACTTGGCAGAAAATTGCCGAGCGAATGCAGGTGGATATCGAAACCTTTGGTAAACAGCGCGGCGATATAGCGGGCGGACTTATTCAAAATTTAAAAGAAGTTAACCGCGAAAAATATGATTATACCTCCTTCCTCAAAAAGTTCGCCGTTATGGGTGAAGCAATGAAGATAAACGATGATGAGTTTGATTATATCTTCTACACCTATGGGCTGAAGCTCTATGACAAAATGCCGCTTATTGAGCCGCTTGAATACAAAGAAGTTAAACGGATAAAAGAGTTTGTTATCGCCATTGATACGTCCGGTTCGGTTGTGGGCGAGCAAGTACAAGCATTTGTTCGGAAAACCTACAACATACTTAAAAGCACCGAAAGCTTTTTCAGCAAAATCAATCTTCATATCATTCAGTGTGATGCGGATATTCAAGAGCATATCAAAATCACTAATCAAGATGAATTTGATGAATATCTGAAAACAATGCAAATCAAAGGTCTCGGTGGCACCGATTTTCGTCCCGTTTTTGAAAAAGTAGATGAGCTTATTAAAAATAAAGAGTTTCGAAACCTAAAAGGGCTTATCTACTTTACTGACGGTTATGGCGTCTTCCCTGAACGCAAGCCCGATTACGATACAGCCTTTGTGTTCGTGAAAGACGACTACGAAATTCCTGACGTTCCCCCCTGGGCGATCAAACTTGTATTAGAACAAAACGACATTTAAAGGAAAAATTATAATGAGTGATTTGAAAGATTTTGTGATTGAAAATGGTGTATTGAAGAAATACGTCGGCCCCGGCGGCGATGTTGTCATTCCCGAGGGCGTGACTAGCATTGCTGCGGATGTTTTTTTCTTTTCAAAAACTCTCACCAGCATCACCATTCCAAAAACACTAACCCGAATCGGGCCGCGTGCTTTTGAGAGATGTCAACAACTCAAAGCGGTCTTCGTTAGCGATTTAGTTTCCTGGATGAATGTCAAGTTTGGCGACTATGGTTCAAGTCCCGTGCGTTACGCAGACTCCATTTACATTAACGGTGAACTGCTCACCCACCTCGTGGTGCCGGAAGAAGTATTGCAAATCAATAATGCGACTTTTGCTTGTGCATCCATTACTAAAATCACTATTCCTTACGGCAGAACCACTATCAACGACCACGCATTTGCTAATTGTCCCTCCCTCGTTTCAGTGTCTATTCCGAATAGCGTTACTTCCATCGGTTATGAAGCGTTTAAAAAATGCAGTGCCCTCACCTCGATTGTCATTCCCAATAGCGTAACGAAAATGGGATATAGAGTATTCGAAAAGTGCTCTTCTCTAGAAACCATCACCTTATCGGAAAATGTAAAAACCATTTCTAGTAACCTTTTTTGGGGGTGTTCTGCTCTCAAAAATATTACCCTTCCGGATTCTGTTACCGAGATTGATAGCCTTGCTTTTTCAGGATGCTCTTCCCTGACATCCCTCGTTATTCCTCCTAAGGTAGAAGAGATACAGATTGATTCTTTTTGTGGTTGTGAGAATCTTTGTTCTCTAACATTGCCGGAGGGAATAAAACGTATTATCAAGCCGCCTAAACTTCTCGGATGTCCCATTGAATCGTGCACTGCATTAAATCACTTAAATTGCATCAACAACAGCGATAGAGTGCGAAAACTATTCTGGCAAAGTGTGGGAAAAGTAAAAAAAGAAATCTTTTGTTTTGCCTATTTAGAAAACGACGACACTTTGCCCGCTTTTGTAAAACAGTATATGACCTCCAATCTTAAAGGACTGTTGGAACTGTCTGTACAGCAAAATAACATCACCGCTTTTACAAAGTTAATTCATTTAAAGCGACAATTATCTATTGATGAATTCAATGAATTCATTTCTATCTGTGAAACAAACCAAGAGATGTCAGCAATCCTTTTGGATTACAAAAACCAATTGTATTCTGCAGAAGATATTGATGCTCACGAAACAAATGCTATCGAAAAAGATCTGGGATTTAGAGAAAAAACTCTCGCCGATTGGGCAAAAATGTACCAGCTAAACGTCTCCGAAAACGCAGTTACCATCAACAAATACAAAAGCAATGACACAGAAGTTATTATTCCGGAAATGATTGATGGTAAACCTGTAGTTGCTATTGGAGAAGCCGCCTTTTCCGGAAAGCCCATTACATCTGTTGTTATACCCGAATGTGTGGAAACCATTCACAAGGGCGCATTCCGCAATTGCAAAGAGTTAGTTAGCATTACCTTGCCCCCAAAAATCACTGTATTAGCGGATGGTTTATTCAAAAACTGTTCTTCTCTAACTACATTTAATCTTCCGGAAACCATCACCGGCATTGGTATAGAAGCATTTAGTGGCTGCAAAGCACTTGCGCAGTTCAATACTCCGAAACGTGTCACAGAAATTGATGATTGTGCTTTTTGGGGATGCACTTCATTGAGCAATTTCTCTTGGCCGGATCAACTACTCACCCTTGGCGAATCCGTATTCCGTGATTGCAAATCACTAACCGCAATTACTGTCCCGGATACAATCAAAATCATAAAACGCAATCTCTTCCAAGGTTGTAGCGCGTTAATAGATATCGGCATTCCGGATGCTGTGGAGGAAATACATGGCAACATTGTCTATGACACCGCTTTTATAAAAGATAAGAAGAACTTTAAAAATGGGGCGCTTTGTATAGGAAAGCATTTGATTCGAGGATGGAAAGTAAAAGATAGCGATTATCGTATTCCGGATGGCATTGAAATTCTCCATCGATACTGTTTTTGTGTCAATAAAACGCTGGAAAATATAGTGATTCCCGATAGCGTTACCAAAATTTGCGAAGGTGCATTTATGGGTTGTGAAACTCTCAAAAATGCATACATTTCCGCCAGTGTCACAGAAATGGGGGAAGATGTTTTCACAAGCGAAACCCTCACCATTCACGCGCCGGCGGGCAGTTATGCAGAACAATACGCGAAAGAAAACAATATCCCCTTCGTAGCGGAATAAAGGAGAATAAAAATGAGTGATTTAAAAGATTTTGTAATTGAAGATGGTGTGTTGAAAAAATACTTAGGATCCGGCGGTGACGTTACCATTCCTGATAGTGTAACAAGCATTGGGGATGGGGCGTTTAGGGGGTGCAAAAACCTCACAAGCATCACCATTCCTGATGGTGTAACAAGCATTGGGTATTCGGCGTTTGATGGGTGCGAAAACCTCACAAGCATCACCATTCCAGATAGTGTAAC
>JAFSFY010000007.1 GCA_017434985.1 Clostridia bacterium | reverse complement strand
GTTCGGCTATAACAACACTTCGCGGTTGGTGCCGTAGAAAATGTCGTCGTGCCCCGCAATGAGTTTCAAAAACTCTTCGAGTTTCGCCCAATCGTCGGAATGGTAATCCATCTCATACGCGTGACCCCAAATATAGAAAATCTGCGGTTTTTCGGGTTTCAGCTCCACAAAGCGGCGACCCATCTCCATCAACCGATCATATTCCAACACGTGATACACGTTGGGGTTGAAGCGATACAAATTTTCCTGCACATCAAAACTATCGGTGTTTTGGATGGTACGGGCATAGCGGATGCCCGTATGGTTTTGGATGATGTCCGCCACACGGTCGTCGTTATTCTCACCGCCGCACGGGTAGGCCATACCAATCACTTCGTACCCCATCAAGTCGGAGAGGTTCAGGCGGTCCTGTTCCACCTGGCGGATGATCTCCGCTTCATCCAGCTTTGTGAGCAACGGGTGGGTAAGCGTATGCGCCGCCACTTCGTGCCCCTCGTAGACGGCACGCACGTCGGACGGCGGGAGTTTATAGTGTGCCACCTTGCCCGTCGCCACCGGCATACACCCGCCTTTGCCGAGCAGTTCGGAATTCAAGTTGAAGGTGCATTTCAGGCCGTATTTGTTCAGCAATTCGATGAGGTGCACATCATTCTGCGCGCAATTCGCTGACAACCGTAATCGGGTCGAAGCGAAGTGTTTCGCCCGTTTGTGTAAAGGGGATGGAAACGCCGTCTGCCGTGACGGTCGTTACCGTACCGACACCACCGAGCGTGAGTTCGCACAGCGACAACGCGCCTCTTATCACGGTCAACCGATGGGCACTGCTTGTGCGTTCAAATTCGCCCCATCCCGTGCCGACAAAGAACGGACAACGGAAATTACCCGACACACGCGGTGCAAACCCGATGCGACCGTGCGGCAGATCAAACGTGAAACCGCTAAATGCCGGTAACAACGCAAAACTCGCCATCGCACGGGCATAGTTACTGCCACACTCAATTTCGTTAAACGGGTTGCGCTTTTCGCCGTCATACCGATGGCGAATGGCGCGTACCACGCGCAATGCTTCGTCGATAAACCCTTCGCTGACCAAGAGCCCGGCAAACGCGTATTCAAACCCCGTCATACATTCCTCGCCGTAGGAAATCGGAATGGCAGGTTTGCGCGCCCCATCGGGGTAGGCACACATCACGGTGCCACCCTCGTCATTCATGGCAAACAACCGCCACACGTTGACAAACTCGCGCAAAGACGGTTGGTGGTTGTGTTTCATCATGGTTTGCAAGGCCGTTTGGCGCTGCGCTTTGTCGAAAATATCACCCAAACCGCACAAATTGGCGTGCCATTGACCGAGCAATTGATCAATTTCGCAACCCTCGCCAATTTGGTATTTCAGTTCGCCCGTTTCGTCGTTCCAATATTGCGGACAATGGAAATGCTCCGTGTACGTGCGATCGTTCAAATCCACTTTGTGATAAAAATACGCGCCGTTAAAGAGGTTGTCGCGCGTCCACGCATACCCCTTTCGGAACAGGTCGGCATATTCGGTTGCCTTGTCGGCGTCCCCCACAAAGGTGGCCATTTCGGCGGCGGCTTTCAGTGCCGCGAGGTACATCCCCTGCAACCACGCCGACGGACCGAACATCTCCACATCCAACGTGTGGTGTTGGCGACCTTCCAACACGCCGTCTTTGTTGTTGTCCCACGCGTAGTCGTTGTGTTCGCTCCACGCATATTCCAATACGTGTTTTACGTTGTCCCAGTTCTCGCGCAACCACGCGGAATCGCCCGTCAATTTCCAGTCGCGATAGATTTTAATGACGGTGGCCATCTGCCCGTCCACACACGGCGGTGCTTCCACTACGCCGCGACCAAGCGGCAACGCGGTACGAAAATATTGTTTGCCGTGCGCGTCCACATCGTGCGCAAACTCCGTGTCGCGCAAACTGCGTTCCAGTTCGGGGAACAAAAAGCACAGCGAATACACATAACTCCACACGTGGGTGCATGTGCCCTCGCAACTGCCCTCCAGTTCGTGGGTGCCTTCCCATCCGTAGAATGCGCCGTTTTCCAGGCGCAACACCGCAGACGACTTCAACACCGACAGGGTGGATGCCACCGCTTCGATCACCGTTTTGTCCAACGTGGTGCCGTGCAATGCGCGAGAAAATTGCATCGAACGACGATACAGCGTGTTGCGATGTCGCAAACTGTACACACACGTTTTAGTGGAATCGGCAAAGCGTGTGGCATAGTGGTTTTTCCAGGTCACATCGTCGCCGTGTTCATCTTTATACGGATTCCAGTAGTTATAGCAGTTCGGCACGTTCCACGAAAGCACAAACCGCACGGTTTCACTGTTTCCGCGGTGGACGGTATGGGTCGTCCCTACGGCGCACCCGTCTTCTTTTCCAGCCTCGTCATAGTGACGATCGGTCAGTGTCCCCTCGGTCAATTCGCGCCAAAAGGTCGCGATCCCGTCTTG
This sequence comes from Clostridia bacterium, assembly GCA_017434985.1. Taxonomy (GTDB): domain Bacteria; phylum Bacillota; class Clostridia; order Oscillospirales; family Acutalibacteraceae; genus RGIG3009. The sequence continues at coordinate 828 of JAFSFY010000007.1, read as the reverse complement.
CCAACCGCCACGATACCAATATTCTTGGCAGAGTGCATTTGGCTCGGCCACCGCCACGGTGAGATCACCGTAATCTTTGTCGGTTTTCGGTTTTCCCGCGTGGCGCAACTGCACTGCCGTATACCGCGCGTGGGTGATTTTGATGTTTTGCGTGTTTGCAAACGGGTTGCGTACCGAAAACATCACCGTGTACTTCACACCATCTTCACGGCTATGTATCTTGATGTCGAAAAACGCCGACGGAATCCCTGACGCATCCGCATCCAAGGGCACAAACGGGTTAAACGCTTTCATCGTAATTTTGGCAGGAAAGCCCGTATCCTCAAACGTAAGCGTGGCAAACGGGAATTTGCTTTCAAACGTCACCGTTTCAAAATGGGGCAACCCGGCCATCGTGCCGTTGGCAGGGCCGTGACCAAAACCACGATAGGTGGCTTTTTGGTATTGTCCACTCAAATCTTTTTGATGATCGCCTTGTAACACTTTGACCACGGTGCGCCCATCGGGATATTCCGCTTTGACAAAAAATCCCGTGTAAGGGTTGATACTCCCTTTGTTCGGGCGATTGAAGATCTCCCAATCCACCAAGGCGCCGTTTCCCGAAAGGCCCACCGATCCCGTGCCGATGCCACCCAGCGGAAACACGATCTCTTTTAGTTTTTTGCCTTTGTATATCATACCCAAGCCCTCGCTTACAACAATACCTCACGGTTGGTGCCGTAGAAAATGTCGTCGTGCCCCGCAATGAGTTTCAAAAACTCTTCGAGTTTCGCCCAATCGTCGGAATGGTAATCCATCTCATACGCGTGACCCCAAATATAGAAAATC
>JAFSFY010000065.1 GCA_017434985.1 Clostridia bacterium | reverse complement strand
TGTTGTTAAAAGGGTTTGGGTATCACCCAAAAAGAAGCATTTGTACTTACAAATGCGATGCTGGTTCTTTCCGATAAGCATAAGAAAAGCCTCGATGAAATTCATCGAGGCTTTAATCATCCTTATGAGAAGTAGTCTTTCGCCGTCTTTTTTCACTGTTTCTTATTCAAAAAACGACCGCACGATGTCGATCACGCGCCCTTGCTCCGCCTCGGTCATCTTGATGTCCGACGGCAAGCACAACCCACGGGCAAACACGTCTTCATTGACCGCCGGTCCACCGGCCGTCACAAACGCGCAAGTCGCAAACACGGGTTGCATGTGCATCGGTTTCCAAATGGGGCGTGCTTCAATGTTCGCTTCGCCCAATCGGCGAATGATCGCCAGCGGATCCACCGCGCAATCGCGGTTCACCGTGAGGCAGGACAACCAGAAATTGGGGCGGCTGTCTGCCAAATAGGGATTCATCGTCACCGGCAGATCGGCAAACGCTTGCTCGTAGCGGCGATACACCTGCTCCTTACGGTCGCGATGTTCTTCCAAATGTTTGAGTTGGCCACGGCCGATGCCGGCCACGACGTTGCTCATACGGTAGTTGTACCCGATCTCTTTGTGCTCGTACCACGGTGCGTTTTCACGCGCCTGCGTGGCCCAAAACAGCGCTTTGTCTCGCAAGGATTTTTCTTTGGTGAGCAACATACCGCCGCCCGACGTGGTGATGATCTTGTTGCCGTTGAAACTGATGACACCGTAGTCACCCAGCGTACCGCATTTGCGGCCGCGATAGGTCGCAGACAAGGATTCGGCCGCGTCTTCAATCAACGCGACGCCGTGCCGATCGCACAATGCACGAATTTCATCCACTTTCGCGGGGGTGCCGTACAGGTGCACCAACATCACCGCTTTGGCATCGGGATGTTGTTCAAAGGCTTTTTCCAACGCCACGGGGTCCATATTCCAGGTATCGTATTCACTGTCCACAAACACGGGGATGCCGCCCTCGTACACGATGGGGTTGACGGTGGCGGAAAAGGTCATATCCGAGCACAACACTTTGTCGCCTTGCCCAATGCCCGCCAACTTGACCGCCAAATGCAATGCCGCCGTACCGGAAGCGAGCGCAAGCGTGTGCCAATCGTCGTCACCTTTCACGTAATCGGCGATCTCGTTCTCCAGCCCGTCACAGTTAAACCCGAGCGGCGCGATCCAATTCTTCTCAAAGGCTTCTTGTATGTAACCGAGTTCTTCCTCGTGCATCGTAGGGGTCGATAAACAAATGCGTTTGTTTGTGTTCTCCATCCTCGTTCGTAACTCTTTTCCTCGTAATTTGGGTTCCCCTTGAATTTGCCAAATCGAAAACGATATCAGCATAATTATAGCTCGCTGCATAGAAAAGAGCAAGCGTTTTAAAAAAATATTTCAAAACCGTAACCGTTTCCTCGCCTTTTTTTGACAACAACACGGATGAAAAATGCCGCGGCAACTTGTGTTGCCGCGGCGGGGAGTGTGTTCGTTTACAGTTTTGCCACGTCGGCGTCGGTGATGAGGTGGAACCCTGCCGCCTCCAGCGCCGCTTCGGCGGCGGCGTTGTTGGCCACGCGGAGCACCACGTAGGCGTGCTTTTCGGTGCGGGTCATAAACGCGTAGAGATATTCCATATTGATCTTCGCGTCGTCCAGCACGGCGAGTGCTTTGGACAGTTTACCGGGCGCATCGCCGATCTTCACACCGACCACGTCGGTCATTTTGAGCAGATAGCCTTGCTCGGTGAGGGTGGCGGCGGCCACGTCGTTATCGCTGACGATCATACGCAGGATGCCAAACTCCTCGGTATCCGCAATGGACAGGGCGCGGATGTTGACGTTGTGGGCGGCGAGCGCATCGGTGATGCCCACCAGCGCGCCGCGCTCATTTTTGACAAAAACGGTCAATTGTTTTAACGACATATCCCTCTCTCCTCTCAATCGTGCAGTTTGCGCTTATCGATCACGCGGACGGCTTTGCCTTCACTGCGCGTGATGCTCTTGGGCGGAACCAGATGCACGGCGGGGTTGATGCCGAGCATGGTCTTCATCGCGGCGGCAAGCGATTTTTCCAGCGCCGTCACACCGCTGACGGTATCGGTGAACTGATCGGGATTCATTTCCACGTTGACGTCGAACGTATCGGTGTTGCCCACGCGATCCACCACGATCTGATAGTTGGGTTGATACCCCTCGTTTAAGAGCACCGTTTCAATTTGGCTGGGGAACACGTTGACGCCGCGGATGATCATCATATCGTCGCTGCGACCCATCGGTTTGCTCATCTTGATGTGGGTGCGACCGCAGGAACAGGGTTTGCGGGACAGCACGCAAATATCACGGGTGCGATAACGAAGCAGCGGGAACGCTTCTTTGTCAAGCGAGGTAAACACGAGTTCGCCCTTGCTGCCCTCCGGCAACACTTCGCCGGTATCGGGGTCGATAATTTCGGCGAGGAAGTGGTCCTCGTTGATGTGCATACCCGTTTGTTCTTCACATTCGAACGACACGCCGGGGCCGCTCGTTTCGGTGAGCCCGTAAATGTCGTACGCCTTGATGCCGAGCGATTCTTCGATGCCGCGGCGCATCTCTTCGGTCCACGGTTCGGCGCCGAAGATACCCGCTTTGAGCGGAATTTGGTCGGGCGTGTAGCCCTTTTCTTTCAAGGTTTCCCCGATGTACGCCGCATAGGACGGGGTGCAACACAAAATGGTGGCACCGAGGTCTTGCATAAACTGAATTTGGCGTTCGGTGTTGCCCGAGGACATCGGCAACGTTAAGCAACCGACTTTGTGCGAACCGCCGTTGAGACCGGGGCCGCCCGTAAACAGGCCGTAGCCGTAGGCCACCTGGCACACGTCTTCGTTGGTGCCGCCCGCCGCCACGATGGCACGCGCACAGCAATCTTCCCACAACTCAATGTCGTGTTGGGTGTAAAACGCCACCACGCGGCGACCCGTGGTACCCGACGTGGACTGAATACGCACGCATTCGGACAACGGTTTGGCAAGCAGACCGTACGGATACGCATCGCGCAGGTCGCTTTTGGTGAGGAACGGCAACTTGTGCAGATCCTCGACGCCGTGAATGTCGTCGGGCGTGACACCTTTTTCCTCCATCAACGCGCGGTAATACGGCACGTTGTCGTACACGTGGCGCACCTGCTTGACGAGTTTTTCGGATTGCAGTTTTTTGATGTCTTCGACCGGCATCGTTTCGATGTCTTTTTGATAATACCGTTTTTCCATTGTGGTCATCCTTTCGATGGGGAATGCGAAGTGCAGAAAACAAAACGTCCCCTGCATTCCGCTTTGGGAATACAGAGGACGAGAAAGATCCCGTGGTACCACCTCTATTTACCGCTATCTCTCGATAACAGCCTCCGAGTGCAAACACACCCTTGTCGATATAACGGTCGAACCCGTTTGGCCTACGCAGTTGCCCTTCAACCAACGACTCGCGGAGAGAATTCGCCGACCGCACATTCCTGCTTCACACCGACCGCAGGTCTCTGAAAATGCCGATTTCGGGTACTACGTTCCGCTCAAACGTCTTTTCTGTATCTTAACACCGTTTGTTTTGGATGTCAATAACTTTATTACGAGTTATATCCCAAATCAAACGCTTTTTTGTTCATCTCCACAAACTTGGGTGCCACCGTGTTTTCGATGGCGGCGATCCATTTGTCGTAGGGAATATCAAAGTTTTTGGCGGCGCGGCCCATCAACACGATGTTGACCGCTTTGGCCGAGCCTGCCTCGCGGGCGAGGGTGAGCGCGTCGAGCGCTTCCACCTGCACGCCTTTGGCGGTGAGTTCGTCGAGCACCACTTCGGGGTACTGCGCCGCGCCGATGATGACCGGCATCGGGTCGATCTGTTGGGTGTTGACCACCAACTGCCCGTCGGTTTTCAGATACCGCGCGTAACGGGCAGCTTCGAGTTTTTCAAACGCGATGATGATGTCGGCCTCACCGTCGGTGACGATGGGGGAATACACCTTGTCGCCAAACCGCACGTAGGTGACCACCGAACCGCCGCGTTGGCTCATCCCGTGTACTTCGCTCACCTTGACATCAAATCCCTCGTCGGTGAGCAGACGGCCGAGCAATTTGGACGCGAGCAGACTGCCTTGGCCGCCCACGCCCACGATCATCACACTGGTCGTTTTCATCACATCGTCACCCCCTCGATGGCATCAAACGCGCACAACTGTTTGCACACGCCGCAACCCACGCACAGCGTGGTGTCAATGTCGGCTTTGCCGTCCTTCATACGGATGGCGGGGCAACCCAACCCCATACACCGTTTGCAAGACTTACATTTATCCGCCGCCACGGTGAGCGACGGCGCGGTTTTCACCGTTTTTAAGAGCACGCACGGACGGCGCGAAATGATGACCGACGGTTCCTCGGCGGCGAGTTCTTCTTTCACCGCCGTGTCGCACTCTTTCAGGTCATACGGGTCCACCACCCGCACGCGGTTGATGCCGAGCGCTTTACACAACGCTTCGAGATCCACTTTGGCGGCGGGGTCGCCCTTAATATTGTAACCGGTGGTGGGGTTTTGTTGGTGACCCGTCATACCGGTGATGGAGTTGTCGAGAATGATGACGGTGGAGTTGGTGGCATTGTACGCCACGTTGACCAGCCCCGTCATACCCGAGTGCATAAAGGTGGAGTCACCGATGACCGCCACCGATTTTTTGTCCGCCCCGTCACGCGCGGCGTTAAAACCGTGCAGACCCGACACCGACGCGCCCATACACAAGGTGGAATCCAGCGCGGACAGCGGCGGCACCGCACCGAGCGTATAGCAACCGATGTCACCCATCACGGTGACCTTGTTTTTCGCGAGGGTGTAGAACAACCCGCGGTGGGGACAACCCGCACACATCATCGGAGGACGGTTCGGGATGTCACTGTCGGCGGTGGCAAACGCGTTGGCGTCTTTGCCGAACGCCGCCGCCACGGTGGCTTGCGAAAATTCGCCGAGCGGCGAGAATTTTTCTTTGCCGATAACATCCAAACCGAGCGTGCGCACGTGGGTTTCGATGATGGGGTCGAGTTCTTCGATCACGTACAGCGTTTTCACCTTGGCGGCAAACTCTTTGATGAGGTTGACGGGCAAGGGATTGGGCATACCGATCTTCAGCACGTTCACACTGTCGCCGAGCGCTTCCTTGACGTATTGATACGAGCAACCCGACGTGATGATGCCGATATCACTGCCGTTGTCTTCCACCGTGTTGAACGGGCAATTTTCGGCATACTCGGTCAACGCCGCGGTGCGCGCTTCCACCACGGGGTGGCGGCGAATGGCGTTGCCGGGCATCATAATGTACTTCGCGGGGTCTTTCACGTACTCTTTGAGCACGGGCATCACGCGTTCTTCCGTTTCCACCACCGATTGGCTGTGGGCGATACGGGTGCACATACGCAACAGCACGGGGGTGTCGAACTGTTCCGACAGCTCAAACGCGGCTTTGGCAAACGCGTACGCTTCCGCCGAGTCGGCAGGTTCCAGCATCGGCACTTTCGCCGCGATGGCGTAGTGACGGGAATCCTGCTCGTTTTGGGAGGAGTGCATCGCGGGGTCGTCCGCCACGCAGATGACCATACCGCCGTTGACGCCCGTGTAGGACAGGGTGAACAACGGGTCGGCCGCCACGTTAAGACCGACGTGTTTCATCGCACACGCACTGCGCGCGCCCGCCAAACTCGCGCCAAACGCGACTTCGCAGGCAACCTTTTCGTTGGGCGCCCATTCGCTGTGAATGTCGCCGTATTCCGACAAAAATTCGGTAATTTCGGTGGACGGCGTACCGGGGTAGCTGGACACGACCGACAACCCGCCGTCGTACAGACCCTCGGCCACCGCACGGTTACCGATGAGTAATTTTTTCATAGTTGTCACCTCTTAGGATTTGTTTTGCGAATCAACGAGACCCTCTGCACCGTAAATTTTGCGGAGTTTGGGTTTTTCGATCTTACCGGTGGGATTGCGCGGCACGTCGGCAAAGATCACACGGCGCGGACGTTTATACCGCGGCAGTTCCTTGCAAAATTCGGCGATCTCGTCCTCGGTGCAGGTCACACCGGGTTTCAACTGAATGATGGCGGCGGCAATTTCGCCGAGACGCGGGTCGGGCAGACCGATGACCGCCACATCGTGAATCTTGGCGTGTGCCGCCAAAAAGTTTTCGATCTGCACGGGGTAGAGGTTTTCACCGCCTGTGATGATGACGTCTTTTTTACGGTCGACGAGGTAGATAAAGCCCTCTTCGTCTTGCATCGCCATATCGCCCGTGTACAGCCACCCGTCACGCAACGTTTCGGCGGTGGCTTTTTCGTCACGGTAGTAGCAGGTCATCACGCCGGGACCTTTGAGGCACAGTTCCCCCACGTCGCCTTGTTTCACCGTGTCCCCCTCAGGAGAAACAATTTTGACCTCCCACCCGTAGCCGGGGATACCGATAGCGCCGACTTTACGGACGTTTTCCACGCCGAGGTGCACCGCACCGGGACCGATGGATTCGGACAGACCGTAGTTGGTATCGTATTGTTGGTCGGGGAAATATTCCAGCCAACGTTTGATAAGACTTTGCGGCACGGGTTGCGCGCCGATGTGCATCAGCCGCCACTGCGACAGGTCAAATTCGTTCAGGTCGATCTCCCCGCGGTCAAGCGCCGCCAAAATGTCTTGCGCCCACGGCACCAAAAGCCACACGATGGTGCATTTTTCGTCGTGCACCGCTTTTAAGATGTTGCGGGATTGCGTACCTTTCAAAATGACCGCTTTGGAACCGGCAAGCAAACTGCCGAACCAGTGCATTTTGGCGCCCGTATGGTACAGCGGCGGAATGCACAAAAAGCAATCGTCCCGCGTTTGACCGTGGTGGTGTTGTTCCACACGGCACGCGTGGATAAGACTTTCGTGGTTGTGCAAAATGGCTTTGGGGAAGCCCGTCGTACCCGACGAGAAGTAGACCGCCGCGTCGTCCTCTTCGGTGAGGGTGCAGTCAGGATATTGACCCGAGCATTCCGAAATAAGGTCGTTGTAATCGTCCGCAAACGCGGGACAACCCGCGCCGAGGTAGATGAGGGTGGTGTTTTGCGACAGTTTGTCTGCCACCGCTTCCACACGACCGATGAATTCGGGACCGAAGATGAGCACGTCGGCTTCGGCGAGACCGAGGCAATATTCGATCTCATCCGACGAATAGCGGAAGTTGAGCGGCACCGCGAGCGCCCCGCTTTTCAGGATACCGAAGTAGATGGGCAACCAATCGATGCAGTTCATCAGCAAAATGGCCACTTTTTTGCCTTTGCCGATGCCGTTTTGCGACAGCAGATTGGCAAGGCGGTTGGCTTTTTCGTTGAACACGTTCCACGAGATCTCGCGGCGGTAACTGCGCGCGCGGGGGGTGGATTCCACGAGTTCAAATTCGTGCCACGTCAGTTTTCGCGTTTCGGGTTGTTCGGGGTTGAGTTCCACAAGCGCGGTTTCGTCACCAAATTCGCGCGCGTTGCGCTCCAACAGATGTACAATGGTCATAATTCTCGTTCCTTAATTCCTTATTTATATAAAGAGATGTGTTTACTTTATCACTTTAAAGCGTATTTGTCAACGGTTTTGCTCGGAATTTCTCTTCTCTTGTCAAAAGCGGGGTGACATTCCTTCTTTTTCACCGCCGGATTGTGGCAACACCGTAGGGGCGGGGGCTCCCCGCCCGCCGAGCGGACCGTCGAGGACGCCGGTCCCTACAATCCCGGCGCAAGATTGTTGTAACACCTCGCCTCCCTTGTGTAAAGGGAGGGGGACCAACGCGCAGCGTTGGTGGAGGGATTGTCAAAACGGGACGTCGTGGCACCGTCCCCTACAAATCCCCCCGCAATCTCATTCTCGCACCGTAG
>JAFSFY010000006.1 GCA_017434985.1 Clostridia bacterium | reverse complement strand
GGTCTCCGTTGCCACCTGCGTCGTTGTTGTCACAGTTGCACTTTCGCATAACGTAGCAACCGTTTCGGTTGTCTTTTGCGTGGATAATTGCGTTGTGCCTTTTAACATATCACCATTCAGCGGCAAAAGAGGATTCGTGTTAATGATAACTATTTTTGTTAACACGAGTGGGAGTTATCTCCATGACTCCCCACACTTTCACCAAACCACATAAGAACTTCTTTTTCATCCTGAACCATCGCTGTGTAATCTGTAGTGGAAAAATATTCTTTATATTCACAAATTCGGCTATGCAGCAAAATATCACACAAATCGGTTCGTATTTCATCCTTAAGAATAGTTGCGGAACACCCCATTGACATAAGAAAATTGGCAATGGCCAACACGATATAAATCCTTGCAGGCATACAAGCCATAATTAGATCTATAGAATCGTAGTACTCAAAATTAATCGCGTGTAAAATCGCCATTTCTAATTTTTTCTCATTATTTTGCACCGATGAGGTATATCCTTGAATATGACTTTTGTATGAATTTCCAATATCCGTTTTTGTCTCCAAATAAAAAGAACCCTGTTTCAAATCAGAATAAAACTCTGTTATATCTTTTTGTGATAGTTTCATATTTACCTCCACATTTCAAATATATCATTAGGACAGATGCAATTCAATTAAAAGGTTAGAACATTATAATTATTATCATACACCGTAATTTCTACATTAGGATATCGATTTTTAAATTGTTGGATCACACTTAAGGGGGACAAGGGGACGGTTCTCTTGTCTCTGTTTAGGTATTTTAGAAATAACTTTTTTAAAAATACTAGTCAACAACAACTTTTGCAATGCGCCGAACGTTTTTGCTCAACACGTCCAAAACATCCAAAATCATTTCTGGGTCGCTTCCGCCAAAATCAATGTGAATTTGTGCAACGTGGTCATCGTCCTCGGCACATTCCGCCTCGCCGATATAATGGACAGCCGCGTCACCCTCGTCACACGTTGCTTGTTGTTGCATATACTTAGATAACACGTCGTCCAATTTTGCCAGATGTTTTTTTGCCACCTTATGAGAGAAATACACCTCAAAAATCGTATCGGGATAATCTTCACCATTGATCTCATACGGAAATTTGAATGTTTTTTCAGCAACTTCCGAAGACGATGAATCTTCTCCGTTCCCTATCCTTGACAAGCTAATTCCACAAATGCGAAATTGACAAAGTGGAGACAACAACAAGGCTGTTAAATCTTTGTCGGTGATTAAGTCCTCTATTTCTTCCGTACTGCATTCCTTCGAAATTTCCCAAGAAAGATCGACTATACCACAAATTAAAGGAAGAAATCCGTCAAAATTCGGAATGTATTTGTAAGCAGGGTGGGTTTCATCCACATAAGATTCCAAAAAAAGAGTCCCCGTAAAAAAGATTCTGCGATCTTCAAACACATGGCGCGGATGAACATATCGTGTGCGATAAGGGTCCTCGTCCTCTTTTAGTTCCCACATTTTTTTGGACGGGTAGATTAGATACGTACCCGACGGATTGTGTATCTTTTGAAGTTTCTTTTCAATTTCGGGGAACAGCTTGTTTTGAACCTTTTCTGCGATCTGTGCAGGAATGATCGCTCCCCCTACTTTATTGATAGGCATAAGTCTAAATGAGTACATTTCAAAATACCTCCATACTGTTTTTATAGGGGACAAGGGGACGGTTCTCTTGTCTCCCCCGTCCCCTTGTCTCCCCTTGTCGCCGTTGCTCTGTGTTACGGCTATCTTGTACTTATTTCCAATCATAGGCTATTCTATTAACCAAAACATTTACAGATTCTTGACTTAACTGCGGATACACTTCGACTATATTTTTTGTGCATCGTATTAGAAAGCCTTCATAATTTTCTTTTCCCCAATCCGGCTGCAACTTAAGTACAGTTTCTAAAATAGATAATATTATTCCCTCTATTTGTGCATCGTATTTTTGTCGCAGTTGTTCCGCGTAATTCCAATTTTTAACAGGCCCGATAGTCAATACATCATTTATGGCATTATTCACCTCGTTCCAAAAAAATTGCGAATTGCAAATCATATTTCACCCTCATTTCTGATAAATTATCGTTTCTACTAATGTCTTTGGATCAATTTGAATAATACACGTTACATTTGAATTTGCTTTTAAAGCAGGAAGTTCAGGGGACAAGGGAACGGTTCTCTTGTCTCATGCTTGGCTTACAAATCTCCCCTCCCCAACACATTTATCGTTGTCCTCAAGAGAAAAGGTTACACTACTCTCATCTAATAGCGGCATCCGAATAAATGATATCTTGCAAGTATAATTCTTTTCGTCCAGGTTAGAAAACGGCTCAATACGTACGGGTACAGATCTTGCGTTCTTTTCAAAGCGTAATTGCACCACCGAGGTAGACATAAGAAACAAATCTGGATATTTAACTGCAGGGGCGAAAACAATCTTCGCGGTTCGCCATTCCACGTTATCACAATTTGTATCCACCGTAAATTTTTGAAGGATCGGACTTACAATCATTTTGGCAACAGCGATGATGATATTTATTACAAGGAAAAACATTGCCCAGTTTATCATTTTTAAGTACAAAAAAATAATCATCAAACACACTATAACCAGTTGCATCGTTAAAAGATGCCAATAAAGCGGGTGTGCCTCCAATGGAACACGATGATGGCAATGCGGACAAACACTCATGAAATCTCCCAAAAAATTTGTCGCTTTTGAACGGTACTTATGATACCACCTTCTCGTGGGCTCCCCACAATATGGACAATAATACTTTTTCACTTCAAGTCCTCCTGGGAGACAAGGGGACGGTTCTCTTGTCTCGTTTCATTATTGCGTACGGGAGGCGAAACGCCTCCCGTACGCATCCGCCGCAAAAGGTCTCACAACGCGCCTTTTTTGATCTTCGCCGTGGGGCGCGGGTAGGCCGCGGGGGTGGATTTTTGCTTTTCGATCACAAACAACCGACGGTCGAGCGTTTCGCCGTCGGCGGTGAGTTGCAACGCATGGCAAACGGGTTTGCCGCCGCCGAGCAGGCCGATGGCGCGTTTGGCTTGTGCACATTCCGCCTCGCTTTCGGGGCCTTTCATCGCCACAAACCGCCCCCCGACCTTGACGTACGGCAAACAGTATTCCGACAGCACCGGCAACGCCGCCACCGCGCGGGCGGTGGCCACGTCAAACCGTTCGCGGAGCGCGCCCCGCGCGCCCTCTTCCGCACGGGCGTGGACGGTGGTGGCGGTGATACCCAGTTCGCAGCACACCTCGCTTAAAAAGGTGAGCCGTTTGTTGAGGCTATCGAGCAGCGTGAGGCGCATATCGGGGCGCACGATGGCAAGCGGAATGCCGGGGAACCCCGCACCCGTGCCCACGTCGATCACCGCGATGCCTTGTTTTTCGGGCAACAACGGCACGGCCGAGAGGCTGTCCGCAAAGTGTTTCACCGCAATACCGACGGGGTCGGTGATGGCGGTGAGGTTCATTTTTTCGTTCCATTCGACCAACAACTCGGCATAACGGTCGAATTTCTCGCACATTTCGTCGGTCAGCGTGACACCGAACGACGCCACCTGCTCACGCAACAACTCGTAATCAATCATGGCTGTTTCTCCACACGATCAACACCGAAATATCCGCGGGCGAGACACCGCTGATGCGCGATGCCTGGCCGATGCTGCGCGGTTTCAGTTTGGTCAGTTTTTCCTGCGCCTCCTTGCGCAGACCCACAATGGCGTAATAGTCGGTTTCGGGCGGCAACAGCACCTCTTCCAGCCGCCGCATTTCGTCCACCGCCGCTTGTTGGCGGCGAATATATCCCTCGTATTTGAGTTCCACTTCCAACTGCTCCGCCGCGAGCGGGTCGATGGCGGGACGGTCGGGATCCACCGCCGCCAAACACGCGTAATCGAGTTGGGGACGGCGCAACAGGTCGGCGAGTTTCACCCCTGACACTACGGGGGTGGTGCCGCGGCTCGTCAATAATTCATTGAGCATGTCGCTCGGGGGCAACACGGTGTTTTCGAGGCGCGCGCGCTCGGCGGTTTTTTGCGCCTGACGGTCGCAATAATGCGCCCAGCGGACATCGTCCACCAGTCCCACTTCGCGCCCCGTGGGGGTTAAGCGTTCATCGGCGTTGTCCTGACGGAGCAACAAGCGGTATTCCGACCGCGAGGTCATCATCCGATAGGGGTCCATACACCCTTTGGTGACAAGGTCGTCGATCAGCGTACCGATGTATCCCATCGAACGGTCGATGATCACGGGGTCTTGCCCGTGCAGTTTGCGGGCGGCGTTGATGCCCGCTATCAGGCCTTGGGCGGCGGCTTCTTCGTACCCCGAACTGCCGTTGAACTGACCCGCACCATAAAGACCGGGGATGGCCTTGCATTCCAGCGATGCCGCGAGCTCGCGCGGGTCGCAACAATCGTATTCGATGGCGTAGGCGGGCCTCATCACCTTGATGTGCTCAAAGCCGGGGATGGTGCGCAAAAACTTCATCTGCACGTCCACGGGCAGCGACGAGGACAACCCTTGCAGGTACATCTCGTCGGTAAACTCGCCGCACGGCTCGATGAACACTTGGTGGCGTTCTTTTTCGGCAAACCGCACCACTTTGTCCTCAAAACTCGGGCAATAGCGCGGGCCGACACCGCTGATCTTTCCACCGTACAACGGGGAACGGTGGAGATTTTCGGTGATGACGTCTTTGGTTTCCTGCGTGGTCCAGGTGATGTGGCAATCCACCTTGTTTTTCAGCGGGTGTTTGGTCTCAAACGAGAACGGTACCACGGGGTCCTCCCCCGGTTGTACCTCGGTTTTATCAAAATCAATGCTCGATTTCAGCACGCGGGACGGCGTTCCCGTTTTGAAACGGCGCAGCGTCATCCCCATTTTTGTGAGCGAATCGCTTAAGGTTTCGGCGGGGAACATCCCGTCGGGGCCGCCGTCGTACGACACGTCACCTACAAAGATCTTGCCTTTCAAATACGTGCCCGTCGCCAAAATGACCGCGCTCACGAGATATTGTTCTTCGAGACGGGTGGTGAGTAGAAAACGGCCGTCCTCCGCGCGTTCCAGTGCGGTGATCTCCGCTTGTTTTAAGTCGAGATTCGGGATGGTTTCCAGGCGATGTTTCATATATTCGGCGTAACGGCGGCGGTCGATCTGCGCGCGGAGCGAGTGTACGGCGGGGCCTTTGCCGCGGTTGAGCATCCGCGATTGGAGCAAGTTGGCATCCGCCGCGATGCCCATTTCGCCGCCGAGCGCGTCAATTTCCCGCACGAGGTGACCCTTGGCGGTACCGCCGATGGAGGGGTTGCACGGCATATTGCCCACCGCGTCCATATTGATGGTGAAAATGACGGTGGAACACCCGAGCCGTGCCGCCGCCGAAGCGGCTTCAATGCCCGCGTGACCCGCGCCGATCACCGCGACTTCCCATTCGCCTGCCAAAAATTTCATACCAACGCTCCGTTCCGTAAAGTCCCTATCTTACCAGTATACAGTATAGCACACACTTGTCCCCCTCGCAAGGGGGATAACGGAAATTCATCAGAGGGCTTCGCCGTCCCCTCCTCTACGGTATCACAACAAAATTACGACGGGAGGTCGTAGGGACCGGCCTCCCGGACGGTCCGTTTTGACAATCCCTTCGTCACCCATTCGGGTGACACCTCCCTTTGCACAAGGGAGGCGACGTGTGGCAACAAGGCCGCAAGGTAATCGCGCGCATTTTCTCTCCCCTTTTGGTGAGAGATGTTCTCTTCACATCCCCTTCACAGACTTTCCCTGTGGAAAAGTGGAAAAATCGGTGGAAAGTGTGAAATTTTATGCAAAAAAGGGTGCAAATTGTGCAAGAATATGATAAAATGCTCGGTAGAATGACCGATTATTTGAAAAATCGCCAGTCACTTTCCACCAAAAAGGAGCGGTGTGTATGTTCCCCTTAACCGATATCGGCGCCCTGCGCGCCCTGCTTTCGCGGCACGGATTTTCCTTTTCCAAGTCGCTCGGGCAAAATTTTCTCATCAACCCGTCGGTATGCCCCAAGATGGCGGATGCCTGTCATCCCGACCTTGACGGCCCGTTTGCGGTGCTGGAGATCGGGCCCGGCGTGGGGGTGCTGACGCGGGAACTCGCCCGTGTGGCGCAAAAAGTCATCACGGTGGAACTTGACACCCGCCTGCTCCCCGTTCTCAAAGAAACGCTCGCCGATTGCGACAACGTTACGGTCATTCACGGTGACGCGATGAAATTAAATCTTGCCGACCTCATCGCCGAACACGCGGCGGGGTTGCCCGTGGTGGTGTGCGCCAACCTGCCGTATTACATCACGTCACCAATCCTGATGCATCTGCTCGAGAGCCGTCTGCCCATTCACTGCATCACGGTGCTGGTGCAAAAAGAGGCCGCCACCCGCCTGTGTGCCAAACCCGGCACGCGGGAATGCGGGTCGGTCACCTTGGCGGTGCATTATTTTGCCGAAGCGGAGATCTTGTTCGGCGTGTCGCGCGGCAGTTTTCTGCCCGCCCCCAACGTGGACAGCAGTGTGATTCGGTTGCGGTTGCGCCCCTCCCCTGCTTGCACGGTGAGCGATGAAAAGCAGTTGTTCCGCCTCATTCACGCGGCGTTTGGACAACGGCGCAAAACGCTCGCCAATTCGCTGTGCAGCGCGGGTTATGACAAAGCGCAGGTATTGTCGATGCTTGAAAAAGCGAACATCCCCCCCACCGCCCGCGCGGAACAACTCACGATGGATGAGTTTGCCGCGTTGTGTGAGGCGAGTATATAACATGGACACGCAACATCTGCCAACCCGAAAACCCACCCGTCTGCAAGGCCACGATTACAGCGAAAACGGCGCGTATTTTGTGACGGTTTGTACGGAAAATCGCCAAAAGATACTATCAACCGTCGTAGGGGGCGGCGCCCTCGACGCCCCGACCATTCAATTAACGAATGTCGGGAAGATTGCAGAACGATATCTCCTTTCCACAAACAACATCGAATCGGTTTCCATTGATCGGTATGTCATCATGCCCGATCACATACATTTCATTGTATTTATCAAGAAAAATCCTGATAACGGGACGTCGAAGGCGCCGTCCCCTACAATGTTCCAACAAAAAAGATAGAAAAAACCTCTCAACCACAAGGGTTGAGAGGTTTTTGTATCTTACAGGTCGATGCGGCCGTAGAGGGTCGCGCTGGCTTCGGTTTCGGAATGGGTGCGCTCCACGGGGGGCGTATCCTCGGCGTATTCGGTCGGCGTGCTGCGCGACACGAACTTGCGCACTTCGCGCACGGGACGCTCGATCACGTATTCGCCGGTAACGGCGTCGCGGTGGCCGCGGCGCTCGATGGGCGTTTCGCGTTTTTCACCACGGTCGGAACGGCGGCGGTCACGACGGGGCGCACGGTCTTTGACGGGGTTATCGTCCGACGGGCCGATGACCACGCGGCGGTTCGGTTCACTGCCGACACTCCACGAGGTGGCGCCTTCCACCTGCTGCACCGCGGTGTGGATGATGCGGCGCTCGTACGGGTTCATCGGTTCGAGCGACATTTTGCGACCGTTTTTGGCGGCTTGATGCGCGTGTTTGCGGGCCAACGCCGACAAGGTCGCTTCGCGTTTTTCACGGTAGTTGCCGATGTCCAAGGTGACACGGCGGTAGCCGCCGCCCACGCGGTTGGCCACCAGGCTGACGAGGTATTGCAGCGCGTCCAGCGTTTCGCCGCGACGGCCGATGATAAACCCGAGGTCTTCCCCTTCGAGCGACAGTTTGCACACACCGTCTTCTTCCGCGGCGGTCACCGTCGCGTCGGTCACGCCCATATCGGCGAGCACCGCTTTGAGGAAGGACACCGCTTCTTCGGCGGGGTTTTGTTCTTTCACGGTCACTTTCACTTTCGCATCCGCGCCGCCGAACAAACCAAAGGTCTTCTTCTGGGCTTCTTGCAACACTTCGACTTCAACATGATCCGCCGATACGCCGAGTTCGGCGACGGCCAACGCCACGGCTTCTTCCACCGAAGCGGCTTCTTTAATCAATTCCTTTGCCACGGTTCATTTATCCTTTCTCTTCCGCATCGTCGGACACGGGTTCGGCCGCCTCTTCGACGGTTTTTTTGGTTTGTTTTTTCTTGTTGTCGGACTTACCCTTTTGCTCGTTTAACTCCGCGGCAAGAGCGCGTTGTTCACGGGCGCGGGCTTCCGCCAACCGTTTTTTGTCTTCCTGTTTTTGACGGCGTTTTTCTTCATACTCCACTTCCGCCTGCGCACGGATCTTGGCAGGGTTGTAGATCTTGTTGAGAATGACCGACTGCACCGTGGCAATCACGTTGGAGCAGATCCAATAGATACCGACACCGCCCGGCACCGAAAACGAGATCCACAGCGAGAACAGCGGCATCATATACATCATCATCCCGTTGGAGCAACCTTGACCGGGTTGTTTGACCTCCGACGAGGTGATTGCTTTTTGGAATTGCATGGTGATGAAGCTGGACGCCAAAGCGGTGAGACCCGAGATGAGCGGAATGAGCCACAACCAGCTGATCCCGCCGAAACCGCCGGTACCGGGGTTTTCAAGCAGGGACATACTACCAATGGTGAACTGCTTTTTCAGTGCGACCATTTCGTCTATATACGCTTGTGCCTTCACTTCGTCATACCCTTCCATCGCGGTGATGGAGGTTTTCACTTCGTCAGCAAATTTTTCAACGTTGTTGAGGGTATACAGTTCCTTGTAATACCCCTTCATTTTGGACACGGCAACCTTACCGGCATTCTTTTTTGCCTGTTCGGCGGCGATCTGATCGGCAGAATAGTCGTCTTTGTTCTTTTCATCCAACACGACGTCGTTGTACGACACGGCGTTGGCGGCAGCGGAAACCACCGCATCCGGCACGTCGGTCAAGTGTTTGACCGGCGAATAAATGACCGAAATAATACCAAACAGAACCACCATCTGGGTGAGCATCGGCAGACAACCGCCGGTCATACTCACGCCCTCTTTTTCGTAGAGAGCCATCTGTTTTTCTTGCAATTTTTTAGGGTCTTGCGCGTATTTTTTCTGCAAGCGTTCGAGGCGCGGTGCCAATCTGGCACGGTCGGCCTGCATTTTTTGCGATTTGAGCGACAGCGGGAACATCAGCAGTCGCATCAACAGCGTGAACAGAAAAATCGTGACAAAATAGTTGGGGATCCATCCGTAGATGACTTTCATCAGCCATGCAAGCGGAATGGCGATCCAATCAAAAATAATGCCCATGGGCTTTCCTCCTTACTTCCCTCTATGGCGGGAGTGTTTCTTCGGTAGTTGTTCGGGAACGGGATCATACCCGTGTCCGCCCCACGGATGACAGCGCGCGATCCGTTTGATCGCCAGCCAACCGCCGCGCAGGGCCCCGAACCGTTCGAGTGCTTCGATGGCATAGGACGAACACGTCGGCAAATACCGACATGTCGGAGGAGTGAGAGGTGATATCGCCCGTTGATACCATCGGATCAGGGCAATGAGTATCTTTTTCATTGCCAGTGCCCTATACTTTTCAGTTGTGAGCGCATAATTTGCGCGATATCCGTGCTTTTTTTGTTCACGGTGGCTGCCCGTGCAACAAACACGTAGTCGTATCCGCGCTTGACGTGCGGCAACAAGCCGCGAAACGCTTCACGGATGATGCGGCGACAACGGTTGCGTTTGACCGCTTTGCCGATCTTTTTACCGGTGGTGATGCCGAGCCTCGTCTCCCCCACGCGGTTTTTTCGGACATAGGTAATGAGCGACGGATTCACGAGCGAACGCCCGTGGTAATACGCCGACCGAAATTCTTTATTCAATT
Organism: Clostridia bacterium; assembly: GCA_017434985.1. Lineage (GTDB taxonomy): Bacteria > Bacillota > Clostridia > Oscillospirales > Acutalibacteraceae > RGIG3009. The sequence continues at coordinate 12,396 of JAFSFY010000006.1, read as the reverse complement.
TCAGCGCCGTGATCTTCGCCATACGATCCCTTCTCGAATGTACAAAAACCCCGTAATACCTACTGTATTGCGGGGTTTTTTTGATCTTTGAAAGAAAAGATACGCTCAAACCTTTTCCTGTTTTTGCGCGACTTGAGCCATTAGTAAGTCAATTGCTTTCTGCCCTTTGCTCTGCGGCGAGCCAATACTTTGCGGCCGTTTGCCGTCGCCATTCTTTTGCGGAAACCGTGTTCCTTTTTGCGATGTCTTTTCTTAGGTTGATACGTACGGAACATACTTTTTTTCCCCCTTTCGCCTTGCGAGAGAACATTATACAACAAACAAACGCCAAAAGTCAACCATAATTTTGCGAATTCTTGTTTTCGACGGTTTTTGCGCCCGTTCCGTTTGCCGTTTAAATGCCCCATTTTGCCCGTTTCGGTATGTGAGGGTCGTCCGAATACTAATTATTATATAGAATATAAAAAAATCTTATATATATTACTTGTAATTAGTAGAAAAATATGTTATAATGAAGTGTAAATTTGTACCGTTTTAAAAATTTATCAACCAACACCCGCAAAGGAGTTTAAAATTTATGGAAAATCTTCGTCAAGCGTGGTATTCGGTCCTCGATTATCTGCACGAAATGCCCGATATCAGCGAAGTGGCGTACAATATGTGGCTCAAACCGATCGAGCCGTTGCGTATCGAGGGCAACACCATCATTTTGGAGGTCGCTACCGGTTTTCAACGCGAGATCGTGTGCACCCAATACAAAGAAAAAATCAAGAGCGCGTTTATGACGGTGCTCGGCATTCCGTTTGAAATGCAAATTTTCTCGATCGACAATCGGGACGAGTTGCAAAATATGACCCCCGAAGAATTCGGTGAGCCGTATCCGGAAGCCAAAAACCTGTTTGCTCCGTCGCCGTCGGCGCACGATTACACCTTTGAAAACTTCGTGGTGGGCCCGTCCAACAAATTTGCACACGCCGCGTCGCAAGCGGTGGCCAGCAAACCCGCCGGCAACTACAACCCGCTGTTCATCTACGGTGGGTCGGGACTCGGGAAGACCCACTTGTTGTACGCCATTTGCAACGAAATTCGCCGCAACAACCCGCATATGCGGATCTTGTACACCAAAGGCGAGTTTATGACCAACGAACTCATTGAGGCGTTGCAAAACCGCTCACCCGAAGAATTCCGTTCCAAATACCGTCAGGTGGACCTGTTGATGATTGACGATATTCAGTTCATTGCGGGTAAAGTGAGTACGCAGGAAGAATTTTTCCACACGTTTGACGCGCTGCATCAAGCCGGCAAACAGATCGTGCTCACGTCCGACCGTCCGCCGCGCGAGATCGCAACGCTGGAGGAACGACTCCGCACCCGTTTTGAGATGGGTCTGCTTGCCGACATTCAACCGCCCGACCTCGAAACGCGCATCGCCATCATCAAACGCAAGGCGCAACTGCTCGGCATTCGACTGGGGGACGACGTGGCGGAATATCTCGCTTCGCAACTGAAAAGCAACGTGCGGCAGTTGGAGGGTGCGGTGCGCCGCATTCAAGCGCAATGTTTGCTCGAAGGGGAAGGCCCCTCCATTGCGACGGCGCAGGCCGCCATTCGTGATATTAAAAACGATTCACAACCCGTTCCCGTGACGGTGGATCGCATCATCAACGAAGTGGCGCGCACCATGTCGGTCTCTCCCGAAGACGTGCGCTCGGGCAAACGCTCGTCCTCCATTTCGGCGGCGCGTCAGGTGTCGCAATACGTGGTGCGCAACATCACCGGCCTTTCGATGAAGGCCATCGGCGAGGAATTCGGTTCACGCGACCACTCCACCGTGGTATACGCCATTCAAAAGGTGGAAGAGAAGATGGAAGAAAATCCCGTTTTCAAAGGTCTTGTGAACGACATCATCAAAAACATCTCGGAAAACTGATGTGGAAAATGATGGGGGAAAGGCGGGGATTTGCCGTGAACAAATCGGTGGAATTTCACGAGTTATTCACTTTCCACCAACCACTTTTCACCGCGTGTGAACAGCGCTGTTTTTGTTCACATTTTTCAAAGTTTTTTGCACGGTCGATTTCACCGGTTTTGTTTTCCGTTTTGCTTGCGGTTGCCGCGTTTTTTTCGGTTTTCCACAATTTCACAGCCCCTACTATGGACGACTATAAAGAAGGTTGTTTTTTATCTAACAAACAACGATGGGAGTGTGCTCTATGAAAATTTTATGTGAACGTCAAGCCCTGGTCGATGCTGTCAGCAACGTGCAACGTGCGGTGGCTGCCAAATCGGCGTTGCCCGCTTTGGAGGGTATTTTGCTTCGCGCGTTCGGTAACTCGCTGTTTTTGGCGGGTTACGATATGGAACTCGGTATCACCACCACCATTGAAGCCGAAGTGTCCGAGCCCGGCGAGATCGTGTTGACCGCCAAATTGTTCTCGGAGATCATTCGCAAATTGCCCGGGGAAGAGGTATCGCTCGCGTGTAACGAGAAAAACACCGCCACCATCCGCAGCGGCAATTCCGAATTCAGCATCATCGGTTTTTCGTCGGAAGATTATCCCGAACTGCCCACCATCAGCGACGGGGCGGCCATCACCGTGCCGCAGGATATGCTCAAAAGCATGATCCGTCAAACGCTGTTTGCGGTGGCACAGACCGATACGCGCCCCGTACATACCGGTGTGAAGTTTGAACTGGAAAATGGAGTGCTCAAACTCATTGCGGTGGACGGTTCGCGCTTGGCCATCCGCAGTGAAACGGTGAAAAGTAACGAACAGTTGCAGTTTGTGGTGCCGGGTAAAACCTTGTCCGAAGTGCTCAAACTCTTGAACGATAGCGACGAAACGCTGTATTTGACGGTGGGGTTGCGCCATATCATCTTGGAGATCGGCGGCTATTCGGTGTTCTCGCGGTTGCTGGACGGTGAATTTTTGCCGTATCGCAAAGCCATTCCCACCGAAACGTCCACCACGGTGCGTATTAAGACCCGCACGCTGATCGACGCGGTGGATCGCGCGTCGCTGGTTATCAACGACCGTCTCAAATCCCCGCTCATTTGTCGGTTTAAGGACGATGAGATCTCGGTGTCGTGTATCACGGCGCTGGGCAGTGCCAGCGACAGCATTCACGCCGATATTGAGGGACGTCAGGAAGAAATGGGCTTTAACAGCCGTTTCTTGTTGGACGCGCTTCGCAACGCCGAATGCGACGAAGTGGTGATTGAACTCAGCGGCGCGCAATCGCCGATGAAGGTGGTGCCCGTATCGGGCGATCACTTCTTGTTCCTTGTGTTGCCGGTGAGGTTGAAACGCGTATGAAACAAGTGATCCACACCGAATTTATCCGTCTGGACGCGCTTCTCAAATTGACCGCGCTGGTGGAAACGGGCGGCGAAGCGAAGATCGTCATTCAGGACGGGGCCGTGCTTGTCAACGGTGACGTATGCACCATGCGCGGCAAAAAAATACGACAAGGGGATACCGTGACCTTTGACGGGCAAACGGTAACCGTGGAAGTAGAATAAGTATATGCAAGTAAAGCAGTTAGTATACGAGCGGTTTCGCAATTTGCAGGACGGCACGTTTGAACCGTACGAGGGCGTCAACGTCATTACGGGGGAAAACGCGCAGGGCAAGACCAATTTGCTCGAAGCCGTGTGGTTGTTTACCGGCGGCAAGAGTTTTCGCGGCGCCAAAGACCGCGAGCTTGTCGGGTTTGATGCCGAGGATAGCCGCTTAACGCTGGACTTTTTTGCGGCGGGGCGCGACCAACGGGCCGTCATTGACATAAAACAGCGGCGCACCGCGCAGTTAAACGGGATCGCGCAAAGTTCCGCCGCCAAATTGGCGGGGGTGTTGTGCGGCGTGGTGTTTTCGCCGGCGCATTTGTCGCTTATCAAAGGCGGTCCCGCCGAACGGCGGCATTTGATGGACGCGGCGTATTGTCAGTTGCGCCCGTCTTACGTGAAAACGCTCACCGAGTATACCCGCATTCTCACCCAACGCAACGCGCTTTGCAAGTCGGGGGATATGAGTGCGGGGGCAAGCGAGTTGTTTGACCTGTGGGATAAGCAGTTGGCGCAGGCGGGATGTTTGCTCATTTACGCGCGACAACTGTATTTGAAAAGTATGTTGCCCAAAGCGCGGCAAATTTACCACGGGTTGTCGGGCGGCAAGGAAGAATTTGACCTGCGTTACCTGTCCACCGTGCCGATTGCCGACGGACAAACGGCGGGGGAGATCGCCGCAACGATGTATCAGGAGTTGCGCATTCGCCGTAAGGACGACCTGGCGGCGGGATTTACCACCGTCGGTCCGCACCGCGACGATCTGGAGGTGCTCATCGACGGGCACAGTGCGCGGCAATACGGGTCGCAAGGGCAACAACGCTCGGCGGTGCTCGCCATGAAGTTGGCGGAAGCCACCCTGCTCAAAGACGTGACGGGGGAGAGACCCATCGCGCTGTTGGACGACGTGATGAGTGAACTTGACACCACCCGTCAGGATTATATTCTCAATCACATTCGGGACTGGCAGGTGTTTATCACCTGTTGTGACCCGACGCCGCTGTTGCGGTTGACCGACGGCCGTTGTTTTACCATGAAAAACGGCGTTCTTTCCACCAATTAACAACGAAATGTGGAATGTTTTATGTATTTGCACATCGGGGAAGAAGCGGTGGTTCGCACCGACGAAGTACTCGGCATTTTTGATATTGAAAACACCACCGTATCGCCTGCCACGCGTGAGTTTTTGGCGGCGGCGGAACAACACGGCAACGTGGTGACCATTGGGGACGACCTGCCGCGCAGTTTTGTGGTGTGTGTGGACAAAAACGGCACCCAAACGGTGTATATTTCGCAGATCTCCTGCGCGACACTTCGCAAACGCGCGCGGCTGATGTCGAATTCGCCAAACTTGTGGTGAATAGGTAGGGGGCGATCTCCGAACGCCCCGTTTACGAAAATCGAAGGGTCGTCGAGGACGTCGACCCCTACAGAATGAGAGGTTCACGGTATGAGCACAGAGATGGAAAAAGAACAATTGCAGCAAACGGTGGAGGCCGAAGTGTACGACGAAAGTCAGATTCAAGTACTCGAAGGCTTGGAAGCGGTGCGCAAACGTCCCGGTATGTACATCGGGTCGACCGGTCCGCGCGGTTTGCACCACTTGGTGTATGAGATCGTGGATAACTCCATCGACGAAGCGTTGGCGGGATTCTGTACCCACATCGAAGTGGACATTTTGCCCGACAACGTGATCACCGTGCGCGATAACGGCCGCGGTATCCCCGTCGGTATCAACGAAAAACTCGGTTTGCCCGCCGTGACGGTGGTGCTCACCGTGTTGCACGCGGGCGGTAAGTTCGGCGGCAGCGGGTACAAGGTGTCGGGCGGTCTGCACGGCGTCGGCTCGTCGGTCGTCAACGCGTTGTCCGAGTGGCTGGAAGTGGAAGTGTCCCGCGAAGGCAAGGTGCATTATCAACACTTTGAACGCGGTACCGCCACCTGCGACTTGAAAGTGACGGGGGAAACCGCCGAAACGGGAACGCTCGTGCGTTTTAAAGCCGACGCGGAAATCTTTACCGAAACCACCGAATATGAGTTTGAAGTGTTGCAAAAACGCCTGCGCGAGCAAGCGTTCTTAAACGCCGGTCTCAAGATCACCTTGACCGACCGTCGCGATGCAGAAAACGTTCTTTCGGAGGAATATTGCTACGAGGGCGGTATCTCGTCCTTCGTGGAATTCATCAACAAGACCCGCGGCTATATGCCGCTGCACGACGAGGTGATCCACCTCTCCGCGGTGAGCGGCGATTCGATGGCCGAAGTGGCACTGCAATACAACGACAGTTACAACGAAAACATCATTTCGTTTGCCAATAACATCCACACGGTGGACGGCGGTACCCACGAAAACGCCTTCAAAATGGGCATCACCCGTATTTTGAACGCGTATGCCCGCCGCCACAATATGTTAAAAGACGCCGACAGCAACCTGAAAGGTGACGACGTGCGCGAAGGTTTGGCCGCGGTGGTGAGCGTGAAACTCACCGACGCACAGTTTGAGGGTCAAACCAAAGCGAAACTCGGCAACACCTCGATGGGCACGTTGGTCAACCAACTGCTCAGCGACAAGTTGGCGGCGTATCTCGAAGAAAATCCTGCCGTGGCGCGCGGTATTTTGGAAAAATCCATCAACGCCGCCCGCGTGCGTGAAGCGGCGCAGAAAGCGCGCGAAAACGCCCGTAAAAAGAACGGGCTCGGCGCCACCCGTATGCCCGACAAGTTGGCGGATTGCATTTGGAGTGACGCGGAGCGCACCGAACTGTACATCGTGGAGGGTGACTCGGCAGGCGGTTCCGCCAAACAAGGGCGCGACCGTAACTTCCAGGCCATTTTGCCGTTGAGGGGCAAGATGCTCAACGTGGAAAAAGCGCGTATTGACAAGGTGTACGGCAACGACAAATTGACCCCCGTGGTGATCGCGCTGGGTTGCGGCATCGGGGAAGAATTTGACGTGTCCAAACTGCGGTACGGCAAAGTCATCATCATGGCGGATGCCGACGTGGACGGTTCGCACATTCGCACCTTGCTTCTCACCTTCTTCTTCCGTTATATGCGCCCCCTCATTGAAGAAGGGCACGTGTACATCGCCCAGCCGCCGCTGTATAAGATCAGCAAAGGCAAACAGGTGCGCTACGCGTTTAGCGACGAGGAGCGCGACACCTATATCGCCGAACTGGGCGGCAACGCCGACATTCAGCGGTACAAAGGTCTTGGTGAAATGGACCCCGAACAGTTGTGGGAGACCACCATGGACCCCGCGTTCCGCACCATGCTTCGCGTGGAACTGGAGGATGCGGAGGCCGCCGACGAGGTGTTCTCCATCCTGATGGGTGATAAAGTGGAACCTCGCCGTGAATTTATCGAGAAAAACGCGAAATACGTCACCAATTTGGACGTGTGATCTCTTTCACCAATGTGGCGGCATAAAACCTCCCTCGTCAGAGGGAGCCTTACCGCTTGACCGTTGCAGTACCGCATCAAAGGGATCCGCATAAGCCCAATGAAATTGTGTGAAAATGTTCGTTATTGCGTATTTTTAAAGGGGGGTTGCCCGTGATAAACAACACACCGCTGGTGATCGTAGGGCGCTGGCCCTCCTTTCCCGAACGGCAATATTGGCAACGGTTGCACGATGCGCTTCGCCGCACGGCGGTGTTGCTGATGGTGATACTCACCGTCATTTTTGCGCACAGTGCGTTGGTAAACGCGTGTTTTGCGCCGTTTTGGGAAGCGCTTCTCAGTTTTGTTGTGTTGGGACCGGCCACCTGTTTGGTGATCTGGTACTTGTTTCACGACTATCACGCTCGCAGCAACGCCCTGAAAACACAGTGGTACACCGAACAAGCCGACAAAGCGCGGTTGGCGGGCGGATACACCGTCACGTTTTATGACGATCGCGTGGTCGTGACCGACCTGCGCGGGGAAAACACGATGCTGTTTGAACGGGTGACCCTCTGTACCGAAACGGTGCACGGGTTTTGCCTGCAAGCGGGGACGGCCGAGGTGCTCATTCGTGCGGCCGACCTGACCCCCGATTTGGTGGAAGAGGTGCGCGCGCGGTTGCAAACCGCCGTGCCGCGCGAACGGTATCGCCAAAAAAGCCGCGCGTTCGGCTGTCTGCGCGAAGCGTTGCCGCTTCCCGTTTTTGAAAACGACGACGTGGTGTTGACCCATGCGGTGGTACTCGCGCGCCGAAATCTTTCAAAAGAGCGCCGCACGATGGCGCGGATGTTTGCCTTGCCGGCAGGCGTCATTTACGGCGGGATCGTCGCCCAGATGGTGAGCATCACCCCGTCGTATCTCTTGGATCTGCCGCTGCTTGCGGTGGCAGGTGCGCTGATCTGCGCGGGGATATTGACGGTGCTGGCGGCACCCATCACCCCGCAAACGACGGTGCAACTTGCCCTCACGCGTGACGGCGTGGCGGCGCTTGCGAACGACCGACTCTATTTTTACACGTGGGAGCGCGTACAGCGCCGACAAACCCCCACGCAGTTGATTCTTGCTTTTCCCGACGGGGCGCGTTTGCTCGTGCCGTTTAGCGCGATGGATCACCCCGAAGCGATTCGATACTAAAGGAGACAGTTACCATGGATGAACAAAACACGGTACAATCAAAACTCATCAACGTGATCCTCGAAAAGGAGATGAAGCAGAGCTTCCTCGACTATTCGATGTCGGTCATTGTGGCGCGTGCGTTGCCGGACGTGCGTGACGGGTTGAAGCCGGTGCACCGTCGTATCCTCTACACGATGCACGAAGACGGGTTTACCCCCGACAAAGCACACCGCAAATGCGCCACCACCGTCGGTGACGTGCTCGGTCACTACCATCCGCACGGTGACGCCTCCGTATACGATGCCATGGTGCGTATGGCGCAGGATTTTTCACTGCGCTATCCGCTGGTGGACGGTCACGGTAACTTCGGTTCGGTGGACGGCGATCCCCCGGCGGCGTATCGTTATACCGAAGCGCGTATGAGCAAAATGGCGCTGGATATGCTCGCCGACATCGACAAGGAAACGGTGGATTTCATCCCCAACTTTGACGATACCACCGAAGAACCCGTGGTGTTGCCCTCTCGGTTCCCGAACCTGCTGGTGAACGGTTCGTCGGGTATCGCGGTCGGTATGGCCACCAACATCCCGCCGCACAACCTGTGCGAGGTGATCGACGGCATTTGCCTGCTTATTGACAACCCCGAAGCGTCGCTTCCCGAGATCATGGAGATCATCAAAGGGCCCGATTTCCCGACGGGCGGCGTGATTATGGGCTATTCGGGTATCCGCGCCGCGTATGCGACCGGTCGCGGCAAGATCACCGTGCGTGCCAAAACCGAAATTGAGGAGCACAACGATCGTTTCCGCATCGTCATTACCGAAATTCCCTATCAAGTCAACAAACAAAATCTCGTCAAATCCATCATTGATCTGGCGGACGAAAAACGCGTAGAAGGGATCCGCGACGTGGTGGACCACAGCAGCCGTGAGGGGTTGCGTGTGGTGGTCGACCTGAAACGTGACGCCAACCCGCAGGTGGTGCTCAACCAACTGTTCGCGTACACGCAAATGCAGGTCACCTTCGGCGCCATTATGTTGTCGCTGGTAAACGGTGTGCCGCGCGTGCTCACGCTGAAAGAGATGTTGGAAGAATACATCAAATTCCAGTGCGAAGTCATCACCCGCCGCACCATTTTCGATCTGAAAAAGACCAAAGACCGCGCCCACATCGTGGAAGCGCTCCACACCGCCGTCGATTTCATCGACGAGGTGATTGGCATCATCCGCAAATCGGCCGATACCGCCGAGGCCAAGCAAAAATTGATGGAGCGGTTCGAGTTTGACGAAGTGCAAGCGGAAGCCATCGTGCAGATGCGCTTGCGCCAGTTGTCGGGTCTCGAACGCCAAAAGATCGAGGACGAACTCGCCGCCTTGCATGCGCGTATCGTGGAACTCGAAGGCATTTTGGCGGACGAAAACAAGGTGCACGCCATTCTCAAAGAAGAATGCCTCAAAATGCGCGACAAATACGGCGACGAACGCCGCACCGAGATCTCGATGGTGTCGGGCGAGGTGGATATCGAAGACCTCATCCCGGTGGAAGATTGCGTGCTGACGATGTCACAACTCGGTTACATCAAACGGCAACCGATGGATCAATACGAAACGCAACATCGCGGCGGTCGCGGTATCAAGGGGATGACCACCCGCGAAGAGGACATCACCGAAACGATGTTTATGTGTTCCAGCCACGATCTGGTGTTGTTCTTCACCTCCAAAGGGCGCGTGTATCGCCTGAAATGTTACGAAGTGCCGGAAGGCAGCCGTACCGCCAAGGGGATGAACATCATCAACCTGCTGCCCATCGAAACAGGGGAGAAGGTCACCGCGATGATCCGCATCCCGATGTTCGATCCCGAGCATTATCTGTGTATGGTCACCCGTCACGGCGTGATCAAACGTACCCGTTTGGATGCGTTTGCGAATGCGCGTAAGAGCGGGCTGATCGCCGTGGACCTCGACGAGGGCGACGAACTCGCGTGGGTGCAGGTGACCGACGGTTATCAACAACTGTTGGTGGCGACCCGTCAGGGTATGGCCATCTGCTTTGACGAAAACGATGCCCGTGTGGTGGGTCGTACGGCGCGCGGTGTGCGTGCGATCGCGCTCGCCGAGGGCGACGAAGTGATCGGGATGGTGCCGCGCGACGAATCCAAGTTGCTGCTCACCGTCACCGAAACGGGTTACGGTCGCCTCAGCGAATTTGACGATTATCGCGTGCAATCGCGCGGCGGTAAGGGCCTGACCAACTACCACGTGGACGAGTACGGCGAAGTGGCCGGCGTGCGCGCGGTGAACGAGTCGGACGACGTCATTCTCATCTCTTCGAGCGGCATCATCATCCGTATGCCGGTGAGTGAGATCCGTCAGTGTCGCCGCCCGTCCAAGGGTGTGCGCGTGATGACGCTTAAGGACGACAGCCGCATTGTGGCGATGGTGGAGGCGCCCGCCGTTCCCGAGGGAATGACCGCCGAACAACCCGCCGAAGAAACCCCTGCTGAATAACGAAACACGCACCGCGGCACTGCTGATGTGTGCCGCGGTGCGTTGTGATTATTCCTCTGCAAATCTTGCCGCAATCTTGTCAAAACGGGACGATGTGGGCATCGTCCCCTACAATTCCGCCGCAAGATTGTGAAAACATTGATTGCGGACCGTCGAGGACGCCGGTCCCTACGATCTCGCAAAAAACGTGTATGATTCCCAACAATCACCGGAAAGGAGCACTCGTATGGCCACTGTGATTGCCGCCATTGCTACCCCGACCGCCGTGGGCGGGCTCGGGGTCATTCGCCTTTCGGGTGACGAGGCGTTGACGGTTGCCGAGCGCGTGTTCCGCCCGGTCAACCAAACCAAACGCCTGTCCGCGATGGACGGGTACACCGCCGCCTACGGGCACGTGTTTGATGCCGACGGCGACATTGACGAGTGCGTCGCCACCGTGTTTCGCGCGCCGCACAGTTACACCGGCGAAAACGTGGCGGAACTGTCCTGCCACGGCGGTGTGTATCTGCTGTCCCGCGTGTTGCGGGCGGTGTTTGCGGCGGGTGCCGTGCCCGCCGCCGCCGGCGAATTTACCCGCCGTGCGTTTTTGAACGGCAAACTTGACCTCACACAGGCGGAAGCCGTGGCGGCGCTGATTGCCGCCGACGGCAAATTGGCCGCCAAAACCGCGCTGGCCACCCGTGAGGGGGCGGTGTTTGCGCGGTTACAAACCATGAAAGAAACGCTCGTTGGGTTGCAAGCGCAATTTTCCGCGTTTGTGGACTATCCCGACGACGATATTCCGCCGCTTCACCCCGACGAACTCGGCGGAACGCTGGAAACGGTAAAACACGGCCTTGCCGATCTGCTGTCCACCTACGATGCGGGGCGCGTGCTCCGCGAAGGGGTGGATACGGTGATCGTGGGCAGCCCCAACGTGGGCAAATCCACCTTGATGAACCTGCTTTCGGGGTGTGAACGCAGCATCGTCACCGACGTGGCGGGGACCACCCGCGACGTGGTGGAGGAAACGGTACGGGTGGGCAACGTGTGTTTGCGCCTGGCCGACACCGCGGGTCTGCGCGATACCGACGACCGCGTGGAAGCCATCGGCGTGGAACGTTCGCGCGAACGGCTCAACCGCGCCGCGCTGGTGCTGGCGGTGTTTGACGGGTCGCGCCCTCTCTCCGACGACGACCGCGATCTGCTCCAAACCTTGCCCGCCGAAAGCACCATTGCCATCATCAACAAGCAAGATCTGACGCAAAATATTGACGTTTCGTATATATCCGACAAAATTCAACAAATCGTATACACCGATGCCAAGAACGGCACGGGAAAAGAGGCACTTACCGCTGCCATTGAGCAGGTGACGGGGGTGAACCGCCTGACGGGCGAACAACCCGTACTCGCGAACGAGCGGCAACGCGCGTGTGCTTACCGCGCCGCACAATGTGTGGACGAAGCGTTGGACGCGCTCGCCCTTGGGATGACCGCCGACGCGGTGTCGGTGAGTGTGGACGGCGCATTGGACGCCATTTTGGAATTGACGGGTGAGCGCACCACCGAAACGGTGGTGGACGGCATCTTCGCGCGGTTCTGTGTGGGGAAATAAGACGTGATCGCAGGGGAGGTAGAAGCGATCGAGCGGCATAGGCTCCCTCCGGGAGGGAGCTGGCATTTGCGCAAGCAAATGACTGAGGGAGAACGCGCAACTATGACATCGTACAAGTTTGAAGCCGCGCAGGCTCCTTTCGTCACTCGCTAACGCTCGTGCCACCTTCC
>JAFSFY010000064.1 GCA_017434985.1 Clostridia bacterium | reverse complement strand
GGGAGGCGATTATAGTTGCCACATCTGTGGCGGTGGGGCGATTGCCGCAAGTGGCGGATAATTCGACGAGCCTATAGGCTCAGCGTGTGAAATGCCCTAAGGGGGCAGTGCATGCCACCGGCACGGCCGGTGGTCATGACTCGATCGAAAAATCGACGGCGTAGGTTTCGTCGATGAGGAGATAGTCGACGCGGTGTTTTTGCGCCGATGCCAACGTTTCGGCGTTGTCAGCCAACACGCCCTCGAGGGTGATATCCTCTGTCAAACGGTGTTCGACAGCACACGCATATCGCTGTATATCGGCGAAATGATTGCGGATATACCGCTCGCTCATCACCAGACAACGGTAGCGGATGTGACGGCGGTATTCGTCATCAAAATCATCTGCCCAATCAAACGGGATGTAGCATCCCTCCACGATGAGATGCTGCCCGTTTTCAATGGCTGTCTTGATCATTTCCCGCACGATCGGCCACAGATAGGCGGTCAGGTCCTCGTCGTCGCTCAACGGCGTCAACGCCGTGTGACCGCTGCGGATGAGCCCCATCTTCAAATGGTCGATCGACAGATACGGATAGTGATATTTTTCGAGCAGTTTTTGCGCCAGCACCGTTTTCCCCGTGTGCGACGCGCCCGCAATCAAGATGACCATACCGTTCCTCCTTGGCGTACTGGATAGCATCAGTATAGCACACCGCAGGCGATTTGGCAACTCACGACAATTTGGCGTTTAAGCGGCGACTGACCGCCTTGACCGTCAGGTACACGGTGAGCCAGATCGCCAAAAAGAGCAGCACGAAAACGATTGTAAAAACGACCAAGACGGTGGGGTCGAACGGGATCCAACTGTTGAGCAAATAGCACGCGGTATACGCCGCGTACAAAAGCGACAGGTGGCAAAGCAGTGCTTTGGGGGTGCTGAAATGCTCGATTTGATTGAAAACGCTCGCGCCCGCTTGAATAAAGGCAAGCAGGTAGATCGAAACGATGCCGAGTAACAGTTGCCCGCCGGTGAGCGAGAAGTTGTCGACGGTGTGTTCCAGCACGGCATACACGATGCCGAGCACGATGGGGCCGAAGCCGCCGAACAGCAGACCTCGATGCAAAAACGTTTTGACGTAGACATTCATATCAGATACCGATCCTTTCTTTTACGGCTTTCAATTGTCGGCGGGACACGTAATCCACGTGCCCGTTTTGAAAGCGGATTTTGAGTGTTCCCGACAGCGACGTGTCGAACCGTTCCATTTTGGCCACGTTTCCCAAACACGATTGGTTGATCTTCACAAACCCGTCGGGTAGGGTTGTTTCAAGAACGTACAATCGCTCTTTCAGCCAATATCGTTCGTTGTCACACAGCGCGTAGACCTTGTTGCCGACCACGCAGATACAGTGGATATCCGTCGGCGTTAATTTGACGATCTCATTGTGCCGATATCCGAACAACACACCACCTGACCGTTCAATCAACGACCGTATCTCCTCTGCGAGAGCGGTTTTTTTGTTTGTGTAGATCACCACGCGTTCTTCGCATGCGGGATCCACGACCATTTCGCAGCGCATATTCCCATCTCCTTTCGTGTTCATCGTAGTGGATTTGCGGCGGTTTTTCAAGGTGTTTTCGGCGTTCGGTCAAAAAAAGGCGGTAAACGGCGAGATTTTGGGGACAAAATCCGCAAAACATATCAAAAAGGATGGACTTTTTCTATAATAGGTGTATAATGAAAGATTATAAGGAGAAGTGCCCACTTTAATCGGTGGGTGCGTTCGAAAACGAAGGGGCGATCCGAGTTGACGGAGAAAGAACTGAAAAAATTGAATCGGTACCAGCTGCTCGAATTGTTGGTCGTACAGACCGAGCGTGCGGACCGATTGCAGGCTCGCTTGGACGAAACCGAAAAACAACTGCGCGAACAACACGTGCAACTGTCGTCGCTCGGTTCTATTGCGGAGGCGTCGTTGCATTTGCGCGGTGTGTTCCGCGCGGCACAGGATGCGGCGGATACCTACATAGAAGCGGCGAAAAAGAAAGCCGACGAGATCGAGCGGGAAGCACGCGGGCGTGCCGAGTTGATGATACGAGAAGCGGCGATAAAGGCCGCGACCAATACCAACGGATCGGATGAATGATCGATGAACAAACACATTGCCAAACACGTCAAACGGAACGTGCCACAGTTAGACGCGTTGCAACAAGAACTGAAACGCGAACGATACAAGCACCGTTTTCGTCGCTTGCTTCGCAGCACCGTCAACGCCCTGATCGTGGTGGCGGCGGTGGCGGCGTTGATCGCGACCTTGTTTTTGCCGGTGCTTCAGATTGCGGGTACCAGTATGGAACCGGGTCTCAACGACGGCGACATCGTCCTGCTCGTGAAGACCGATCGTTTAAAAACAGGCGACCTGTGTGCGTTTTATTATTCCAACAAAATACTCATCAAGCGCATCATCGGTGTTCCGGGTGATTACGTTCACGTTCAATCCGATGGTACGGTGTTTTTAAACGGTCAACCGTTGGACGAGCCCTACGTCAGCGAAAAAGCGCTTGGGGAATGTGACGTACAATTTCCGTATCAAGTGCCGGAAAACAGTTATTTTGTGATGGGGGACCATCGTGAGACCTCCATTGACAGTCGCAGCAGTGTCATCGGTTGCATTTCCGAAGAACAGATCGTCGGCAAGATCTTTTGTAAGTTCTGGCCGTTGACCGAATTTGAATTTTTGCATTAAATAAGCGTTACGTCTTTCGGAAAGGGGGGATGATCTTGCCGAACAGTATGGACGCATACTACGAAAAATGGAATAAAGGAAGCGCCTATCGCCATCGCCTGCGGCAGATCGTATCCCTCTTCTCCGTGCTGGTGATCCTCGCGGTTTTTTGGAGTTTAAAACTGACCGGTATCGGTATTGCAGGCGAAGCGTTCTGCGGAATGCAAGAACACGTGCACACACAAGCGTGCGCCACCCCGTGCGAGTGGCAAGAGCACACGCACGTGGAAACGTGTTACAGCAACCTGGAGGCAGACGTGGAAACCGCCGACGATTGGGAGGCCACGCTTGCCGATCTCGCCCGCGGCCCCACCATCCGTGAAAACGTGGTGTTGGTGGCGCGCTCGCAACTCGGGTACACCGAAAGTACGCGCAACTTCCAAGTGGATGCCGCCGGTGTTCGCCGCGGCATCACCCGCTACGGACAATGGTACGGCAACCCCTACGGCGATTGGTCGGCGATGTTCGTCTCGTTCTGCTTGTCCTACGCCGGGGCGGGGGACGTACCGACCAACGCCGGTGTCGAATCCATGCGGTTGGAATGGGAACGCGCGGGACTGTACGCGGCGGCGGACGAAACCGCCCCTGCCGTCGGCAACCTGGTGTTCCTAAGCAAGGAAACCGCCGATACGGTGGCGATCATCACCGACGTGAGTGACACCGAGATCACGGTGATTGAGGGCGACGTGGACAACACGGTTGCGGAAATTCGCTACCCGCGGGATGCGACAACGATCGTGGGGTATGGGCTGGTACCCTCGGGTGACCTGCCGACCGTTCTGGACACCTCGCAACCGATTGCCCAAACGGTGACCTACAACACCTCGCTGTTTACGAGTGAAAACCTATTCGTGGTATACACCACAAGCGGTTCCACCTCCTACGCGTTTGACGGCAACGGCAACGCCGTACCGCTCACCATTGACGGGGACGGCAACATATACGCCGACGTGGAGAACCCCGACCTGCTGTTGTGGACCTTCACCCCCTCAGATAACAACTACTTGATCCGCAACGTGAGCACGGGCAAATATATGCACGCCTATCCCAACAACGGTTCGGGCGTGACAACCAGCGGCGCCTATTCCAGCACGTTGATCCCATCGGGATCGGGCGTGCGAATACGCAGTAACTCGGAATATGCCCGATTGAACACACAAACGGGCACCTTCCAAATGACCCAGACTCAATCGCAAGCGGCCGTCTACTCTTTCGGTATGACCAGCCGTTGTACGGTATGGCTGGACGGTACCGACGGCGGGTTAGGACACCTGACAGGCTCTCCCGATACGTCGTACACCGTGAAAAAAGGCGAGATATTCCGCTTGCCCGAAACGTGGACCTCGCCGTCCAAATACAGTTACAAACTGCGTGGCTGGTACGACGTGACCAACAGTCGCTACTACGCACCCGGCAGTGAGATGACGGTGAGCGGCAACGCGGTATTGTATGCCGATTGGGTGGCCGCCACCTACGATATCGGGCAGTTTAACGCCCAAGTTGCCGATACGGTGAGCACCAATTCGTTTATCACCACCCATATGTTTGACTACAACTACCTGTTCAACATTCACTCCGCCAAAGCGCAGGTAACGGTCAACTCGTCGGGTCACTCGGAAACGTGGTCGATGGTGACGTCGGGCAACGTGGCTCACGGCAATCAACCAACCTTCAATTTCATTTTTGTGGATAACGACAGCGGCGGACTCTTGTGTATCCCCAACAACCGCAACTCGCACAACACCTATCCCGGCGCCGGCATCGTGACTCCCGGCATTTATTCCGGCAGTATCGGACAGATCTTGTTTGATACCACCAATGCTTACGACCCGACCACCGGCGAAGGGGTCATCGGCAAAAACTATCTCGGAACGGGTGACCATCTGTTCCAGATTATGGATGATCCGAGCGACGAACATTACGGATATTACTACTACGACTCCAAACATAATGCGGCATCCTTTAACCAAAGCAAAGGTCGCTTCTACGTATACGATTATTTGGAAGCCACCTCGGATGCCATCGGCTCGACCAACTCCGACTTTTTGCCGCTCAACTCGCCGTATGCCAACACGGCCGGCAAAACGGTGGGCACTTACAACTACAACGGTGTGGACGGCGAATACCAAGGTGTGCCGCACTACCGTTACGACTCCAAGTACAACTCGGGCAACTACAACTCGGTCAACAACGTGCAGACCGATTATGCCTACGGTATGCGATCAGACGTCAAGTTTTATCTGCCTAACGACCCCGGCACCGACGGTAACAAGGACTTGTACGGCAACGATATGCAGTTCCGGTTCAGCGGTGACGACGACTTGTGGATTTTGATCGACGGTCAGTTGGTGTTGGACATCGGCGGTATCCACGGTGCCGAATCGGGAAGCATCGACTTCTCCACCGGTCAGGTGACGGTGCAAAACAAACAAACCGCCACATTGATGGACCTCGGAATCGGTGCGGGCGACCACACGATGAGCATTTTGTATTTGGAACGCGGTTCGTCTCTGTCCAACTGCTCCATCTACTTCAACTTGGCACCGCGCTTCGGATTGCAACTGCAAAAAGAAGACGTGCTGACGCAGGCGGTGCTCAACGGCGCGCAGTTCACGGTGTATGAAGATTTGGCCTGCACCACCCCCGTTTTGTTGTGGGGCAGCGAAGAGGAGTACAACCAAGATGCGGCAGACGGCACGTTGGATCAAGCCCGCAGCACTTTCACCGTGCAAAACGGATCGGCCTCCTTGTGGGGCCTTGGCTCGGGCAATACGTATTACATTCGCGAAACCGGACCGCCCACCGCGGCGGAATACAGTCTGGCAGACGGTGTGATTCGCCTGACCATTGAAAAAGGCGGCTATTCCACCTATTCGGTAGACGTCGTCGCCGATGCCGACGGCAACGAGCCGTCCCACGGTTTCACCGTACACGGCATCAAGATCGACGAAGCGACCAAAACCATGTACGTCGTGGTGACCAACGCTCCCGACACGGTGACCGAGACCACCACGGTACAGGTGGTCAAAAAATGGGAAGACACGCTCAGCCACCGCGACGATTACGTCACGGCTTACCTGACGGTCACCGACCCCGACGGCACCGTTCGCCGTATCCGTGAGGTCACCCTCAGTGATGAAAACGGATGGTCGTATACGTGGACAAACCTCCCCAAATACAATTATGAAGCACTCACCGAAGTGCAATACGGTATCGCCGAATCGTACGAATCGGGATACTATTCCACCGTTCGCAAGATCACCCAAATCGAAATCTCCAAAGTCACGTGGGCGGAGGCGACCAGTTTCTTAAACGGCGAACGTTATTTGTTGAAACACACAAGCGGTTACCTCTCCACCGTGTCAACGTCGGATGACAAACTGCAATGGGTGAACGAGGAGACGGCACAAAGTTCGCCGCTTGCCTTGTGGACGGCCACGGTCAGCGGCGGTAAGGTGAAACTCACAAACGGGGCGGGACAGATCCTGACCTTCAACTACGGCAACAACACAAACAGTCGCTATTTCTATGCGACGACCGCCGCCTCCACCTACCAAACCTTCACGCCGGTGGATGCGGGATCCGGTTTCCGCTTCTATGCCACCCGCAGTTACCGCAACTACTACTTCGCGTCAAGCGGTATTAACAGCAGTGGTCGCATTCCTTCGACGACCTCCTCGTCAAGCGGTTTGATTCTCACCCCGATGGAACAGATTACCGAGACCGATATTCGAGACGTGGAGGATTGGGCTTACCAGATTACCAATACCCCGCTCGAAAAAGACAACGAAACGTCGATGACGGTCAAAAAAGAATGGGCCATCCCCGAAGGACACGACGCCTCACTGTATGAAGAATACGCCGTCACCGTGCGATTGCTCGCCAACGGCGTTCCCACGGGGCGAACCGTGACGTTGACACTGAAAAACGGGTGGGAAGACGCCTTCTTGGGGCTTCCGTATGCGGACGAAAACGGCAACGTGATCCGCTATACCGCGGAAGAAGTTTGGAGCAAAGACCGATGGACGACCACCTACGGTGAGATTACCACCTCGGGAGGATCGCCTCCCACCTACGCGGTGACCATCACCAACACCTACTACGTTGGCGGTCCCGAACTCCCCTCAACGGGCTCGGCAGCCCGACTACTGTATATGCTATGCGGTGCCGCTATCATGCTCGGCTCGCTGGTATACGGAATCGGATCAAGGCGCAAGCGAGAAAGGAGGTCATCATAGCCTTCCGTTCGCGGCAATCAGCGCCGTGAATTCGATTTCGAGAAAACATAACAAAAAATTTTTAAAAATGAAAGGAAGACTCGATTATGAAACGCATGTTAACTCTGGTCCTCGCGCTTGTCCTGATGGCCGCCCTGTGCGTGCCGGCTATGGCCGCCGAAACGGGCTCCATCACCATCAACGGTGTCAGCACCACCAACACCTATGAGATCTATCAACTGCTGGATCTCGAAAGCTACGACGTTGCCACGGGCGCTTACTCCTACAAGGCGAATGCCACGTGGGCGGCGTTCTTCACCACCGCCGAAGCCACAGCCTATATGGAAACCGCTTCCGACGGTTACGTGACCTGGAAAGCCGCCGAAGACGACGACACCAAGGCTGCGTTTGCCAAAATGGCGCTCGCCTATGCCAAAGCCAACGGCATCGACCCCGTCAAATCCTCTAAAAACGCCGGCGAATTTGTCATCACCGGCGATTCCGGCAAATTTGCCGACTTGGCACTCGGTTATTACTTGGTCGACTCCACGGTGGGTGCTCTGTGCGGCTTGACCACCACCAACCCCGATGCGTCCATCAACGCGAAGAACGGCATTCCCACCATCGACAAACAAGTGAGAGAAGATTCCACCGAACAATGGGGCGACAACAACACCGCCGACATTGCCCAAACCGTGGAATACCGCGTCACCGTTAACGTGCACGCGGGTGCGGAAAACTACGTGTTGCACGATACGATGGTGGACGGCTTGACCTATCTGCAAGTATCCAAGATCGAGCACGTGGTTCCCGGTACCGGCACGCACGTGGTCGACACCGCGAAATACGAGGTGAAGACCGGCACCGCCGTGGTGACCGACGGTTGTGACTTCGAAGTGCATTTCACCAAAGAATTCTGCGACGAACTCGAAACCAACGACAAGATCATCGTCTACTACGAAGCGATGTTGAACCGCAACGCGGTCATCAACGGCGCGGGCAACACCAATACCGCGTGGCTCTCCTTCGGTGAAGGTAACAAATCCAACGAAGATTCGGTCGTCACCTACACCTACGGTTTGGATATCATCAAAACCAACTCTCAAAACACCTTGATCGACGGCGCGAAATTCCGCATCTATGACGCGGCTACCGGCGGCAACGAAGTGGCGGTCGTGTTGATGGACGACGGCGTGACCTATCGTCCCGCGAAAGACTCCGAGACCGGCATTGACATCGACGTGAAGAACGGTCAAGTGCGCGTGGTCGGTTTTGACAACGGTACTTACTATCTGGAAGAAACCGAAGCTCCCGACGGCTACAACAAATTGTCGGCCCGTCAAAAATTCATCATTTCGGACGGCAACTTGGATGCCATCTTTAACGACGGCGTGTATTCCACCGGTTCCGGTGTTCACGTGGTGAACAAAACCGGTTCGATGTTGCCCGAAACCGGCGGTATGGGCACGGTGCTGTTCACTGTGTGCGGCGGCATCGTGGTGCTGTTCGCCGGTGTGGTGCTGGTGACCAAGAAGAGAATGTCCAAGATCGCGGACTGATTCTTCGGTAGTATTACAAACCCGCGGCAGGGGATTCCCCCTGCCGCGGGATACCCCGCACGATAACGATAGGGAGGGATCTATGAGAATGCGAAAATCAACCATTATCTTGCTCGTCTCGTTTTTTATAGGTCTGTCCGTGTTGTTATACCCCTCGATCAGCAGTTATTGGAACTCCAAAACGCAAAGCGAAGCGGTGGTGGACTACGAGGCAATGTTGTCGCAGTACAAGCCGGAAGACTACACGGCGGTGTTTGCCGAGGCGGATGCCTACAACCAAAAACTGTGGACGCTGAATGACCCGTTGCAGGAATACCCCAAACTGTCCGACTATCACCGCATTTTGAACGTCAGCGGCACGGGAATGATCGGGTATATCACCATCCCGAAGATCGGGCAGGAACTGCCCGTCTACCACGGCACGTCCGAAGGTGTGCTCAGCGTGGCGGTGGGGCATTTGGAGGGCACCAGCCTGCCGGTCGGCGGAACCGATACGCACAGTGTGGTGTCGGCCCACCGCGGTTTGCCCACGGCGGTGTTGTTCACCCATTTGGACCGTATGGAACTCGGGGATACCTTTACTTTCACCGTGCTTGACCGTACGCTTACCTACGAGGTCGATCAAATTCGCATTGTGGAGCCCGACGACAGTAGCCTGATTCAACTCGTCGAGGACAAGGATTACTGTACGCTGCTCACCTGCACCCCTTACGGCATCAACACGCAACGACTGTTGGTGCGGGGACATCAGGTGGACGCGTCGCAAAAACGCAGCATTTACGTGGCAAGCGAAGCCTATCGCATCGAACCGCTCGTGGTAATGCCCATCGTGGCGTTGCCCATCATCGCGGCGTTGCTTCTCTACGTGATGCTGGCACCGGTGAAAAAAGAAACGGGAAAGGAGGAACTGCCGTGAAAAACCGCATACTCGCGTGGTTGCTTGTGATGGCGATCGGATTGTTGACGGTGTGTCCCCTTGCCGTCAGCGCTGCCCCGCTGAATACGCAAGAAGACGCGTCACTCACCTTGTTCTATGAACGGGACGGTTATGCGTTTGCCGACGTCACGGTCGCCGTTTTCCGCGTGGCCGAAGCGGCGGCGGACGGTACCTTTTCATTGGTTGCGCCGTTTTCGTCCTATCCCGTGAATATTCACGATATTACCAAACAAACACAGTGGACAACGGTGGCCACCACGCTGAATGCGTACATTGCCGCCGAACAAATTGTTCCCGACCGCACGGTGGCGACCGATGCGCAAGGCACGGCACGTTTTGCCGAACTGAAAACAGGGCTCTACCTCGTGCAGGAAGTGACGGCGGAAAACGCGCAAGGGCGCTACACCTTTAATCGTTTCTTGGTGTATGTTCCCACACCGCAGGCGGACGGCTCGTACGAGTATCATGTGGAAGCCAAACCCAAATGCACGCGCCACGTGCCCACCGCGCGCTATACCGTTACCAAACTGTGGCAGGACGACGGCGACCGCGCCGCCCGACCAAGGGAAGTCACGGTGGATATTTATCGTGACGGGGTGTTGCAGGAAAGCCAAATTCTCAGCGCCGACAATCAGTGGTCGTATACGTGGCAGGTGACCGAAGAAACGGGTAGTTGGTCGGTGGCGGAACGCGCGGTGCCGAATGGTTATACGGTGAGCATTCGCCAAAACGGCGGCACGTTTTCCATCATCAATACGCGCTCTGTCACCCCCGAACCGCCGCCCGATACGGGCGAAACGTTTACACCGTTGCCGTGGATCTTGGCGATGGCGTTGTCGGGAATGGTGCTGGTGATTCTCGGCATCGGCAGAAAGAGGCGCTGATGAAAAAACAAAGAATACGATTGTCGCTGCTTGCGGGCGTCTGCCTGATCGGCTGCAGTCTTTTGGTGACGGTGCTGTTTCAGGTGCAGTTGCACCGCACCGCCCGACAAAACGCGGCGGTCACGGCACAACTTGATGCGTTGCTTCCCGCCAAAACGGCGGGGATTACGGAGGAATACAACGATACCGCGATGCCCGTGTTGGAGATCGACGGTACCGATTACGCGGCGTTGTTGGAAATCCCCTCACACGGTGTGACCCTCCCGATCGCCGATCGGTGGGAGAAACGGTGGTTGTCACCGCGTGTCGGTCGTTTTTGCGGTAGCGCTTACGACGGTACGTTGGTGATCGGCGGTGCAGACCACCCAAGCCAATTCGGCTTTTGCGACGAGATCGAACACGATACCGTGCTGACCGTCACGGATATGGCGGGTGCGCAATTCTCCTACGCGGTGTTCCGCGTGGACCGCGTCAAAAACGCAACGGGGGAATGGCTTTGCGACGCCGAGAGCGACCTCACTCTCTTTTGCCGCGACGCGCAAACGTTCGAATACGTGGCGGCGCGTTGCCATCTCCTCGGAGACTCATAAAACGTATGTAACAAAACGATCCCCACCGATTACTCGGTGGGGATCATTTTGTTTATTCGGTTATGAATTATTTCATATCCTTAATTGCAGTCTGTGGTGCTATCCGCAAAAGTGGGAAATTACATATCGAAGAGGAATAGTTCCATCTCTTTCTCAAAGCTGGTTGCTTCGATTATTCTCCAACTATTAGGATTCTTCCAGCATTCTTCTGCTTTACAAATATCCAACACTCCCAAAGCATACGCCTTTACAAATAAAAGCTTTTCAACATTAAAAGAATCTCCAACATCATAGCCTCCCGATGTTTTGGTGTAACCTTTGAACCCGTATTTTTTCAACGCTTCTGTACAGCCTCTTGCAACCGCATAACACAAATCACGGCCATCTACTATGCATTCTTTAGTTGGTTGTCTGGTGCTTTCAATTTTCACCTGAATAGGGTCTGGTGTGTGCGCGTCAAGAATCGGCTCTTCGGTTTCGCAGATTCTTGTAAATGTGATTGTATAATACGGTCCCTCTCCGTCCCAAGTTACTTTTGTCTTAAAGCAATGCTTCTTATCCTCGCGATTGTGTGGATGCTCGTGGATGATATCATTATTATACTTGCAATGAAGATAGTGCGACTGGTCTTCCTCTTCGTAAAGACCATAAACGGCCGATAAGAACGCAGAAAACTGACTTCCCATTACGCCGCTGGCAATGAAATAATAGTTATCACCATCAATCCGCCAATGGACTCGCAGCATATCGCAATAATAGGGAGTCAGTCTAATTCGCATATCGCAGTTTCTTTTATTCAGTTTCAAAAAAACACCTGTGCCATAACGGGCACGCATCGTATTTATACGATGCATTATAGATTTGATTCATCGAATCTATAGATAGTATATCACCAAAGGGGAAATATTGCAATACAAAAATCCGCCCGAATTGCTTCGGGCGGATAAATTGTCTTATGAAATTTTAATTATTTCATATCCTTGATAGCAGCCTGTGGTGCTATTAGCAAAAGAGGGAAATTATTTATTAACG
Organism: Clostridia bacterium; assembly: GCA_017434985.1. Taxonomy (GTDB): domain Bacteria; phylum Bacillota; class Clostridia; order Oscillospirales; family Acutalibacteraceae; genus RGIG3009. The sequence continues at coordinate 336 of JAFSFY010000064.1, read as the reverse complement.
AATTTAACGGCAGTACCGTATACAATTACTTCCGCAGCGCCTTGCATAACGGCAGAAGAAGCATAACGAATATTTATGACTGCATCTGCACCTAATTCTTCGGCTTCTGCAACCATTCTTTTTGTGGCAAGAGCTCGAGCTTCATTCATCATTTCGTTATAGGATTTTAGTTCTCCACCAACCAACGTTTTAAAACTTTGCGCAATGTCTTTGCCAATGTGCTTTGATTGAATTGTGCTTCCTTTCACAAGAGATAGCGTCTCCAATTCTTTTCCGCTGATAAAATCAGTATTTACTAATATCATCTTCCTCACCTTTCTTTATTTCATTAATTCT
>JAFSFY010000063.1 GCA_017434985.1 Clostridia bacterium | reverse complement strand
GTCGCAGTAGTACCACTTGCCGCCGTCGGGCACCCACTCATTTTTGGTCATCGAACCGTTGCTGTTGAGATAGCACCAACCGATGCTGTCTTTCTTCCAGCAGTTGGTCACGGCGTAGCCGTCGGCGCCGAGGTAGCACCAGCCCACGCTGTCTTTGACCCACGCGTTGGTCACCATCGCGCCGCGTTCGCCGAGATAGCACCAGCCGATGGAATCGCGCATCCACATATTCGACTTCATATAGCCGTTGGCATCCAGGTAATACCATTCGCCGCCGGACTTGATCCACGAGGAGGTGACCATACGACCGTTGGCATCCAGATACACCCAACCCACGGAGTCTTGCATCCATTGGTCGGTCAGGCAGTAGCCGTTGGCACCCACGTAGCACCAGCCTTGGCTGTCTTTGAGCCACGCGTTGGTCATCATCGCACCGTCGTTGCCGAGGTAGCACCAACCGAGGCTATCCTTTTGCCAGGTGTTGAACAGCATATAGCCGTCCGCGTTGAGGAAGTACCACTTGCCGCCGTCTTGCACCCAATTGTTCTTCACGATGTAACCGTTGCCGCTGACGTAGCACCAGCCTTGGCTGTCGCGCACCCACGCATTGGTCATCATCGCACCGTCGGCACCGAGGTAGCACCAACCCATGCTGTCGGCACGCCACTGATTCTTCAGCAGTTTGCCGTTTTGGTAGTAGTACCACTTGCCGTTTTCGGACGCCCAACCGGTGAAGGTCACTTCGCGCACGTTACCGCACACGTCGCAGGTGGCATCCCATTCGCTGCTGTAGGTGTGCTCCACGTCGCGGGTCTCTTTACACACGTTGCACTCGCCGTCGCAGGCGTTGTCGTAACTGTGCGGAACGGTGGTATCCAGTGCCACGCCGCAGAGATTACACGCCGTGTCACAGGCACCGCTGGTCGCGTGCGGAGCTTCGCGCTTGGCACCGCAGGTGTTGCAGAACTCGTCGCACACGCTGTCGTAATCGTGAGGAGTTTTACCATTCACTTCACCGCAAGAGCAACGTTTCCAGTGCTGATCACCGTCGAATTGCCAATCGCCGCTGAAGTCGTGCGGGATCTGCGGGAGTTTGGTGTCTTCTTCTTGAATTTCGTTGGTGGCGACGCTGTCATCGAACAATTTCTTACACAGGTCGCAACTGTAATACTGAATGTTACCGCCGTGATAGTGGTTCGGCGCGACCGCTTCGTGTCCGGTCAAACGGTGGTCACCGTACTCGCCGTAGGGTTGTTTACACACGTCGCAAACCGCTTTTTCCACACAAGAGGCCATGCCGCCCGTATGGTCGGCAAACGGCAAGGCGGCGTCGCTGCCTTCGGTGATGATGCCGCATTCGTCACAGACGACGTAGGCACCGTGACCGTGCTCAATACAGGTCGAGGGTTTGGCGGGAACGTTCACCAAACGATGGTCGGCCAACTCGCCGTAAGGTTGTTTACACACGTCGCAGACAGCCTGTTTCTGACAGGTCGCCACGCCGCCCGTATGGTCGGCGCGCGGCAATTCGGCATCGCTGCCTTCGATCACGACACCGCATTCGTCACAAATGACGTACGCTCCGTGACCGTGTTGCAAACAGGTGGAGGGTTTGGCGGGAACTTCGGTGGTGAAGTTGTGCGCACATTCCACCGTCACGCGGCAGGTTGCTTGATGTTTGCCTTCCACCGTCGTTACGGTGATAATCGCTTCGCCGGGTTGCAAGGGCACAATAACGCCGCCTTCCACCGCCACGACCGAAGGATCACTGCTTTCCCAAACCACGTCTTGATTGGTCGCATCGTACGGGACAACGAAAGCCGTGATGGTGGTCGTTTCGCCTTTGAGGAGGTGAAGATCGCTGTGCGACAGTTTCACGCCCGCTACCGACACGTGGTCGGTCACCGTAACGTACACGATATCCCACGGATTGGTGTACGCGCCGTTGTAGGAGAAACTCAACGCACAGCTGCCGGACACGGAGGAATCAAACCCGTGCACCTCAAATCCGTCGGTCAACTTCTCGAGATAACCGCTGCGGTAATAGGCCGACAGCACCATACCCGTCGGGTCAAATTCTTCACCCACGAGGTAGGTGCGCTTGTTGGGATACCGATCCACGTACAGGTTCGTCACCACTTCGGTGGCAGGATCCCAAATGATCTCACCTTTTTTGCTGACCAGCATACCGTCGTGTACTTCGAAGTACGGGCTGTTTTCATCCACCGTAACGGTCAGGTTGCGGCAACCCGCAAAGGCGCCGTATCCAATGTTGTACACGCCCGCGGGGATGTGGATCTCGCGCAGTCCCGTACAGCCGTAGAACGCTTGCTCGCCGATCACTTCCAGGCTTTCGGGCAATTCCATCACGCGCAGGTTGTGCAGTTCTTCAAAAGCGTTGTCGGCAATCACCGTGGTGCCTTCTTTGAGCGCTGCTTTGTGTTTTTCGGGCATATCGCCTTTCCACGAATAGGCGATGTGATTCAGATAGATCACGCCGTCGCTTTGCGCATCGTACCACGCGGTACCGTCAAAGATGTGAGCACCGATGTACATCACGCTGTCGGGAATGCGAATATCCGCCAGTGATTCACAATCCATAAACGCGCCGTACACGATACGGGTCACGCTGTCGGGAATGTCGATCTCGGTGATGTCGGTTTCGCGGAACGCGTAACGAGAGATGCGTTCCGTCTTGTCGCCCAATTTCAAGGTCTTGAGATTGGTGTAACTGAACGCAGAGGTGCCGATGTCCACTGCCGGATTCTCAAACACCACGTTGGTGAGTGCGGAATTCATAAACGCACCGTAGCCCACAAACTCGATGTTTTCGGGCAACACGACCTCTTCGAGTGCCGTGTTCGCAAAGGTCAACTCGTCAATGTAGGTCAAGCCGCTGCCGATGGTCAGCGCTTTGAGTTGCCAACAATCGCAGAACGCTTCCATACCCACTTCCAACAAGGAATCGGGCAGGTCAACGTCGGTGATCGCGGTGCCTTTAAACGCATTGCGACCAATACCTTGCAAGCCGTTGCCGAGATCCAATTGGGACAAACCGGAGAAGGCAAACGCTTCATATTCGACCCATTGCATCGAATCGGGCAAGGTGACCAGCGGGATAGCCGACAGTTTAAACGCACGATTGCCGATGTTCTCGAGCGTGTCGGGCATCTCGATCTCCGTCAGGTTTTGCGTGTTGTAGAACACGCTTTCGCCGATGCTGACGAGGCCCGCAGGCAGATCCACCGCTTGCAGATTGTCGCAAGAAGCGAAGGTGTAGTACACGATCTCGGTGACCTTGGGCGAGATCACCACTTCGGTGAGCAGATCGCAATCTTCGAAGGCTTTGCCGTCGATCGTTTCCACCGTTTCGGGCATCACGTAGACACCCTCTTTGTCTTTGTCGCAGAAGAGCACGCGGGTCATATCCTTGTCGTAGGTGACACCGTCGATGGTGACGAACGCCACGTGACCTTCTTCAAAGGAAAGTTGCAGGTTGCCGTAGATGGGGGCCTCGAGTGCGTCGATGTCGGCCACCGTCTTGGGCACCGTGTAACGGGTGCCGCGGCGGACGGGATACGCAATTAAGGTATCCATCGCTTTGTTGTAAAGCACGCCGTCTACCGAGCAGAAGTAGGGGTTGTCTTCCGAAACGGTGTAGCTGACCATGCTGTAGCTGTACTCAAACATTTCACTCTTCAGGTAGCTGATGCCGCTGCCGAAGGTCACCGTTTCCAGGTTCCACAAATTGCTGAACAGTTGTTGACCCACCGTCGTCACCGAATCGGGGATCACCAAATGACGCACATTCCATCTCGAACCGAGCGAGATGACGCCGATGACCGGCATACCGTCGATCTCTTCGGGAATGACGATGGTTTCGTCACTCAGGAAGGTGTCCATAATGACCACACCGTTCTCGACGATCTCGTAATCATACTCGTCGTTGTAGGTGGGTTTTTGAATGGTCACGTCGACCTCGTATTCGTAGCCGAGCAATTCTCTTTGCACGGTGTAGGTGTTGCCGACGGTCCATTGATTGTCGTAGGATTGGTCGGTCTCCCATCTGTCGATATCCCAGACGTTGTACCACGAACCGTTGTAATCAAAGCCATCGTTCTTATACACACGGCCGTCCTTGAGAACGATGGTGTAATTGTTCACGCTCGGCTCATATACGAAATAGCTGTCCGTTTCGCCGATGTGGTTACCGTCTTCATCATAAATCTCTTCGGTCGTGTAATAGCCGTTGCTTTCGACGTCCACACGTACCGGATCCACCGTGATGGAAGCAATGGGCGTATCGGTAATTTCCACTTCGTAGGAATACGGCACGCCGCACAGTTCGGCCTCCACCGTGTAGGTGTTGCCGAGGGTCCATTGATTGTCGTAGGATTGGTCGGTTTCGTAATAATCCACCCAGAAAATGTTGACCCATTTGTTATTGAGGTAGAAGCCGGTGTCTTGATACACCGTGCCGTCTTTCAGGGTGATGGTGTACTTGTTCGGACGATATTCGTACACGAAATATTCCGGCGTGTAACCGACCCAATTGCCGTATTCGTCAATGATCTCGTCCTGCGTATAGTAGCCGTCCCCTTCTTCGAGCAGGATCACCTTGCTCACGTCCACCGACGCGATCGGGGATTCGACGATCTCCACTTCGTACGAGAAGTCCACACCCGCCACACGGTCGGTCACCGTGTAGACGTTGCCGACCGTCCATTGGTTGTCGTAAGACTGATCGGTGTCTTCCGCGCCCATACCGTCGATCTCATACCAGCGATCGCCGATGGGGAAACTGCCGTCTTCATACACCGTGCCGTCTTTCATGGTAACGACACAATTGTCGACCCAGCAGGAATACACGTAGTATTCGTCGGATTCTCCGAGGTAATTGCCGTATTCGTCCCACAACGAGTCGGTGCGGTAGTAACCGTCCCATTTTTCAACGAGTTGCAGTTTGTCCACCTTGATCGAAGCGACGGGAGTCTCCTCGACGGTCACGTTGATGGTGTAGTCGTATCCGGCAAGGTTCAACGTCACCGCGTAGGTGTTGCCGGGAGTCCATTGATGTTCGTAATCTTGACCCGAATGTCGGCTCTCGATATACCAGCGCGGCTCATACCATTCGCCGTCGTAATCGAAGCCTTGGTTTTCATACACCGATCCGTCTTTGAGCGTGATGGTGTAATTCGGCATCTGGAACGCATAACCGAAGTACAAATCCGACTCGCCGATATATCCGTTGTTTTCGTCATACAGCGAATCGGTGGTGTAATAACCGTGAACACCTTCGATCACCGTCACATCGTCAACTTTCATCGACTCGATCGGCGAGTCGATGACCTCGACGTTGATCGTGTATTCGTAGTTGGCCAAACTGCCGCTCACCGTGTAGGTGTTGCCGGCAGCCCATTGGTTTTCATACGATTGCTCGGTTTCCCTTCTGTCCACCCACCTGCCCAAGTCGTACCATTCGCCGCCAAATTTAAAGCCTTCATTTTCATACACAGACCCGTCTTTGAGCGTGATGGTATAGTTCGGCATCGCAAAATTGTATGCGTAATACAGGTCGGTTTCGCCGATATAGTCGCCGTTTTCATCCCACAGCGAATCGGAAGTTTCGTACCCGTCGAGTTTTTCGATCACCTTCACCTTGTCAAATTCGATCGACGCGATGGGGGTGTCAATGATCTCCGCTTCGACCGTATACTCAAAGCCGAGGATCTTCTGCGTCGTCGTGTAGGTGTTGCCAACCGTCCATTGGTTTTCATAGGACTGATCGGTGGCACGCCCCTCTACCCAGCCGATGTCGTACCAGACGTCATTGAAGCTGATTCCTTCGTTTTCGTACACCGTACCGTCTTTCAGCGTGATGGTGTATTGCGGCACGCGGAACGAATACACGAAGTACTCCTCGGTGTCGCCGATGTAGTTGCCGTTTTCGTCCCACAGCGACTCCGTTTGATAATAGCCGTTTCGTTCATCATTCTCGATGAGCTGTATGGGCGCAACGTCGATCGATGCGATCGGCGACTCCACGATCGCCACCTCGTAGCTGTACGGCACGCCGCAAAGGGTGCAGTCCAGCGTATAGGTGTTGCCGAGCGTCCATTGATTTTCATAGGACTGATCCGTTTCCCATTCTTCCAATCCACTGGGACGCAGATAATAATCCTTGTACGTAAAACCCTCGTTTTCGTAAACGGTACCGTCTTTGAGCGTGATGGTGAAATTACGCATGTGGGGATAATAGCGGAAATATTCGTCCGTCTCCCCTACGTAATTCCCCATCTCGTCATAGATCGCATCGACCGCGAAATAACCGTTCGTTTCTTCCACGATTTCGACCCGTTCCACCTCGATGGAGGCGATCGGCAATTCGGTGATGCTCACGTCGTATGAAAATTTAAATCCCGCAATTTCGTCGGTCACCGTGTAGGTGTTGCCGGGCAACCATTGGTTGTCATACGATTGGCCGGTTTCACCGGGCGAACGCCAAGACATACCATACCAACGGTTTTGGAATAAGAAGCCCTCGTTTTCGTATACACTGCCATCTTTCAAGGTGATGATGTACTCCTGCGGTTGGACCTCATAGGCCCAATACTTCTCCGTTTGACCGTCGAAATAGCCCTCTTCGTCATACAACTGATCGCGGGTATAACCCCCGTGCAAGCCTTGCACCAACTCGACCGGTTTCACCTCAATGGAGGCGATCGGCGAATCAATGATCTCCACTTCGTACGAGAACTCAAAACCCAGGATGCTGTCGGTCACCGTGTAGGTGTTGCCGGGCAACCATTGGTTGTCGTACGATTGGTCGGTGTCGTAGGAACTGACGTAATTGAGATTATGCCATTCCCCGTTGTAGTAGAAACCATCGTCTTCATAGACACTGCCGTCTTTGAGCGTGATGACGTAGTGGATCGGCCAGAACGAATACGCGTAATATTCCTCTGTCGTCCCCATGTAATCGCCGTTTTCGTCATACAGCGAATCGGAACGGTAGCTGCCGTTGGTTTTCTGCAGAATCTGCACCGGCTCCACCACGATCGACTCGATCGGCGTGTCTTCGATGGTCACGTTGTACTTGCCGACGACCTCGGTGCCCACCAAACCAACGGTGGCCGCGTAGGTGTTACCCGCTTCCCATTTGTTATCTATCGACTGACCGTCTTCGATCACTTCGAGCGAATAATAGATCCGATCCATATAGAATCCTTCGCCCTCTTGATACACAACGGTGCCGTCCCGCATGGTCAGTTTGTACTTCGCCGCGCATTTGTGATTGTAATATTCGCATTCGCCGACAAAGTTGTTGTCCTCGTCGTATTCGTTGCGCGTGCCCACGTAGGAATCCTTCGCAATCGCAATATCTTCAAACGAGATAGCCACAAACGGCACCAACGACATAATGAGATCGTACGAACCGATAGCGCTACTGTCCGTATACCTCGTGATCAAGGTATACGTCTCCCCCGCCACCAGATCCGCGTAAATGCGGAAGTCGTTGTTAAGTCCGTGGAGCACGTCACTCACGTAATTGCCGTCAGCATCAAAGATGTTACCGGTCGTGCTCGACATTTCCCACCAATTTTCCGTCTCCGGCGAAAGTGCCGCGTACATATAGCGTCCGCTCACTTTCGGCGTGAAGGTCATCGTCACGGAATCTCCCGGTTCCGTGATGTCGATACAATACCACTCGTCGGCCGTCATCGCACCGTAATCGATCTCTTCGGCCGCAACCGAAAGCGCACCGAACGGCAGCGATACGACGAGCAGTGTCAGGGATAAGAAACAGGCGAGCCATCTCTTCATATTACCCATCCTACCACACTTCTTTCTGAATTTTTTGGTCTTTGCGTTATATATCAATGCACGTCGCAAGTCGTCGGGAGGCGACTTGCCGCATAATAGCCGACTTGGACGTTGCGGCACAAGGCCGAAGCCCTCAACCCGCTGTCCATACAACATACCGCGCGTTCCACCGAATCGGGAACCGCGAATTGGGCCGTTTTCGGGGACGGCATTTTGGCAAACACGTTGGTAAACAGTTGCGGTGCCGTGTTGCGCCCGTCCTCACGGTTGCCGTGCCATATCGCACAGCAATAATCGGGCGTTAGCCCCACGAACCAGTTATCTTCGTCGCTCGTACCGGTTTTGCCCACCACTTCGGTGCCGTCCACACGGGCGGCTTTGGCGGTGCCGCCGGGCAACACCACGCTTTGCAACAAGCGATTGAGAATGTACGCCGTATCGTCTTCGATCACCTGCGTTTGTTTCGCAGCAAAGGCGTACACCACGTTGCCGTCGGCATCGCAGATCTTGTCAACGCAATGCGGCACGGCGTACGCGCCGTGGTTGCCGAAGATTTGGAAGTATCCGGCCAACTGAAGCGGTGTAAACCCGTTGTACAAAAAGCCCATCGCCACGTTGCCGATCACTTCGTCTTCGCCTTCCAGCACCGCTTTGTTTTGTTCATACGCCACGTTGATGCCGAGCCGATCGGTCAAAAACGACAGTGACTTTTGCACGCCCACCTTTTTGAGGCAGTGCACCGCCGCCGTGTTGAGCGATTGCTGAACACACTCGTACATCGACGTCGGTTCGTTGGTGTAATCGCCGCGCGCATTGGTGGGCCACAAGGACACGTTGCCCGCCAGGTCGGTCACTTTTTTGTAGGGCGCGTCTTTCCACTGCGTGCCCCAATCCGCCACGCCGAATTCCACGGCGGGCGCGTACACGCTGAGCGGTTTGATGGCGGAACAGGGCGAATGACTTTTCAGCGCGAACAGTTCCTCGCCGCCGCTGTAAATGGCCGCCACCGCGCCGCTGTAATCGAGTACCGCACATCCGAACGGCAGGTTTTCGCCCTCGTATGCCGCATAGGTCTCCTGTGCGGCGGCGTGCACCGCGGGGTCCAGCAACGTGTGCACCGTGTAGTCGCCGCGAAACAGCGCTTTTTGTGCCGCTCCCGTGTCACCGTCCGTTGCGGCGGCCAACACCGCGATCGCTTCTTCAAGTGCGTAGGTCACGTAACTTTCATACGTGCCGTCGCGTAACGTGCCGGCAACCGTCTTGGTCGACCGCGGGGTGGCGATCACCTCACCGCTCGCGTCACACACCGTCACGCCTTTGCCGGCGGCACAACCGCTGCCCATACACAGCACCGTTGCCGCCGTCAACCAGATCGCTATCCATCGTTTCATCTCATTCTTCCTCCAACTTCTTGATGTAGGAGGCGAGATCGGACGGCAGCGAATAGTTCATCTGCGTATCGATCATCGCGCCGTATTCGCTTAATCGCTCTTCTTTCAGTTCGGTCAAGGAACGGGCAATGTTGATGAGTTCTTTTTTGCAAACGCCGGCACTGTCCGCGTCGTTGGCTTGTTGATACAACCGCACCCCGTTGACCAACATATACCCGTATTCCACGTATTCCGCGCGCGAAAACGGGGCGGCCTGCAAGGCTTTTCGCTTAAATTCGATCACGCGGCCAAAGTCCCCGCGTGCATACGCACTGCGCGCTTTCACACTGTAAGCCACCGCCACGTGCGGGTTGCGTGCCAACAAGCGGTCGGCAACCACCTCCGCTTTTTGCGGATCGCTGATGTTTTGCAACAACGCGATCTCGCACTGCGTACTCACGGGGTACAGCGCACGTGCCACGTCAAACCGTTCGAAACGGATGGCGGCGGTGATAATGCCGAAATACACACACGCGGCGGTCAACACACCGCCTACCGACCCCACTGCCGCGCGGCAACGGGTGACCGTCACCGTTTTGATGGACGGCGCGGTCATAAACAAAAACGCCATCAGGAACACCGACAGATACTGCCAGTCAAAGTCAAAACACGCGTGCATGGTCATCGCCGCCAACACGAGTTTGTTGCGTACGGGCGTTTCTTTTGCACACACACTGCGAATCAACGCAAAAACCAATACAAGCGCGGGGATCCAACCCACGTCCAACACGATCTGCAACAGGTCGTTGTGGATGTAGCGCACCGCATACACGCCCGTTTGAATGCTTTGTTGCACGTAATGGTACCCGAGGAAGCCCATACCGAAGGGGTATTTGAGCATCATCGGCCATGCGTCGGAAATATACAACAAGCGTCCCACAAAGGTACTTTGAGTAAGGGAAATTTTAAAGTAGCGCATCACCACCGCGATGTTGCCGGTGAGCAAACACACCGCGAACACCAACAGTACGCCGATCACCATGCTGGCGAGTGCCACCACGCGCACTTTTTTGTTTTTGTTGAAAATAAGCGCCAACACGTTAAACAGCACCGCCAACACAAACACCGTACGGCTGCCGCTGGCCACAATGCCGATGAGGAGGATCAGCGTACACGCAATCTCTTTCTTGTGCAGCCGTTCTCCCGTGATTAGCACGAGTTCCGACACCAGCAACATCATCGCAAAGGTATTGGGGTATTGCACCAATCCGCTCAAACGACCCGAAACCGCGAAATAGTCGCCAAGCCCCGGCAAAAACATACACACGATGGATATTACCGTGATGACGGTGGATATGTACGGTAAGGCGCGAATGATGCGTTCGCGGTCGTGTTGCCGTTGCATCAAGACAAGCCCGTATAACGGCAACGGCAAAAATTTAAAGAAGCCGAACACCGCTTCCCCGCGGTCGATCGCCCACAGCGGCGTCACGGCGTAGCCAAGCATCAATACCACCGCCGCGATAAACGGCCAGGTGATCTCGATCGTCAACCGATCGTGCTTGACCGCTTCCACGATCAACCACACGAGCAACGCAATCGCCAACACGCAGGATTGGTATTCGTGAAAGATGCCGACAAAGAAAAAAGAGGCATACAGCACCACCTGCGCGAACGAAAGACTGTTCCACTTTTCTCGCAGTTGCATACCGCATCCTCCTTTCCGTTTATCCGATCGCATTATGGATATAGCCACGATAATTGTACCATAAACAGTGGCCATTTACAACCACTTTTTCCATAAACACCCTTGAATGTGCCGCATTTTCACGCCGCCGAACAAGAAAACGGCGGGAGCAACCCCCCGCTCGGCGAACCGACCCGTTCGCACACCCTCGCTTACAAAGCAAAACCTCCGACGATGGCTCGTCGGAGGTTTGTTTCGTTGTTATCCCTGCCAAATACCGGCAGAGTTGAATTTGTGGGTTTTGCCGTCGATCACCTTGGTGCCGGTCACCATGTAACCGTTGGCGTCACAGTAATACCAACTGCCGCCATCGTACACCCACTCGGATTTGGTCATACTCCCGTTTTTGTCGAGGTAGCACCAACCGATGCTGTCTTTCTTCCAACACTCGGTGACGGCGTAACCGTCTTTTCCGACGTAGCACCAACCGACCGAGTCTTGCACCCAGCTGTTCGTGAGCATACGGCCGTTGTGGTCAAGGTACACCCAGCCGACCGAGTCTTTCACCCAATTGTTGGTCACGCAGTAGCCGTTCGCACCCACGTAGCACCAACCGACGCTGTCTTTGATCCAACTGTTCACCTTCATCGCGCCGTCGGCACCGAGGTAACACCAACCTTTGCTGTCGAGTTGCCAGGTGTTCGCCAGCATATACCCAAATTCATCCAGGTAATACCACTTGCCGCCGTCAAGCACCCAATTGTTTTTCACGATGTAGCCGCTCTCACCCACATAGCACCAACCGACGCTGTCTTTGATCCACGCATTGGTCTTCATCGCACCGTCGGCACCGAGATAGCACCAACCGATCGAATCGAGTTGCCATGTGTTTTTGAGCATATAGCCGTTGGCGCCGAGGTAATACCACTTGCCGTTCGATTGCTTCCATTGTTCGGTCACCGTGCGGCCGTTCTCACCCACGTAGAGCCAACCCGTGTTGTCTTGTTTCCAAGCGTTGGTCTCGGGGTATCCGTTCGCACCGATGTACGCCCAGCCGTCACCGTCCGGCACCCACGCGTTGAAAACTTGTTTGCCGTCGGCACCCACATAGCACCAGCCCGCGCGGTCCTCGACCCATTGGTTGGTCTTCATATAGCCGTCGGAACCAAAATAGTACCACACATCGCCGTCTTGCAACCATTGGTTGGCCACCAAGTCACCGTGTTTGAAGTACTGCCACTTGCCGTTTTTGGTCGCCCAACCGCTGTCGTCGTGTTCGCGTTTCCATTCACACTTGTTGCACACCAGATCCTTGGGATCGTCGTACGTGTGCTCACCGCTGCAGGTGTTGTAATGCCATCTCAGGTTCGGGTTGTTGAACGCCCCGTGCATAATGTCGATCGCTTCTTTTTGTTCCTCGGAACCTTCGTACCAAATATCGTACAAACCGGTACCGTAGAACGCTTCGTAACCGATGCGTTGCACCGAGGCGGGCAACACGAGCGAAGCCACACTGCGGTAGGCAAAAACGCTACTGCTGATCGCCGTCGTACCGTCTTTCACCACAATGTGCGCACCGGGCTCAAGGTCACCTTCCCAATCGTACAACACCGGGCCGATGTACACTTCGTCTTCACTGTTGCGGTCTTTCCAAACGGTGCCTTCCACGGCGAAGGTGCCGATGCTGACCACCGAATCGGGAACGACCAATTCCGACAAAGACTCGCAATCTCTGAACGCCGCATACGCCAATTCCGTCACGCCGTTCGGGATGGTAACCGACGTCAACGCGGTGCCCATAAAGGCGCATTCGTCGATCGACTTGACGCCCGCGCCCAATTTGACCGAGGTCAAGCCACTGTACGAAAACGCACTGCTTTCAATGTAGTTTACCGAATCGGGGATCACCACGCTCTTCAGGTTTTTGCAACCCGAGAACGCCGCCCAACCGATGCGTTGAATGTTGTCAGTGAGTTCAATGGATTTCAGTGCCGAATAGTTGAACATCCCTTCGGGAATGGCGGTCATATTGCTGTTCAACTTCACGCTCTCCAAACCGGAGTGGGAAAATACGTCGCCGGCCACTTCGGTCACCGTTTCCGGAATCGTAAAGCTCTTCAGGTTTTTGCAGGAGTAAAACGCCGAATAACCGATCGCCTTCACCGAAGCGGGCAAGGTCACCGCCGTCACCGCCGAGGCTGCAAACGCATTGGGATCAATCGCTTGCACGCCACCGGGCACCGTGTAGGCGGCCGCCGGTTTGCCGGCCGGATACAGCATCAGCGTCGTTCCTTGACGGTCGAACAACACGCCGTCAAGCGTCGCATAGTGGAGGCTGTTCGACGCCACCGAAATATTCTCCAAGGAGGTGCAGTAGGCAAAAGCCCCGTTGAAAATACCGGTTACGGTGCTCGGAATGTGGATGCTTTTCAGATTGTCGTTGCCGCTGAAGGCGGAACCGTCGATGGTTTCCAAGCCTTCGTTCAGGGTCACCGAGCGAAGTTCGCATTCCTCAAACGCGCAGGGCGAAATGTATTTCACGCCCGCGGGAATGGTAACCTCTTTCAGACCGGTGTACGCAAACGAGCTGTAACCGATGCGTTCCACCGTGTCGGGGATCACAACTTCGGTCAAGGTCGCCAGGTCGCAGAAAGCGCTTTCACCGATGTAGGTGACACCTTCTTCGATCACGACTTTGGTGATCTTTTCCCATTGCCACGGACGCATACCGCTCCACCAATAGTCTTCCATACGGCCTTCGCCCGAAATGGTCATCACGCCGTCGACCAAATTCCATTGGCAATCGCCCGTATCGCCCGACATGTTCACGGGTGCCGCCATCGTGCCAAGGGGCAACACGCACAACAGCAACGCCACCGCAAGCACGAAGGAAATTGCTTTTTTCATGGTATCCTCTCCTCTTTTTTGTTTGCAATCGCGCCGATTGCAGAGATATATTCAGTGTACCATACCTTTTTGCCAAATTCAAGGCTTTGTCCCATAATTTCCCGCCGAATTGTTCCCATTTTCACACAGCAAAAACCTCCGACGAAGTTTCGTCGGAGGTTTATTTTATGCCATCAACATACCGCTCGCGTTGAACTTGTAGGTCGTACCGTCGATGACGCGGGTGCCGGTCACCATGTAACCGTCCGCATCCAGGTAATACGAATGTCCGCCGTCGTACACCCACTCGGATTTGGTCATACTCCCGTTTTCGTCGAGGTAGCACCAACCGATGCTGTCTTTCTTCCAACACTTGGTGACGGCGTAGCCGTCGGCACCAACGTAGCACCAACCGACCGAGTCTTGCACCCAACTGTTTGTCAGCATACGACCGTTGTGGTCAAGGTATACCCAACCAACCGAGTCTTTTTTCCATTGGTTGGT
>JAFSFY010000062.1 GCA_017434985.1 Clostridia bacterium | reverse complement strand
GCACAAAAGCGGTCGCATCGGTGAAAATCCCAACGGCATCCCCAACAACCTGATGCCGTACATCTCGCAAGTGGCGGTCGGCAAACGCGAAAAACTGTCGGTGTTCGGTGACGATTACGACACGCCCGACGGCAGCGGCGTGCGCGACTACATCCACGTGGTGGACCTTGCGTGCGGGCACGTGTGCGCGGTGGATTACGCCCGCGCCCACACGGGTGTGGAAGCCATCAACCTCGGCACCGGCAACGGCATCAGCGTGCTGGAACTCGTCAAGACTTTTGAAGCGGTCAACGGCGTGCCGGTCCCCTACGTCATTGCTCCCCGCCGCGACGGCGACGTGGCCACCTGCTATTCCAACCCCGCCAAAGCAAAAGAACTGCTCGGCTGGACGGCGCAGTTCGGCGTGGAAGATATGTGCCGCGACACCTGGCGTTGGCAATCCCAAAACCCCGACGGGTATACCGTGTAATAAAGAAAGCGGACAGAAACGTGGTTTCTGTCCGCTTGTTTGTTATTTCGCACCGTTGTGGTTGAACACGATGGCGACCGTTTGTAAGATCAATTTGATATCGCCCCAGAACGAGCGATTTTTGATATAATCAATGTCGTACACGATCTTTTGCTCGGGGCGCAGATCGTACCCGCCGTTGACTTGGGCAAAGCCTGTGAGGCCGGGTTTCACTTTCAGACGTTCGCTGAACCCGTGAATGTACTTTTCAAACTCTTCGTAGAACATCGGCCGCTCGGGACGGGGGCCCACGAACGACATGGTACCTTGCAGGATGCAAAAGAGCTGCGGCAACTCGTCAAACCGCGTTTTGCGCAGGAACATCCCCACTTTGGTGATGCGACGGTCTTTGTCGCCCTGCGACCATTGTGCGCCGTCTTTCTCGGCATCGTCCACCATCGAACGGAATTTTAAAATGTAAAACGGTTTGCCACCCAGTCCCAATCGCTCTTGCTTATACAGCGCCTTGCCCTTCGACGTGCCCCACACGGCAAGCCCCATAATCATCATCGGGATGGCCAATATAAGGAGCAACACAAGGGACAACCCAATGTCAAACAGGCGTTTGCCGAGCGAATAAAGTGGGCGTTTGGGCAATTCCCCGAGCGACGGCACAAAGTACTCGCGATCCGCTTCGTACGGCAGGATGACTTTTTGCCCGATCTGCGTACGAGGCCGCTTATATACTTGTTTTCTTTTGACAGCCACTTCGTTAACGATCATAACGCATTTCCTTTTCCTAACCGTGACAATACTTCTTACACAAATACGCTTCGAATGGTATCATACGGTTCGAGAAAAGTCAACGAATGTTACAATATCGTCATAACCTATCGCCCGAGCAAAAACAAGCGACACAACCCCGCAAAATCGCGGATCCAATAGGACGGAAACAGGTCCCATTTGGTATGCGCCGTCACCGCGCCGACCGTGTCAAATCCGTGCTTTTTGGCAAGCAGTTGCGCGCGGCATTGGTGGAATTCCTGCGTCACCACCGCCGCGTTCAACGACAGGCCGTGTTGCTGCGCCACCTGCCGCGAAAATTCAAAATTTTCGTCGGTACTGGTGGACTTGTCCTCCAGATACAACCGCCCCTCGTCGATGCCTTTGTCCACCAACCAACGACGCATCGCCTCCGCTTCGGAGATACGTTCGTCGGGCCCTTGTCCGCCGGTTAGGATACACACCGCGTCGGGGTGCTCCGTTAAATAGTCATACGCGACTGCCAACCGCTCGCGCAACGTACGGCTGGGGCGCTCGCCGCGCAGACCCGCGCCGAGCACGACAAGCGTGGCGTTTTCGGGCGCAGGGCGGCACGCGGCCGCCGCCATCATACACGATACCACGACAAACAGCACCATCACCGCGCCGACAAGCGCCGTGAGCGTGATGAGCACCGTTTTGCCGAGCACGGTTTCCCACACGCGTTGCCAAAGCGCCACCGTTTGGCGCCACCGCCAACAAATAAGCATCACCACCGCGCCGACGCCGATCATCGTCACACATCCCGTGTGGATGCGGCTGGCTATCAGGGGCAAAGCACCCCACAACAAACACACACCGCCGAGCACACCGCCCACCGTGCGCCAAATCGTACTTACTGCCATCGTTTCACCGTCCTTGTTATTCACACAATCTCGTTTCTCCATTATAGGGACAGACCTCCCGGACTGTCCAAACAGCGGGACGTCGTGGCGCCGTCCCCTACAATCCCTCCCGCAATCTCGCAGCCATCTCGTAGGGGAGGTGTTCCGCCTCCCGCCGCACACCTCACGATCTTACCCCCATCTTATCACAAAAGAAGCCTTGGCGCAATCGTTATTGTTCTTATCGGAGAATTTGTAATCATACCTATTTCTGTTAAGAACCAGCATCGCATTTGTATGCACAAATGCACTTGGGCGGTGGCCCAAACCCACAGAGCAACAGAAAAGAGAAGATTCGTATATCAACGAGTCTTCTCTTTCTTTTTGTCTGTTAAGTGATATGCTGACTAAGGTCAGCGTGATATTTTCTTTTGAAAAAACCTCGCCTGTGGCGAGATATTTCCAAAAGAAAGTGATATTGAAGCCTTGCGGCTTCAGTGATATTCTATTCGCTCATAAACTTGCGAAGCAAATATCACTCGGAGTAAGCCGAATAACACTGCGTAGCAATAGAACTCGCCGCAGGCGAATAGAACTGGCGTGATACTCCGCTTGGAGTATCACGCCAATGCCAAGGCTTCTTTGTTTACAAACGATTTAGATTTTGCGCACGCGGATGACACCGTCGATCGCGGCGATCTTGGCGAGCACGTCGTCCGCCACCACGCTTTCCACGTCAAGCACGGTGTAGGCGTTGTCTTTCTTGGAACGGTTGGTCATGGTGTCAATGTTGACACCGACCTCCGAAATGACCGCACTGATCTGCGCCACCATGTTGGGCACGTTCTTGTGCAACACGCACACGCGGCAGGCGGTGGAACGCGCGATCTCCATCGCGGGGAAGTTGACGGAGTTCACGATAATGCCCTCTTCGAGATACGCTTTGATCTCGTCGGCAGCCATCATCGCGCAGTTGTCTTCGCTTTCGGGGGTGGAAGCGCCCAGGTGGGGGATCGCCACCACGTTTTCCACGCCGAGCATCTCGTCGGAGGGGAAGTCCACCACGTAGCAACCCACTTTGCCGTCGGCAAGCGCTTTCAGCATCGAGTCGCTGTCCACCAGTTCGCCGCGCGCAAAGTTGAGGATGCGCACGCCGTCTTTCATGGTGGCGATGGTATCGGCGTTCACCATACCGCGGGTACCATCGTTGAGCGGCACGTGGATGGTGATGTAATCACATTCGGCAAAAATCTGTTCCATATTGGCGGCGTGATGCACCGAACGGGAGAGGCTCCACGCGGCATCGACCGACAAATACGGGTCGTACCCATACACGTCCATACCGAGCGCCAAAGCCGCATTGGCGACCTTGATACCGATGGCACCGAGACCGATGACACCGAGTTTTTTGCCCAGAATTTCGGGACCCGCGAATTGGCTTTTGCCTTTTTCGACGAGTTTACCCACTTCGGCGCCCTTGCCTTTGAGGGTCGCGGCCCACTCAATCGCGGGCACCACTTTACGGGACGCGAGGAACAAGCCCGCGATCACGAGTTCTTTCACCGCGTTGGCGTTGGCACCGGGGGTGTTGAACACCACGATACCCGCGTCACTGCAGCGGTCGAGCGGAATGTTGTTGACACCGGCACCGGCACGGGCAACGGCGAGCAGGGAGGACGGGAAGTCCATCTCGTGCATCGCGGCAGAGCGCACCAAAATGCCTTCGGGATTTTCCACCGCGTCACCCACGGTGTAGTTCGCACCCAAGCGGTCGGTACCGCAGGCGGCGATCTTGTTAAGCGTTAAAATGTTCATTTGTTATTCTCCTCAAACGCCTTCATAAAGGCCACCAATTTTTCCACGCCTTCGATCGGCATCGCGTTGTAGATGGAAGCGCGCATACCGCCCACCGAACGGTGACCCTTGAGGTTGATAAAGCCGGCCGCGGCCGCTTCTTTGACGAATTTGGCATCGAGTTCTTCGTTGCCGGTGACGAACGGGACGTTCATCAGCGAACGGTCTTTCTTCTCCACCGTGCCCTTGAACATTTCGGACGAATCGAGGAAGTCGTACAAAACAGCGGCTTTCTTTTCGTTGATCTCTTTCATATTCTCGAGACCGCCGATCTCGTTTTTGATCCACTCGAGCACCAATTTGCAGATGTAGATCGCATAGCAAGGCGGGGTGTTGAACATGGAATCGTTGTCCGCGTGGGTCTTGTAGTTGAACATGGTCGGGGTGATGTCACGCGCGTTGCCGATGAGGTCTTCACGGATGATGACCACCGTCAGACCCGCAGGGCCCATATTCTTTTGCGCGCCGGCGTACAACATACCGAATTTCGACACATCGATCGGCTCGGACAGGGCGCAGGACGAAATGTCACCGATCAGCGGCACGTTGCCGGTTTCGGGCAACTCGGTGAAACGGGTACCGTAGATGGTGTTGTTGACGCAGATGTGCACAAAATCGGCATCTTCGGTGAAATCTTCCGCTTTCCACGCGGGGATGTAGGAGAACGTCTTGTCTTTGGAGCTGGCAACAATGTGCGCTTCGCCGTAACGGGCGGATTCCTGATACGCCTTGTTGGCCCATTGACCGGTGATGTTGAAGTCAGCCTTGCCGCTGCCGTTCATCAGGTTGAGCGGGATCATACCGAATTGAGACGACGCGCCGCCTTGCAAAAAGAGGACTTTATAGTTGCTCGGAATGTTCATCACTTCGCGCAACAGAGCCTCACATTCTTTGATGATGGCATCGTAGGTCTTCGATCGATGGGACATCTCCATAACGGACTGTCCGGACCCCTGATAGTCCAACATCTCGTCTGCAGCGATGCGCAGAACGCTTTCCGGCAGCGTCGAGGGGCCGGCCGAAAAATTGTAAACTCTTGCCATGATACATTCCTCCTGATAGATTTAAAAATACATTAGATTTATTTTACTACACTAAAGCGCCATAGTCAACGGCAAATCTGTATTTTTACACACCTGCCGAAATTTGTCATTAAGTAAATATATAAATTATGCAAATTCACAACAGTGACTTGCCAAACGAGTAAAAACCAAGTATACTATTATGCAAGGATATGTGAAAGGCGGATGTTTTTATGACCATTGCGGATATTGCCAACATTTTAAACGCCACCGTGGTGTGCGGTGACAATCTCGATACCGAGGTGCTGGGCGCCTGCGGCAGCGATATGATGAGCGACGTGCTCGCCTACGTGAAGGAGCAAGCGGTACTGCTGACGGGGCTTGTGAATATGCAGGTCATTCGCACGGCGGAAATGATGGATATGGTGTGCATCGTGTTCGTGCGCGGCAAGACCCCCTCTGACGAGATGATCGACCTCGCGAAAGAGCGCGGGATGGTGCTGCTTTCCACCGAACTGCGGATGTTCACCGCGTGCGGACTGCTCTATTCCCACGGCCTCACCGGCGGCGAACAGTAAGGCGGTGACCGTGTGAACATTCAACTGCATTACACGGTGTCGGCTGACGACTTTACCCGTGCGGGCGAAGCGTCGGGCGCCGTCAAAGCCAAACTCAAACAACTCGGGTTTCGCCCCGACGTGATCCGTAAAGTCGCCATCGCGATGTACGAGGGCGAGATCAACATGGTCATCCACGCGGGCGGCGGTGTTGCCGACGTGGACATTGAAGCCGACCGCGTGGTGGTGGTGCTCACCGACCAAGGTCCCGGCATCCCCGACATCGAAAAAGCGATGCAAGAGGGCTATTCCACCGCGTCCGAAACGGTGCGTAACCTCGGTTTCGGCGCAGGTATGGGTCTGCCCAACATCAAAAAATACACCGATGATCTGATCATCGACACCGAGATCGGCAAGGGTACCCGTATCACCATGACCGTTCTCGTATAACTCCCCACAAAGGAGGTTTATTATGGAAACCTTGTTCCATTCCGTCACGCTCGACACCGACAAGTGCGTCGGGTGTACCAACTGCATCAAGCATTGCCCCACCGAAGCCATTCGCGTGCGCGGCGGCAAAGCCACCATTCTCTCACAGCGGTGTATCGACTGCGGTGAGTGTATTCGCGTGTGCCCGCATCACGCCAAAAAAGCGCGGCACGATTCGCTGGATATTCTCAAAAACTTCAAACATACGGTGGCGCTCCCCGCCCCCGCCCTGTTCGGGCAATTCAATCATCTGGATGACATCGACATCATCCTCACGGGGCTTCTCGAACTCGGGTTCGACAGCGTGTTTGAGGTGTCCCGCGCGGCGGAGATCGTGTCGGACGCCACCCGCCGCCTGATGGCAGACGGCAAACTGCAAAAACCCGTCATCAGTTCGGCGTGCCCCGCGGTGGTGCGGCTCATTCAGGTGCGGTTTCCCCATCTGTGCGACCACGTGTTGCCGATGAAATCGCCGATGGAGGTGGCCGCCGCCCTGGCGCGCCAACGCGTGATGGCCCAAACGGGGCTCGCTCCCGAAGACATCGGCGTCATCTTCATCTCCCCCTGTCCCGCCAAAGTGACCGACGTGCGTCTGCCCATCGGCAGTGACCGTTCGCAGGTGGACGGGGTGCTGTCCATCAGCAACATCTACCCGCAACTCGTGCACAAAATGGACCACCTCACCCACGTGGACCCCTTGTTCAAATCGGGGCTCATCGGGGTCAGTTGGTCGTTCATCGGCGGCGAGGCCGCGGGTCTGCTCAACGAAAATCACCTGTCGGCCGACGGCATTCAAAATGTCATCAAGGTGCTCGAAGAACTCGAAGACGACAAGCTGTCCGACCTTGATTTTATTGAACTCAACGCGTGCTCGGGCGGGTGCGTGGGTGGCGTGTTCACCGCCGAAAACGGCTACGTGGCACGCGCGCGCATCAAACGGTTGCGCAAATATATGCCGGTTTCGTGCAACCGCGCGGACGACGTGGGCGATCTGACCGCCCTGCAATGGAACCGCCCGCTCGAAGAAAATCCCGCCTTAAAACTCGCCGACAACATTGCCGACGCGATGCGTCTGATGCAACAAGCGGACGAGGTGTTCGAACGGCTTCCCAACCTCGATTGCGGGTCGTGCGGGGCACCGTCCTGCCGCGCCCTTGCGGGGGACGTGGCGCTCGGCGAAGCGCAGGAAAACGATTGCATCTTCTTAATGAAACAACAAATTCAAGAAATTGCCTCGCGTCTTGCGGGCATAACGGAGTAAGGATATGACGGTAAACGAACTGAAAACTGCCCTCTCGCTGGAAACATTGGTAGAGGGCGACGGCACACGTGACGTGACCACCGGCTATTGCGGCGACCTGCTCAGTTGGGTGATGAGCCGTGCCGACGCGGGGTGCGCATGGATCACCGTGATGGGCAACATAAACGCCGTGGCGGTATGCGCGCTGGCGGAAATCTCCTGCCTCATATTGGCGGACAACGCGGTGTTGGACGAAGCCGCCCGCGCCCGCGCCGAATCGGAGGAGCTGCCCATTTTACGCAGTGACCGCAATATCTACGAGTTGGCGGTGGCACTCTCCCGCCTGTTGCCGTCATGAAAATTTATTACGATTTTCATATTCATTCGTGTCTGTCCCCGTGCGGCGACAACGATATGACCCCAAATAACATCGTCAACATGGCGCTGCTGTCGGGGCTTTCGGCCATTGCCATCACCGACCACAACACCTGCCGCAACTGCGTCGCCGCCGAAAAAGTGGCCGCCGCGGCGGGGCTGACCTTTTTGTCGGGAATGGAACTGTGCACCGTAGAGGAAGCGCACGTGGTGTGCCTGTTTCCCTCTGCCGCGGCGGCACTCGCATTTGAGGAAACGGTGGCAAAGACCCTGCCGCCGCTGCCCAACCGCCCCGATATTTTCGGCGAACAACTCATCTGTGACGAAGAGGACAACGTGGTAGAACATTACGCACCGCTGCTCGCCACCGCCACCGACATCAGCGTGGACAACGTGGTGGAGTTGGTGAAACAATTCGGTGGTGCGGCATTCCCCGCGCATATCGACCGCCCGTCGTTCAGTATCACCGCCGCACTCGGCACCCTGCCGCCGCTCGGCTTTGCGGTGACCGAAGCGACCCACAAGGCCGACCCCGCCGCCCTGTGCGAGCAGTACACGGAAGCACACGGCAAACCGATGCTGCTCAATTCCGACGCACATTATCTCGAACACATCCGTGTGGCGGGCGCGTGGCTCGACCTGCCCGACAACACCCCCGAAACCATCCTCGCCGCCCTGCGCGGCGACATCCCGTGTGAATGGGCACGATAAGGTGACAAAAACGAAACGTTTTTGTCACCTTTTTTCATTCCCTGCGACCTCACCGTTTCTCGCACGTCACTCTTTTTCATACAATGGCAAAAACCATTCGCTCGGACGATAGGAAAATCGCTTTGCTAAACGAATAATCACCTGAGCACTCAAACGCTCGGGAATTTCTCCCGACAGCACCTTTCGAACGCTTCCCTCCCCCACACCCAAAATTTCGG
The DNA here is from genome assembly GCA_017434985.1 of Clostridia bacterium. Lineage (GTDB taxonomy): Bacteria > Bacillota > Clostridia > Oscillospirales > Acutalibacteraceae > RGIG3009. The sequence continues at coordinate 28,488 of JAFSFY010000062.1, read as the reverse complement.
CCATCTGCCGATTGGTGAGCCGATAACGTTGCTTTATCCACGCAACGTTTCGACAAAAAATAAGCAATTCTTCTTTCACAGCACACCTCTTACAATTGTTTTGTTGTTTATTTTACAACAAATCTGTTTGCTTGTCAACACATCTGTTGTTTTTTGTGATACAACAAAGACGAGGTGAACGTTGATGTATTACAATGAAAAAATGGCGTGGATTCGCGATTGTCGAAACGTTACACAAAAAGAAATTGCCACCTATCTCGGCATCAGACAACAACAATACGCCCGCTACGAAAAAGGCATCAACGTGATGCCGGTAACCTATCTTCCGAAAATTTGTGAATATCTGAATGTTTCTGCCGATTATCTGTTGGGGCTTTCGCCCGATCTGCCCTATCCGAAAGATTAAGGACAAACTTGGAGGCAACCGGCCTTCCCTTTGCGAATCTCACTACAAAGACAAAAAACACCCTCGACCGTTGGTCGAGGGTGTTTCGTCATTATTTGTTCTCTTCGATGTAAGCGGCAACGTCGCCCACTTTGCGAAGTTTTTCGATTTCTTCATCGGGAATTTCCACGTCGAATTCCTCTTCGAGGGACATCAGCATATCCACCACGTCAAGCGAATCGGCGCCCAGATCTTCCATAATATCGGTTTCGGCGGTGATGCTGTCCACATCCACACCGAACTGATCGGCGAGCAGAGCCTTGAGTTTTTCCAGAACCATACATTACCTTCCTTCCTCGGATTTGATACTTCCATAGTAGTCAAAAACGGGGCATTTGTCAATGGTTTTTCAATAATTTTCTGTGTTCTTTTGCTTTCACAAACGAAAAAATCTTTCAAGACTGACCTTTCCGTAACTGTCCGCGTCTTGACACCGGGAGGAATATACGATATGCTAAAATTAGCCTGAAAAAGGAGGATAGCACGATGAAGCATCCCGTCTCGCCGCTCTTGAAAACCGATACCCTACGGCGCTTATTGCCACCATTGGCAGCGGTGTTGGCGTGCATTCTCGTAACCATCGTTTACGTGGCATCGTTTTGGCAGGGCGATGCTCTCGCCTATCCGCTGGAATATCCCGTAGACGAATATGACCCTTACGTGCAACAGTTTGACGCCCTGCAAAAAGGGCAATGGCACATCGACTGCGCACCGTCCGACGAATTGATGCAACTGGAAAACCCGTACGACCCCGCGCAGCGCGAAAACGTCGAGTTCGTGTATGATCTGGCCTACTATGACGGGGCCTATTATTCCTATTTCGGCACCGTGCCGATCTTCACCGTGATGTACCCTTACTACTGGCTGACCGGTGATCTTCCCCACCCGCTTGTCGTGCAAACGGTGTTTCTGCTGTTGTTTGCCGTGTGCATGCCGCTTGCGGTGTACACGTTGGGGCAACGATTGTTTGCCTCCGTGCCGCCCGCGTGGTTGTCCGTGGTCGCCTTTTCGGCAACCGTTTCGTCGTTGCAACTGTTACAAGGGCGCGGGGACGGCGCGTTCTATTATATCGCATCTACGTCGGGCATGGCTTTTTTGGCACTGTTTGTTCTGCTCTTGTTTCAAGGCGTGTTTGCCGAGCGCGGCCGCACACGGGGCGTGTGGTTTCTGCTTGCCGGCGCGGCGTTTGCGCTGTGCCTGCATTCCCGCGTGATGACGGCGTTTTCGGCGTTGTTCTTTTTGGTTCCCACCATACTGTTCGGGATTGTTCTCAAAAAAGAAAACGGCAAGATCCCGTGGAAAACGGTCCTCGGTGAACTCGGGTGTTTGGCGTGCTTTGCGGTGATCGGTGTGGCTCTCGCGTTGTGGCTCAACCACATACGGTTTGGTCATCCTTTGGAATTCGGCACCCGCTATCAGTTAACCGTCGCCGATCCCTCTACCTACCGTTTAAACTTCCGCGAACTCAGTTATGCCCTGTATTACTATTTTTTCGCCCCGCTCGGCACCAATCAAGACACCGGTTTCCTCGATATGCAATACGGCGAGATCGGGAAACTCGGACGGTTTTTGTACGTGGACGCGCATTTTGGGTTGCTGGTGATTCCCTTTTTGTGGCTGATGCTGCTGATCCCCGTTACGGCGGCGGTCAAAACGAAAAACCGCGCCTTTGGTGTCACCGCGCTGTCGGCCTTTTTCGGAACGTTCGTGATGGCGTGGATGGATTTTTGCCTGGGCGGCGTGATCTTTCGGTATCTGTGTGACCTGTCGGTCACCGTCGCCGTGTTGGCGGCGCTCGGCGCGTGTTGGGTAATCGAAACCGTGCACGCCTGTCGTCGTCCGTTTTGGCGATACGGCGGCTATGCCGCGTTTGGTATCTTTTTGCTGTTTTCGCTTTGGAAAACCGCCCGCCTTATGGCGGTTGACAATTACAACCTATGGAGTATGTCCCCCGATTCGTTGTTCTTTCAATTGTTCAGCTAGATGAAAAGAACCGCAGACGAAACATCGTCTGCGGTTCTTTATTTGCATTAGGCTTATTTCATCAGGCTCTTGCCGTCCATCTCCACGGGTTGCGGTACACCGAGCACCTGCAACATCGTGGGGGCAATGTCGCACAAGCGACCGCCGTCACGCAGTTCGCAATCGTGACCCACCACGCAGAACGGCACGGGATTGGTGGTGTGCGCCGTAAAGGGCGAACCGTCTTCCTCGGTCATTTTGTCGGCGTTGCCGTGGTCGGCGGTGATCATCGCGATACCGCCCATTTCGAGAACGGCGTCCACCGTTTTGCCCACGCAGGTATCCACCGCTTCCACGGCGGCTTTCGCGGCATCAAACACACCCGTGTGACCCACCATGTCGCAGTTGGCATAGTTTAAAATAATCACGTCATACTTGCCGCTGCGGATGCGTTCGCACACCGCGTCGCACACTTCGTACGCGCTCATTTCGGGTTGCAGGTCGTAGGTTGCCACTTTGGGGGAGTTGATAAGCACACGGTCTTCACCGGGGAACTCGCGTTCCACACCGCCGTTGAAGAAGAAGGTCACGTGCGCGTATTTCTCGGTCTCCGCGATACGCAGTTGGGTCATATTGAGGTTGCCGAGATACTCGCCCAGCGTGTTGTTCAGCGATTGGGGTTTGAACGCGACTTGCACATTCGGCATGGTCGCATCGTACTGTGTCATACACACGTAGGTGAGCGGGAAGAAGCCGCCGCGGCGTTCAAAACCGGTGAAATCGGGATCCACGAAGGTACGGGTAATTTCGCGCGCACGGTCGGGACGGAAGTTGAAAAACACCACGCTGTCGCCGGGTTTGATGGCACCCGTTTTATCGCACACGGTGGGCACGACGAATTCGTCGGTCACATCGGCGGCATACGAAGCGGCCATCGCGGCCACGGGGTCGACGTTATACTCGCCCTCGCCGTACACCATCGCGGCGTACGCTTTTTCCACGCGTTCCCAACGGTTGTCACGGTCCATCGCGTAGTAGCGACCCATCACGGTGGCAATACTGCCCAGCCCCGTTTCGTCGAGTTTCGCCTGCAACGCTTCCACAAACGATTTACCCGAGGTGGGCGGCACGTCACGGCCGTCCATCAAGGCGTGCACGTACAAGCGTTCCACGCCACTCGCTTTCGCGAGGTCGATCAGCCCGAACAGGTGGGTCAGATGGCTGTGCACGCCACCGTCGGACAACAGACCGATGAGGTGGAGGGCTTTGCCGTCTTTCGCGTTGTCCATCGCGGCGCAAAGCGCTTCGTTTTTGGCGAAATCGCCGTCGGTAATGGCTTTGGTGATGCGGGTGAGTTCCTGATACACCACGCGGCCCGCGCCGATGTTGGTGTGACCCACTTCGCTGTTGCCCATTTGCCCGTCGGGCAGACCGACGTCCATTCCCGACGCACCGATGCGCACGCAGGGGTTTTCGGCAAAAATGCGGGAGAGGTTGGGGGTGGCGGCGGCTTCAATGGCGTTGCCGTTTTTGTCGTCGTTAAAGCCAAACCCGTCCATAATGACTAAAACCAGGGGTTTTTTCATTGTGATACTCCTTTGCAGAACAAACGCAAGGCGGTCTGCCTTGCGTTGTGTTTGGTTTCTTATTTCGCCGCCGCAACGATGGTGGCAAAGTCGGGGGCTTTCAGCGAAGCGCCGCCGATGAGACCGCCGTCCACGTCGGATTGGGCGAGCAGTTCGGCCGCGTTGGCCGCGTTCATCGAACCGCCGTATTGAATGGTGAGCGCCGCCGCGGCTTCCACATCGTACAGATCGGCAACCGTATTACGGATGAGGGCGCACACTTCGTTCGCCTGTTCGGCGGTGGCGGTGCGACCGGTACCGATGGCCCACACGGGCTCGTACGCGATGATGATGCGGGACAGTTCTTCTTTGGACACGCCGCCGAGGGCAATTTTGGTTTGCATGGCGCAGATCTCGCCGGTCACGCCTTGCTCGCGTTGTTCGAGGTATTCGCCCACGCAGAGGATGACGGTGAGGCCCGCATCCAGCGCGGCACGGGTGCGTTGTTGCACCGTCACGTCGGTATCACCGAAGTAGGTGCGGCGTTCGCTGTGACCCAAAATGACGTAGCCAACACCCATTTCTTTGAGCATTTCGGCGGAGATTTCACCGGTGAACGCACCGCTCTTCGCCCAGTGGCAGTTTTGCGCCGCCACACCGATATTGGTACCCGCGGTGGCTTCCAGTGCCACCGACAGATCCACGAACGGCACGCCCACGACCACGTCGCAAGTCGCGTCTTTCACGAGGGGTTTGATCTCCTCAATGAGGGCTTTCGCCTCAGCGGGAGTTTTGTTCATTTTCCAGTTACCGGCAATAACATACTTACCCATAATTCACAATCTCCTTATTTATCGGTCATGGCCACGATACCGGGCAGGTCTTTCCCCTCGAGGAACTCGAGCGAAGCGCCGCCGCCGGTGGAAATGTGGCTCATCTAGTCACCGAAGCCGAGGGTGTTCACCGCGGCCGCGGAGTCGCCGCCGCCGATGATGGTGGTGGCATCGGTCTCCGCCAACGCTTTGGCAACCGCAATGGTACCTTTGGCGAGGGTGGGGTTCTCAAACACGCCCATCGGACCGTTCCACACGACCGTTTTGGCGTTTTTCACTTCGTTGGCAAAGAGCTCGGCGGTCGCAGGACCGATGTCGAGGCTCATCTTGTCGGCCGGAATGGCATCCGCCGCCATAATTTCCACGTCGATGGGGGCATCGATGGGGTTCGGGAACTCGGCCGCCACGGTGCAGTCGATGGGAAGCAGGATCTTCACGCCTTTTTCTTCCGCACGGGCGAGCATTTCACGGCAATAGTCGATCTTCTCTTCGTCGAGCAGGGAGGTACCCACGCCGTAGCCTTTGGCCGCGAGGAAGGTGTACGCCATACCGCCGCCGATGATGAGGGTGTCGGCTTTGTTGAGCAAGTTTTCAATGACGTTGAGCTTGTCCGCCACTTTGGCGCCGCCGAGGATGGTGACAAACGGACGAACCGGATCGTTCACCGCCGCGCCGAGGAACTTGATCTCTTTCGCCATCAAGTAGCCGTTGGCGGATTCTTCCACAAAGGACGCCACACCCACGGTGGAGCAGTGCGCACGGTGAGCCGCGCCGAACGCATCGTTCACGAACAGGTCGCAAAGGGAAGCGAGGTCTTTGGAGAACGCTTCGCCGTTTTTGGTTTCTTCGGCGCGATAGCGGGTGTTTTGGAGCAGCACCACGTCACCGTCGTTCATCGCGGCAACCGCGGCACGGGCATTGTCGCCCACCACGTTGTCGTCCGCCACGAACACCACGTTTTTGCCGAGTTTTTCGGCCAAACGCACCGCCACGGGCGCGAGGGAATATTCGGGTTTGGGTTCGCCCTTCGGCTTGCCGAGGTGGGAGCAAAGAATGACTTTGGCACCGTTGTCAATGAGGTATTGGATGGTGGGAAGCGCGGCCACGATGCGGTTTTCGTCGGTGATGACACCGTTTTTCAGCGGGACGTTAAAGTCGCAACGCACGAGAACGCGTTTGCCGGCAACCTTCAGGTCTTCGACGTTTTTCTTGTTGAGGATATCCATTGTTAAAACACCTTTCCTTTCGTGATTTCACATACGAAATTATTGTACCCTTTTTTTACCTATATTGCAAGTAGCAACCGCAAATTTCGGCGGTTTTTATAAAAATCACGAAGCACAAAGCCGTTTTATTGCCACCCCGCAATCGCAACCTCGTTACAACACCGTAGGGCGGGGGCTTGCTCCCGCCGCTTCTCGCGAGAGGGGATGGACGAAAACCATTGACAAAGCGGCCTCTTTTTGCTACATTGAAAGTACAAGCTACGCGTTATGCGCAACTTGTCAACCGATTGTGATAGCAAAAAGCGCATAACCCGTAGGGGGAGTATGCGCTTTTTTGTTTTTCTAAAGAAAATTTAATTTTTTTAAAATATCGTGAGATATTTCTCACCAAAACCGTAGTATAACGATAAGACGTGGTTGCCCGACCACGGTTATCCATATTTTTGTAGAGAGAGGTGAAATGTAGGCCAAACCATTTTCGGGATATTGTGTTAGCAAAGAAAGGAAGGAATGTTATGAAAAAACTGTTTATTGCCATCGTATGTGTGTGCTTGTGTGCGAACGTTTTGCTGTTCTTTCCGTCTTCCGCTGCTGAAACAGTAGATTTGACATTGGGAGGGTTGATTGAGGCTGACCTCGTGGAATCGGCAGGTCACCAATATATTTCCTCCAATTACGAAAACGTCTTAGACGCTGTTGAATTTGTGAATGAAGATGGGACAAGGACGGTATACACGTTTGGTAATCCCATTAAATATATTGATAGTACGGGGGCTGTCAAACGAATTGACACCACCCTTATCAAAGAACGCGGCAATGTTTGGAAAAACCAAGCCAACTTTTTCGACGTTGCCATCAGCGAAGACAGCGAACAAGGTGTCACCGTTTCGTATCAGGACAACACGTTAACCGCGGTTCCGGCCCCCGTGCTTTCCGATAGCAAAGTGGTTTCTCAATCCAAAAAAGTGGAACAAACCACCGAAAAAGCCGTCCGTTTTTCGGACAGTGAAAAAGAGATCACCTATCAATCGACCTACACGGGATATGCCACGCGTGTCGCCTTACCGATCGGAACTGCTTCTTACGTAATGACCGTGTCGGGCGATATTGCCGACATTTCGGTGGAGAATAACACCGTGCGGTTTGAACTGAAAAACGGCGGGCAGGTCGAATACGTGTTGACGTCGCTTTCGGATACTCCTCATCATTGGAGTGCTTCCGACGTTCAAACAACCGTATCGCAGTCAAAAGACGGATATCGGGTGCAATATACGGTAAATGAAACCGTGTTATCCGAAGTGGATTCGTTGCAGTTGACGGTGGAAACAAACGTAGAATATATAAAAGAGAATTTCAGTTTAGGCGTAGAAGATAACGATCCGAATACGGAGACATTACCCTATCAAGATGTAGAAGTGTACAGTTATTATCCTAACAACAATTACGGCTCACTTCCGCAATTTTGGGTTGGAAGATATCCCACCTTGGGTATTTGCAGAACTTACGTATACTTTGATGTAGAGGGGCTGAATATTTCTTACGACCGTATCCTCAGCGCCAATTATCGTATTTATGAAGCATCGGGAGAAGAGGAATCGATGCAAGTCGAAGCATATATGGTTACCCAAAATTGGAATGAAATGACCATGACATGGAACAACAAGCCTACTTGTGATGGTGAAAAACTCACGGTTGTAAACATAGGTCGAGTGCCGGACGACAGTGCAATCAACGACGCTTGGAGATACTGTGATTTTTATATTACAAAAGCGGTTATGGCATGGAAGCAAGGGATTCCTAATTACGGCATTATGTTGAAATCTCGAACGGAAGATAGCGGGACGGTCAATAATCGCACCTTTTATAGCCACGACTCATCTACCGACTTTGAATTTCTTCCTCATTTGAGCATCACGTATGTAGAAGATGAAACTTCGATGGCGAACATCGGTGTTGAAAACGGTTCTCAATATTATATTAAAAACAAAAACAGTGGGCTATATTTGACTTCCACCGGTTCCAATGGCTATTATTACGCTACGCAAGTTCCATGGTCAGGTGCGAATTCACAAAAATGGACAGTTCAATGTGATAACGATGGTTGTTACAAATTGATTCCCCAAAATGCGACTAATCAAGTTTTGAGTGTTTGCGATAACGACGATAACGATCGGGAGGGAATTGAACTGGCTTATCCCAATTCCTCTACAGGCCAACAATTCAAATTTGTGCGAAATTGGGACGGCAGTTATCAAATCCTTACACGTGAAAGCAATTTTAATAGTGGCCTTCGCGTGGAAGAAGACGATACGGCAATCGGTGCGTATATTGGGCATTTGGAGCATACTGTCGATTGGGTAAAAAGTGATGATTGGACATTAGAGGCAGTACAAAAAGGTGATGCGGATGTGTATAGTTTTCAGTATCCTTCGAACGGCGTTGATGAAGGCTTGAACACTTTACAATATGACGACCAGATCCGCTTGCCTCTCGAAGAAATGGGATATATATCCTATCCTTGTAATAATAGCTCTGCCGAATTTGGCTATTACTGGTTATCAAAGGATTCTATTTGGATTTTCAACGGACACGGAGCTTCTAGCCGTCTTAATTTCGTAGAAGATAGAAATGAAGATGGTGTCGGTGATCTCTCTGCCTATTCGTACATTACAGCAGCAGATACTCGTGCGAACCGTTTCGCGATAAGCGAAAAGCCGCACAATGATTTGGCACAACTGCAACTGGCTCTTTTTGCAAGTTGCAGAACGGGATTGGACGAAGGGGATACAAATAGTAACTTGATCGGAATGATGTGTCGAAAAGGTGCACATTTTGCCATTGCCAGTACCGATATTGTTTATACATATTGGGGCAGTATTTGGACGGAAAGATTTTTTTATCACTGTCTGGAAGGCCACACGATCTACGATGCGATGTGTTTGGCGGACGATGATCTGTATAGTGAACAATATACTCCGAGCGGTTATGAGGAGATAACTGCCGCTGGCGGAAATATTATACAACGCCATACATTAGGTGATAATTCGTTGTGTTTGTACCCTGAAGGGCAAGGAGAGATATTATGAAATTATTCAACAAAAACCATCTTCTTAGGTTGCTGTTGCCAATGGTTGTTATACTCTCCGCTTGCGGTGAACAAGGCTCGGTTGTAACCACAACCACCGCGCCGACTACGACCACGACTACGACGACCGCTGCCACAACCACGACCGCTCAAATAACTACGACGGTTGCCACGACAGCGACGACAACCACAAGAGAAACCACAACTGTACTTTCCACGACAACTATGACTAAAGTGACAACCACAACGGTGAGCAAGACTACGTCTGCCGCCGTGGCCACGACCACCACAGAACTCACAACATCCACAGGCCCAAATCTTCCGACACCGAGTGAAAATAAACGTCAATTGATGTTAGCCGTGAATGGGGAAGACGTGCTGCTGACATTTTCCAATTCCACCGTTAAGGGGAACGGTCCCGTGGAGTGGATCTACAAAGGCGCCGCTACAGATGGTCTTTCGATAACCTGTACAGTCGTGGCTGAGCAAGAACGTATCTGTTTGCTTTCGTATTCTTGGCCAGGATTGGGTCGCGGCGAAGGTCCTCTGCAGGAAGAGGAGATTCGTTCCTTTGCGGTGTCTGAATTACATGCGCGTGGTTTTGCAACAGACGGTTCGGATATGATTATCACGATAGCAGTTGACCTAATCAATGGGGAATATGCCGAAGTTGATGTGACTCTTTCCGATGCACAACGGTTATGGTTGCAAATGCGAAAAGTTAACGGGAAATTCTATCTTTGTGGTTTTGCCGCAGCGTTAAATTCCGATATATCCCATCCTTATTTACTTCCCCGTTGGATTTCCGAATGAACAACAAAACGCCCCTGCCGCGAGGCAGGGGCGTTCTTCTTAATCTTTCACCGTAAACCCGTGTTTTTCCAGCCACGTGATACACATCCCGAACCACGTTGCCACTGCGGGGTTGACGTAATCCTCCATCGTGCTGTTCCACACCCGCCCGAGCGGGGCGGTGGTGGCACGGGTGGCGAGCGCCAACCCGTGCGGGCCCGACTGGTACATATGAAACTCGCACGGGACGCCCGCTTTGATGTAGGCCGACGTCATATCCACCGCATTTTCCACCGGCACCAACCCGTCGTCTTGGGTGGCCCAAATGAAGGCGGGTGCCGAATCGGCCGTCACGCGATGTTCGAGCGACAAAAACGCGGCCAAATCGGGGTCACCGCCGCTGATGCGCTCGATGGAATCGGGTTGCCGTTTTGCGCCCGCCGTAATCACGGGGTAGCACATCACCACCGCATCGGGTCTCGCGAGCGCGGCATCCGCACCGAGCGCTTCTTTCACGCAGTCTTCCCCCGTGAGGGTGGCGAGCATACCGACGAAATGACCGCCCGCCGACGACCCGACCGCGCCGATGGCGTGCGGGTCGACCCGCAGGGCTTCGGCGTTTTTGCGGATGTAGGCGACCGCCATCGCCCCTTCGATGAGTTGCGTGGGATAGTGGAGGGGGGTGACCGAATAGCGCATCACAAACAGGTGATACCCCGCGCCGAAAAACGCCGCGCCGACCGGTTCGCCCTCACGCTCACAAATGCTGCCGTAACCGCCGCCCGCCACCGCGATCATCGCGGGGCGCACACGGGTGGCATACAGATCCGATGCCGCGTGCAGGCAATATTCCAATGTGGCTTCGCCGCCCTCGGGTTTCGGGAGTCCAAAATAGTCGTATAGATCGACCTTGTTGTACACCATCTTAATACCTCTTCACAATCAGTTCGGCACCGTCGGGAAGTTGCGTTTCGAGTTCCACGCCCGCGGGCAACGCAATCGTGTACCTCATCACACCGTTGACGCGTTCGCCGCGCACACCGATGGCACCTTTGACGGTGGGAACGACACCACGCACGTGGTCACACACGGCGTGCGGCGCAAAGACGAGCGTTTCATAACCGTTTTTGCCGGGACGAACGCCCAGCACGAACGCACTGAGCAGATAAGTACAGCCGCCTGCCCACGCGTGAGCGGGGATGGGCCAACGGTCGGTGCCGTTATCCTGCATATACTCCCAGAAGGTGTAGGCACCTTTGTCGAGCATCGTGCCCCACAACCGACGGATAAGGTCCATCGCCCCGTCGTCATCCCCTGCGAGGAACAGGTTTTCCGCTTCAATGGTGCAGAACATCGGGGAAATCTGGTGCGAACGTTCCAGATGATGCGCGTCGGTGCTGAAAATGGATGAGCCGTACGGCGACCAGTTGCGCTTTTTGAGCGTTTCCCGCACACGGGCGGCGCGCTCACCCTCGCACAAACCGAAGCACACCGCCAGCACGTTGCCGTCCTGCGGAACGTACGACGGGTCAAGCGTATCCACGTAAGCGCCTTGCGCTTCGTCCCACAACCGCTCGTTAAACGCGGTTTTCACCTTGTCGGCCAGTGCGAGCCACTCGGCGGCACGGGGGTCACCCTTGATCGCACCGAGTTCTGCCATACACCGCAAGGATTGATACAGCAGGGCGTTGAGGTTGGGTTTTTCGCCCAAACGGTCGTTGGCACCGGTCCATTCCACCGCGATGTCAAACCCGAGCATATTGCGCACGGGCGTTTGATAGATCAAATAGCCTCGTCCCATCCGTTGGATGAGCCACCCCATCACCGTCGCGAGTTCGTCGTAGTTGTTCGCCAAAAACTCGTCGTCCGCGGTGTAGCGATAGTGCAGATACGCCATCACGATACGCCACGCGCGGTAGTCCCACAACATATCCATTTTGTTGAAACATTCGTTGGGCGCCAGGCCGCTGCCCGTTTCTTCGTAGTGAAGCGAGAAGGAGGTGTTCGTCAGTTTCCAGTCGCCGAACGCGTAATAGTCAATGAGTTCGTCCATCGTGGCATCACCCGTGAAGAACTGCATCTCGTGGCGCGGGCAACTTTCGTATTCCTGATGTTTGTTGACGTGAAGGGTATACTTGCCCTTTTCCCACATCTCGTTGAGACGCGCATCGTCACACGTGAACCAACCGTGGGTGGGGACGGGCGCCAAGCAACGGCGCACTTCGGCCGACCGCACCAACACGGGGGCGGAGTTTTCCGCCAGTGCCACACGGATGTACCGCGCGGCGCGGCGGTGCAGGTTGAAAAACACCGTTTCGCCCGCTTTGAGTGTGACGGTCATTTTCAGTTTGTCAAAGGTGCGGGCGCAAAATGCCGCCATCAAACTGTAGTAATCGGCGGGGTCTTCCTTGATGTCGACGGGGTGGAAATCGCGCAGCATTTCGGAATAGTCAAACGCCAGTTCCACCGTGGCATCGGCTTCGGCGCGGTAGCACAGTTGCAGATAACCGACTTCCAAGCGACCGAAATCGTAGATCACCGACGGGGCTTCGGTTTGGCCGTTCCACGCCAGGTAATACCCGCCGTCCTTTTCGGTTGCGGTCGCTTCCGCCACCGCCGTCGGTTGTGCCATCGGGGGGATTTTCGTCAACCGATAGGTTTCATACTCCTCCCCCACCGTTTCGAGTACCGCGGGGGCAACCGCCGCGGGGGCGGCTTCACTCCACAACGCGGCGTTCGTCCAAAAACGGTCGTATTCCGCCGTGGTGACCTGCCCGCACACCAGCACGTCGGTTTCGGATAGCCACGTGTCGTCGGTCACCAGCGCCTGTTTGCCGTCCACTTGCAATTCGGCCGCCGCGCAGGAGAACCAACGACCGCTGCGGCGGGTCTCATCCGCCGCCATTTTGGGAAAATATTTCGGCCCGAGTTTCAGCGCGATGCGGTTGACACCTGCGTGCAAGCGCGAGGTGATCTCCACACACACCACACGTTCGGGCAGACGACCGGTGGTCGCTTCCACAAACTCGCCGTTGACAAACAACCCGCACACCATATCCGATTGCAGGCGCATCACCGCCGACTGCGGGGCGGCGTTCAGCGTCACGTCTTTGTACATCACACTCCACGCGTCCCCATGTTTGGCGTGACCGATGTAATCAATATTGGTCAAATGTTTCATTGCTCTTACTCCGGTTTTTTCTCCAGTTTGAGCGGGTAATCGCCCAGATGCTCCATTTTAAAACCGTTTGCCTTGTAGGTTTCATAGTCAAACGCTTCGAGCTCGTCGATGGCGAGTTTGTGGAATTCGTAGAAGTTATACCACCACTCGTAACCGCTGCCGAGGTCGGCGTTCAAATAGGCGTCGGCAATGTCGCAACCCATCGCGGGTGCCACGTAAAACGCACCCATCGCGAGCACGTTGACGCCGTTGCCCGTGATGGCGCGCAGTGCCGCCGGCACGCTTTCCACCACGCCCGCGTGGACGTGGGGGCATTTGCTCGCCGCAATGTGAATGCCCATACCCGTGCCGCAGAAGAGCAGGGCGCGCTCAAAATTGCCTTCCGAAATTTGCGCGCCGACACGCAGACCCACGCGGTGGAACATATTTTCCGTATCGTCGGGATCACTGTCTTTGGTGACACCGAGGTCGGTGATCTTCCAGCCTTTTTCTTTCAGGTGCGCCACCACCGCTTCTTTCAGCGGATAGCCCGCAAAGTCCGCGCCGACGACCAAGTATTTGTCTTTAACAGTTTTCATAACTAAACCCCTTTTCTATATGATGATTTCTCGCTATCCTAACTATAGCACCGGAAATTCGGGTTGTGAATGGAGAAATCCCCCTTCATTGCCCTGTACTATGCCAGAATCCACTTGTAGTATACCAAGTTGTACAGGGCGTTGTAAAGAAAAAAATCAGGGGGGCTTTTGCACAAATCAGGGGTAGAAAAGTGAAAACAACCGTAGTATACTATAAGAAAAGGAGGGGTCGTATGGCGCTGAACATTTGGGATTTCCCCGAGTCGTTTGCACAGGTGACGCTGAACGTGATGTTGGCGGGCAAAACCGACCGCACCCGTTGGTGGCTGGACGATGCGGGGCGTAATTGGTGGAACGGCAAGCGCGTGCACAATTTTGACGTGGTGTATTACGTGCGCGAAGGGACGCTTCACCTCACCATCAACGACACGGCGTACCGTTTCGTGTCGGGGGATATGTTGTTTATTCCCGCGGGCAGTGTCATCGACTGTGCGGCCGACGGGGACACGCTGGTCAAATATTACATCCACGGCACCGCCACCCTCGGCAACCGGCCGATCATCCGCACCTTTGATAAGACCAATATTCTGCACGTGGGAGATAACGCGGAACTCATCGACCTGTTTGAACTGATCTGTTGCGGACACACGCAGGGTATCACCGATATTGTACCGATGCACACCGCGTTTTTGACCATTTTGTCCTTTTACGTCAACTATGCGGCCACCGCCGAGCCGACGCCCGACAGCAACCGCAAACTGGTCGACAGTATCAATTACATCACCACCCATTACAACGAGCCGATCACCGTGTCACTGCTCGCTTCGCGCGCGGGATTCACGCGGGATTATTTCGGCAAAGAATTTTTGCGCATCTACGGGTTTTCGCCGCTGCAATATCTCACCCGCGTGCGCATCAAGGCGGCCAAAAACCTGCTCACCGCCACCGACAAGCCGGTCGCCGAGATCGCACGGGAGGTCGGATTTTCCACCGTGCATTATTTCTCGCGCGTGTTCAGCCGCGAAACGGGACTGCCGCCCTTGCGGTACCGCTGGACCACGCGGTCGGGTGGGGTGTGATGCCTCGCACCATCTCACGGCGACATTTGCCTCCCTCCGGGAGGGAGGTGGCAAAACCGCAAGGTTTTGACGGAGGGAGAACGCGTAACAACCGCACTGTACAAATTTGAAATTGCGCAATCTCCTTCCACCAACGCTACGCGTTGGTGGAAGGATTGTCAAAACGGACCGTCGAGGACGCCGGTCCCTACACCCCCACCATCTCATTCTCACGCCGTAGGGGCGGGGTCTCCCTGCCCGCCAAACGGGACGTCGTAGGCGCCGTCCCCTACAATCTCCCGCCGTAAGATTGTTGCAACACCGTAGGGGCGGGGTCTCCCCGCCCGCCAAACGGGACGTCGTAGGCGCCGTCCCCTACACGTATCCATCGAGTTTGTGCAAACCGTGAAAACGGGTCGATGTGGGAGACCAACGGTCTCCCCTACGCATCCCGCCGCAAGATCGTCGCAACACCGCCCACATACAACAAAAACGGAGAGGAAAACCTCTCCGTTTTTTCATTACAACACTTTGGATAAGAAATCTTTCAGTCGCGGGTGTTTGGGGTTGGCGAAAAATTCTTCGGGGGCGGCTTGTTCCAAAATCACACCGTCGTCGATGAACACCACGTCGGTTCCCACTTCGCGGGCAAAGCCCATTTCGTGGGTGACCACCACCATGGTCATTCCCTCGTGCGCGAGTTCTTTCATAACCTCCAGCACTTCGCCCACCATTTCGGGGTCGAGCGCGCTGGTCGGCTCGTCAAACAACATCACGTCGGGGTCCATACACAACGCGCGCACGATGGCGATGCGCTGTTTTTGACCGCCCGACAACTGCGACGGATAGGCGTTCGCACGGTCGGCCAACCCGACGCGCGCGAGCAGTTCCATCGCTTTGGCTTCCGCCTCTTGCTTGGTTTTTCCCAGCAACTTCATCGGCGCGAGCGTCATATTTTTGAGGATGGTCATGTGCGGGAACAGGTTGAACTGTTGAAACACCATACCCATTTTTTGACGGTGACGGTCCACGTTCGCTTTGGGGGCGGTGATCTCCTCCCCGTCAAAGAAAATTTGACCGCCCGTCGGCATTTCGAGCAGATTCAGGCAACGCAAGAAGGTGGATTTGCCCGAGCCGGACGGCCCGATGACCACCATCACGTCACCGCGGTGGATCTGCGCGTTGACGCCTTTGAGCACGTGAATGCTGCCAAAGGATTTTTGCAGATCGCATACGTCGATCAATACATTATCAGCGTTCACTCTTGCGCAACCTCCTCTCAAGCAGACCCACCAGCCACGTGAGCAGCATCACGATCGCGAGATACACGATCGCCACCACGATCAGCGGCATAAACGCCGAGAAGGTGCGACCGCGGATGATCTCGCCCGCTTTGGTCAGGTCCATAATGCCGACGTAACCGGCGATGGACGTTTCTTTGATGAGCACGATAAACTCGTTACACAGCGTGGGCAGTACCACTTTGAACATCTGCGGCACCACGATGTGCCACATGGTTTGTATGTAGTTGAAACCCAGACTGCGACCCGCTTCAAACTGCCCTTTGTCGATGGCCATAATGCCGCTGCGGAAAATTTCCGCCACGTAGGCGCCCGAGTTGATACCGAACGCGATCACCGCCACGGTGACGCTGTTTTCAATCGACACCAGCACCACGAAGTACATGATCATCAGTTGCACCACCATCGGGGTGCCGCGAATGACGGTGAGGTACACGTTGCAGATGCCGTTGAAGAATTTGAGCAGACCGTAGCCGAAACCGCCGCGCCGTTTCATCGCCTCGCCGTTGGTGTCATACGTGGAGCGAACCACCGCCACCAGCACGCCGAGCACGATACCGATGATGAGCGCAAAAAAGGTGATGATCATCGTGTTGCCGAGACCTTTCACCAGCATTTGCCAGCGGTTGCCCTTGATAAAGTTCAGATGAAATTCGGCGGCAATATCCAGCGCCCATAACTGAACGCTTTGCCACAGGTTTTCAAGCCATTCGTTCATACGATTTCCTTTCAGCCGAAAACGGACGGAGAGTTTTCACACTCCCCGTCCGTATGGTTCACTTACGGATTATTCGGTGATGTATTTGTCCACGATCTTTTGGATCTCGCCGTTGTCGGTAAACTTTTTAAGCGCTTCGTTCACTTTGGTGAGCAATTCGCTGTTCGTTTTGTTGATGGCGATGGCGTATTCTTCATCCGCATACGCGCCGTCCAAAATTTTGAGGCCTTCGTTTTGCGCCACAAACGCTTTGGCAGGCTCGCTGTCGATGATGACCGCGTCCACCTTGCCGGTGAGCAAACCTTGCACCGCGTCGGGGCCGGTTTTGTACGCGATCACTTTGTCTTCGCCGAAGCCCCAGTTTTTGGGTTCGTCAGACGCGTAGATGTGACCGGTGGTGTCTTGTTGCACGCCGATCTTCACGTCCGCCACGGCGGAGGGATTCTCTTCTTCGTCGTACGCGGTGTAGAATTCCTCAAAGGATTTCACGGCGCTGTCTTCTTTCACGATGACCACTTGTTTCGCTTTCGCGTAGGTGTTCGAGAAGTTGACCTGCTCCAAACGGTCGGGTTTCACGGTGATACCGGCCATACCGATATCGTACATACCGGATTGCACACCGCCGAGAATGGCGCCGAAGTCCACGTCTTTGATCTCGAGTTCCAAGCCGAGTTCTTCCGCGATGAGACCGGCGATCTCCACGTCGATACCGGCGTAGTTTCCTTCGTCATCCACAAACTCGTAGGGCGGGAACGCCGCGTTGGTGGCCATCACCAATTTTTTGGTTTCGGCATTCTCATCGTCATTGGGTTTCGCTTCGCCGCAGCCGCACAGACCGAAGGTGAGCAGAAGCACGGCAACCAGCAACAAAGAAAGTGCTTTTTTCATAATAAAATTCCTCCAAAAAATGTTTTCTCACTTGAGAGTGTATTCACTATACCACCAACTGCATAAAAATGCAAGCCTAAATTACATTTTTGTAATATTATACGAATTTTCGGCTGTTTTTATGCATAAATTCACATTTTATGCACCCGAAAATGAATATTATTCGTTTTCGAAGTGTTGGCGGATCGCTTCGGCGACGGGACGGGTCATGCCTTTGACGGTGAGGAGTTGCTCCACTTTGGCATTTTTGACCGCGGTGAGCGACCCGAAATGTTTGAGAAGTGCCTGTGCGCGCACCTTGCCCACCCCGTCGATGTCGAGCAGTGACGTGGTGAGGGTGCGTTTGCCGCGTTTTTTGCGGTGGTACCCGATGGCAAAACGGTGCACCTCTTCCTGAATGGCGGACACGAGGGTGAACGCCGCGCGTTTGGCGGAAACCGCGAGTTCGCCACCGCCGTCGGTCACCGCACGGGTACGGTGGTGGCTGTCCTTGACCAGACCGAACAACGGAATGCCGTACGGTTCTGTCAGCGGTTTGACCGCCGCCACCTGCGCTTCGCCGCCGTCGAGCAAAACAAGGTCGGGCAGGGTGCCGAATCCGTCGTCCCCTTTGTGGGCTTCGTATTCCGCCAAGCGGCGGGACAACACCTCGCGCAAACACGCGGGGTCGTCCCCCGCGGTGGCTTCTTTAATTTCAAAACGGCGGTAGGCGGCTTTGTACGGGCGCCCCCCCACAAAGGTCACCATTCCCGCCACGGGGTCGCCGCCCGCGGTATGAGAAATGTCGTAACTCTCGATACGGTTCGGCACGGCGGCAAGACCGAGCAGTTGTTGCAGTTCGGCAAGCCCCGTCAGTTCCCGACCGCCCGTTTGCAACCGCCCGGCCACCCGTTCGGCGGCGTTTTGGGCGCACATGTTGAGCAAGGCGGCCTGTTCGCCGCGCTGCGGGACGTGAAACGACACGTGATAGCGTTTGCCCCTCGCGGCGGCCTTTTCGGTCAACCACCGTGTGAGCAGTTCTTCGTCCTCCAACTCGCCGTCTATCACCACGTGGGGCGGCACGTCTTCGCGGGAGGAATAATATCGCCGCACGAATTCCGCGCGCATGGCGGCGGTATCGTCGGTGATGTCCACGAAAAAGTGTTCGCGGTCGGACAGTGCGCCGCCCGTGAAGCGGAACACCTCAAAACATGCGACGTCCTGTGCCGCCGCCAACGCAATGATGTCCTGCACCTTGACGCGGCTTGACACCACTTTTTGCTTGTCTTTCATCCGCGCAATGGCACGAATGCGGTCACGCAGACGGGCGGCGGTCTCAAAGTCGAGGTTTTCCGCCGCTTCTTCCATTCGTTTTTGCAACAGTGCCGTGAGTTTCGCGCCGCCTTCGGTGAGATAGGCGACCGCTTGCTCCACCCGTTCGGCATACTCCGCTTCGGGCACACGCCCCGTACACGGCGCGCAACATTGCCCGATGTGGTGGTTGAGGCACGGGCGTTCCACCGCTTTTTTCCACGCCAGGGGGCGACGGCAGGTGGACAGCCCAAACAGTTTGTTCACCTCGTCCACCGCTTGCTTGACCACAAACGAACTCATAAACGGGCCGATGTACCGCGCACCGTCGTTTGCTTGTTGCTTGGCTTCGCTGATGCGCGAATAGGGCGGCGGTGAAACACGAATGTAACAGTAACCCTTGTCGTCTTTTAATAGGATATTATATTTGGGGGCGTATTGTTTGATGAGCGAACATTCCAGCACCAACGCTTCAAATTCGCTCCCCGCCACGATGTAATCAAAACGGTCCACGTGCGCCACCATCTGCCGCACCTTTTCGGTGTGGTTCGTATCCGACCCGAAATATTGGCTGACGCGGTTTTTGAGCGCTTTGGCTTTGCCGATGTAGATGATGTTGCCGCCTTTATCCTTCATCAGATACACACCCGGCGACAGCGGCAACGCCATCGCGGCTTTTCGCAACTGTTGTATCTTATCCATCGGCTCACCTCGTTTGTTGGTTTGTAATTATTATAACGCCTTTTCGCCGTTATTGCAACACCGTAGGGGGCGACCTCCGGACGCCCCGCGGGAGGGCTCAGAGGCCCTCCCCTACAAATATCCCCTGAGCCTTGTTGCAACACCGTAGGGCGGGAGGGCGTTGACAGAAAACGGACGGTCTGTTATAGTGAAAACAGAAGATTTTTCAAAAATTTTGAAATTTTGTGTGACATTTCCCACCGAAAGCGTAGTGTATAGGTGGAGAGAGGGGGAAACGGTTTGAAAGACGATCAAATTGTCCGCTTGTTTTTCGAGCGCTCGGAACAAGCCATTGCGGAATTGTCCCGTGCTTACGGTGCACTTTGCAAGAACGTGGCGCTACATATCCTCGGCAACGCGCAGGATGCGGAAGAATGCGTCAACGACGCGTATCTCGGTGTTTGGAACTCCATCCCTCCTCACTCCCCCAACCCCTTACGCAGTTACGTGTGCCGCATCGTGCGCAACCTCGCTATCAAAAAGTATCACGCGAACACCGCCCTCAAACGGAACAGTGTTTACGACGTGGCACTGGACGAGCTGGAAAACTGTTTCCCCTCCTCCGCTTCGGTGGAAGACGAATTTTCCGCCGCCGAAGCGGCGCGGGCCATCAACGCGTTTTTGGGCACTCTCAGCCGCGAAAACCGCGTGTTGTTCGTGCGCCGTTATTGGTACGCCGACTCGATTGACGAGTTGGCCGCCCTTTTTCACGCGAGCAACCACACCATCACCGTTCGGCTGTCCCGTATACGGGCCAAGCTGAACGACTATCTCGTTCAGGAAGGAGTGTTTTTATGAAGCGGAAACGCATTTCCGAAGCATTGGAACACCTCGACCCCGCGTACATCGACGAAGCCGCGGGATTTACCGCTGTTCGTCTGTATCAAAAACCGCTGTTTCGTTTGGTCTCGGTGGCCGCATGCCTGATCGTGTGCGCAACGGCGGTACTGCTCTCCACCGTGTTTGACAAGCAGACACCGCCCGTGGACACCCCGCCCGTGACCACGACCGTCACCGGTAACCTGACCTCGGCCGATACGACTACGACCGTGGTGACCACGACTGCTACCACCACGACAACGACGGCAACCTCCATCACCACCGAACCCTCTGCCACGGTGACCACCTCAACCAAGAAGGGCATTGTCGTAAAAGGAACCAAAACCACCCGCACGATGACCACCACCGTGACCTCCGCCGTGACCTCCGCCGTGACCTCCACCGTGACCTCCACGGTCGAGAATACCACCATAACCTCCACGACCGCGCGCAAAGGCGATGATCTCCCCATACCCCCGCGTGGCACGACTACCGACAAAGATGGCGGCACCACCAAAAGCACCTCCACGCGACCGACCCGACCGAACGGGTCGTTCGGCGAGACGGAATTTCGCCCCGACGTGCGGTTACAACTCGACAAATCGGTATATACCCCCGACGAAGCCATCACCGTGACCATCGAAAATACGAGTGAGGATACGCTGTATCTGTATTCCCTTATCTTCTGGGCGACCCAAACGGAAAACGGCGAGTGGTCGAACGGTTGGGGCGCCACCCCGCTTTCCTTTACAACATCCGTTTTGGAACCGGGCGAAACGTGTACCGCCACCAAGCGTTTGTCCCTTTCGCCCGACAAAACTTACGCGCTTGCGCTTTGCGTGGGCGATACGTGGATACGCAGCGACACCTTCCGCGTAATGCCGTCAAGCACCACGACGGCCGCCGAAGCGATCACCACCACGACCAATGCCGATTAAAACCCTCAACCTTGTTGCCATATCGTAAGACGGCGGGAGCAAGCCCCCCTACAAATCCGCCGCAATTTTGTTGCAACACCTCGCCTCCCTTGCCTAAAGGGAGGGGGACCAACGTGTAGCGTTGGTGGAGGGATTTTCAAAACGGGACGTCGTGGCGCCGTCCCCTACAAATCTCCCCCACAATCTCATTCTCACACCGTAGGGGCGGGGTCTCCCCGCCCGCCGAACGGACCGTCGAGGACGCCGGTCCCTACGAACGCCGCCGCAAGATTGTTTCATCATCGCCCCGCGGGAGGCGAAACGCCTCCCCTACGGATACACATCAACCGCGTTGCAGCATCGTAGGGGAGGGCCTCCGTGCCCTCCCGCAAAAATAGCGGCGCAAAATTACGGGAGGAGAGGGAACCCCTCCCCTACAAATCCCCAAAATCTTGTTGCCGCACCATAGAAAAACCGCCGAAGGAACTTTTCCTTCGGCGGTTTTTTTCGTCTTATTGTTCGGTCGCGTAGACGCTGACGCGTTTGCGATCTTTGCCCATGCGCTCAAAGCGAACGGTACCGTCCACTTTCGCGTACAGAGTATCGTCGGAACCGATGCCCACGTTCACACCGGGGTGAATGTGAGTGCCGCGTTGACGGTACAAAATGTTACCGGCAAGAACAAACTGACCGTCGGCACGTTTGGCGCCGAGGCGTTTGGATTCGGAATCACGGCCGTTCTTGGTCGAACCCATACCTTTTTTATGAGCAAACAGCTGGATGTTGATCTTCAACATAGTCGTTACACCTCCGTAAATTGTGTCGTAATAAATTTCGGATACTGCGCGGCCAGACCCTCAAGATGAAGTTTCAGCCCTTGCAATATCATCTGCGCATTTGCCTCGTCCTTTTTGATCGTCAAGGTGAGATACCCGTCCTCCTCACGGATGTCTGCCGCCAGACCGCACACGTCGGTAACGGTATTGGCCGCCATATACACCGCCGAAGAGACCGCCGCACACACAATGTCGTGACCGGACAAAGCCGAACCGGAATGCCCTTTTACGGAAAACCCGCACAGGTTGCCGTTCCGTTTCAAAAAAGTGGCGCAGATCATGCTTCCTCGGCGGGAGCCTCCGCTTTGGGAGCACGGGGCGCTCTGGCGTGGATGCCTTCGATCAACACCTTGGTGTAGGGTTGACGATGACCCATCGCGCGTTTGCTGCCCTTCTTGGGACGATAGGTGAACACGGTGATCTTTTTACCTTTGCCGTTCTTGAGGACCTTCGCATCCACGTAGGCACCTTTCAGATACGGGGAACCGAGTTTCAGTTCCTTGTCGTTGTGCAGAGCCACAACATTTTCCAGCTTAATCGCGCTGTCTTCGGCCGCGTCCAGCTTTTCGATGAACAAAACGTCACCGTTTTGCACCTTGTACTGTTTGCCGCCGGTTTCAATAATGGCGTACATACTTTGTACCTGCCTTTTCTATAGACTCGCTACGCTCGGGCGGAACGTTGTCACTTGTGGTATGTTGCCGTGTTTTTGGGCACGACAAAATACCGCCCGGAATATGCGGCACCGCCTATTGTAACACGCGTTTTCACGCTTGTCAATACTTTTATGCAAATAGTTTTACGATGGTGACCACCACGGGTAACGTGATGAGCGACAGTACGGTGGACAAGGACACCACGTTGACGGCCACCTCTTCATCCTGTCCGTAACGGGTGGCAAACATCGACACCGAAGTAGCGGTGGGGGCGGCGGTGGCAATGGTGGCGGCCAGCAACAACGTTCCGCGCACGCCGAGAAGGTACAACACCCCCGCCGACACAAGCGGTACCACCAACAAACGAAGTGCACATAACACATAGTTTTGCGGGCGTTTCAAAATGGGCAGTAACTTCACTTTGGACAAACTGTACCCGATAAACAACATCGGAATGGGGGTACACAGCGAAGCGAGATGTTCCAGCGGTCCCGCCAGCGTGGTGGGCAGATCAAACGGCAACAACATCACCACCGCGCCGATGGCAAGCGAGACGGTGCCGAGGTTAATGAGCATCTTGCGCAAATTCATCTTCCCGCCCGCCGTGTCCATCGTCACTTTACCGTAACTCCAAAACACCATATTGTGCATCGCCACGTACACCGTGCCGTAAAACAGCCCCGTCTCGCCCAAAATGGCCAGTTGCAAGGGGAATGCCATAAAGCCCGCGTTGCTCATCACGGTGGCCACCCGCAACACGCGGCTTTTGGATGCGTCACCGCGGAACACCACCTGTGCAAGCAAAATGCCCACCAAGTGACAAAGCAGTGCCGCACCCAGCATCACCGCCACACTGACCCACACCTCGACGGTGGATTCCCGCCGAAAGGAGTTAACGACCGCGCAAGGGGTAGCAACCAATAAGGCGATGTCCGCGCAGACGCGGGCACCCGCTTCGTTCATCACGTTCTTTTTGCCGAGCACAAAGCCCACCACAATCAAAATAAACAGCACCGAAACCTGTTCGGCCACGATCAAAAAATTGGACATAGTATCACCTTCACGCTATATTCTATCCTTTTTTACTCAAAAATCAAGAGATTCTTGTCAAAAAACTACCCGACGGTGTTGCCGTCGGGTAGAAAACGGTTAAAACGGGTCGCGATTGAAGATGATCACGCGGAATCCGTCTTGCGGATAGTCCTCTGCCACCGCGCCTTCAACCACCAACTGCTGGTAGGCGGCGGTGTTTTGCAGGGCGGTGTATTCCGACGGGGTCAACACCGCAAACACGCGGTCTGCCGTGGCGTACGGTTCCAGCCACGCGTCGCGAATTTGGTAATGATAGATGCTCCATCCGTTTGCATCCACTTGGACAGGCACCGCTTTCACCTTGCTGTCGGACAGCAGCGTCAGGCTTTGCGCGTTCCAAAAAGTCGCATACCCATATTCGCAATCGCTTGCCTGCAGCGTTTTGGCCACGTTGATCTTGGCTTGGTTGTCCCCCGCCGTGATCGGCATTTTAAGCACGGTCACCGCGTTGACGATACTCGCCGTCACAAACAGTGCCGCCAACACCACCGCGATTCGTTTTTGCACGGTCGTACCGTCAAACAGTTCGCGGATCGCCAAAATTGCGGTCACAATACCGGTACCCACCATCGGGGTCAACCGCCACTGGGCACTGGACAAAAATCCGCAGATAAACAAAAACAGCAATATCGCCGACAACACGAGATGGGTCAGCACCATCACTTTGGTCGTGCGGTGTTTGAGGGTGCGGTATCGAAACAGCAACACCACGGGGAGCAACAAAATCCCCCACGCGGCGGCCAATTTTATCACCGTCAACACCGATTCGAGCGACACGAACGGGGTTTCAGGAACTGCCGTCACCCCGCACAGCGACAAAAACCAGGGAATAAACCGGTCGGCGTTGTCGCCCCAATGATCAAAGTTGTCGTACCGCGAAAACGCGTTTTCGTAGCCGGCTTTCACTTCGCCGCCGTTGGTGACGATCCACAACGCGACCAATCCGCACACCACGCCGAGCGCCATCACGCCCACCGTGACGTAGGTGCGGCGTTGTCGGGGGTCGGTAAGCGACCGATCACCGTCGAGCAATACCTGCAACAACCACGCGCCCGCCACCGGCACCACCGTGATGACCGTGACCTGCACGCCGTCCATCCCGCAACCGAGGCAAAGCAGCCACAGCAGTGCCGAAAACACCGCCACGCGGAACAGTTCCCGCCGATTGTTTTTCGGTGAGTTCAAGCAATCCGTCACCCGCACCGTGAGCGGAACGAGCAACAAGATGAACAGAATACTCAAACTGTAATAAATGGTGTGTTCCCACATGATCTCACGCAGTTTGACCGAGGAGGAGAGCAACATCGCCGTCACAAAGGTGGCGCTGCCCGCCATCGCCGCCGAAAACCGCAAGGTGCGAAAACACCAAAACGCCGCCGCAAGGAACAACAGCACAAAAACGGCCATACTCACCTGTTGTGCCGTCATGGTGTAGCCGAAAATTTTGAGCACGGGCACCATCCACAACGGCGAACCGAACGGAAGCAGTGCCGCATACCGAAAATCAGGCGATAACAGTTCTCCCGTTTCCACCGTCACCTGCGCCCACAACAGCGAGTCGGTGCAATCGGCGTGAAAATACGCGAGCGACGGACCGAACACGTAATAGAGCAGCGTGGCCGCCGCCGCAAGAAGCGACGCCGCGCACACGGCCGCGTTTCCGATTCGCCGTTTGTCCATCTCATCACGCTTCTTTCGTTTTTTGTTCGTGATAATCCTGCTCGGTGTTGACGTTCCACACCGCCGTCTTGTCGGTTTCGCCGTTTGCCACCGCACGCACCGCTTCCATCGCGGTGAGCATCGAGTGGTCCATATTGTTATAGCGGTGTTGACCGTTGCGGCCGATGCACCACAAGTTGTCAATGTCGGACAACCAATTTTTCACCGTGTCAAACTTCTTGTACGCGCCGAAATACGCAGGGTAGGCTTTTTTCATCTTCACCCGCACGCTGTCCAGCACCGCGCCGTCTTTGATGATGCCGATGCTCGTCAGTTCCGCGGTGGCCAGACGGATAAACTCCTCGTCCTCCATCTCCCACATCTCGTCGCCCTCGTTGCAGAAGTATTCGAGACCGATCCACACGGTATGTTCAGGGTCTTTCACCATATACGGCGACCAGTTGTTGAAAATTTGCAACCGCCCGAGTTTGACGCCGCGTTCCTGAATATAGATCCAGCAGTCGGGCACGATGCCCCCCACCGTTTTGAGGTTGGTTTCGTTTTTGATCGCCAAGCGATCCACCAGCAACCCCACCGTGATGAAATCGCGGTACGGCAGGTTGTCTGCAATGTTGCGCACCTCAAGCGGCGGCGTATCGCCCATGCCCGCCACCAAATCTTTGATGGGCATGGAGGAGAAATAGTGATCCGCCGACAACTTCGCTTTGCGGCCGCCCGCCGTCACCGTCACACCCGTCACGGTGTTGCCGTCCACCGCCACTTCGTCCACGCGGCAGTTCATCAAAATGCGGCCGCCCATTTCTTCGATGCGGTCGGCCAGCGTTTCCCACAGTTGGCCGGGGCCTTTTTTGGGGTACACGTACTGCTCGATGAGCGAGGTTTCCACCGCGTCCCCCTCTTTGCGGAAGGGTTTGGACAAAAACGCCCACAACGCCTTGGACAACGAAAGACCTTTGACGCGTTGCGCGCCCCAATCCGCCGAAATGTACGCGGGGTTGCGCCCCCACACTTTTTCGGTGTAGTCTTCAAAAAACATTTCGTACAGCGGTGCGCCGAAACGGTTGATGTAGAAGTTTTTGAGCGAGTCTTCTTCCTTTTTAAAGAGGCAGGACCACACGTAGCCGAAACCCGCTTTCACCGTGCGCACAAATCCCATATTCCGCAGGGTATCCCATTTGAGCGAAATGGGATAGTCGAAGAACTTTTGCAGGTAGTAGATGCGCGACACGCGACGGCGCAAGAGCATCACCTTGTCCTCCCGTTCGGGGTCGGGACCGCCCTGTGCCAAGTCTTTTTGCGCGCCGATGATGGCATCGTCCCACGCGGGGGCGCCTTGCAACGGCATCAGTTCACGCCACAGCGCGTTGACTTCCTCGCTTTTGGAGAAGAAACGGTGGCCGCCGATGTCCATACGGTTGCCGTTATGTTCCACCGTTTGGGAGATACCGCCGATGGCGCCGCTTTCTTCAATCACCAACGGCACAATGTCGGTGTGTTTCAATAGTTCGTATGCCGCGGTCAGCCCCGCGGGACCCGCACCGATGATGATGGCGGTTTGTTTTTTGTTTGCCATATCCGTCACTTCCCTTTATACACAAAAATTTTTCGTCCGACGTAGTTCCACACCAGCACCAAACCGGCAACCACGCATTTGACCAACACGTAGCGGAACCCGTCACTGCCAATGAGCCCGACACCGATATACATGCCGAGTTCGGTCAGCAAAAAGCCGATGACCCCCACCGCCGTATACAGCAAAAACGGGATCCATCCGCGGCCGAGTGCGCGTTGGCTTTCCGAGCGGAACACAAACAGGCAGGACAACAAGTAGTTGACGATCAGCCCTGCCACAAATCCGAGCGCCACGCACAACGCGAGCCCGAATCCGAAGCCTTCTTCCTGCCGAAACAGCAACGTTTTGGTCACCGTCATGGTGCCGGCATCCGCCAAAAAGGAGATCCCGCCCACCACGGCGTACCGCAAAAATTCGGCGATCAGTTGCTTTTGTTTTTCGCTTGCCATCACGCACCTCCGTTCACTTTTCGAATGAAATATACACCTATTTTATAGCATATCACAAAAACCGTCGACACGCAATGCTTTTCTCGCGGTTTTTGTCGCCGCAGGGGCCCCTCTTGCTCTTACTCTTACTTTTCCTTCTTCAACGGGACGTCGAGGCGCCGTCCCCTACCCATATACTCCGCTTTTGGCGGCAATTGTCACATCAAAACACAAAAAAAGACGGGATTGCGAGACTTCTCATAAGGAAGTCTCGCAGTTTTATTCGCCAAAGGCGAGTGATATTGCTTCGCAGTTATATGATGCTTTCGCATCGTGATATTGTCCTACGGACAGTTTTTAGGGCGAATAAAATATCACTACGACCAGAGGGAGTAATATCACTTTCACAAAGTGAAAATATCACTCTTTGCACAGCAAAGAATATCACTTATCTTTCTTGTTTGTTGTTAAAAGGGTTTGGGTATCACCCAAAAAGAAGCATTTGTACTTACAAATGCGATGCTGGTTCTTTCCGATAAGCATAAGAAAAGCCTCGATGAAATTCATCGAGGCTTTAATCAATGAAATACTAGCATAATCATCCCTCATTCTTAAGTTAATTATAAGTAAATTAATTTAGTTTTTGTTTTAAGTTAACTAATTGTATATATTGTTTTTTTGTTAGACAAAATAAGAAAAATTTGATATAATATGTCCTACAAAAAAAGAGGGGATATTATGAAGTATAATTGGGATTTAAAACAAATTAAAAATTTAAAGAAAGAAGCTATAAAAGGATTATTTAATTCTGAATTTACTTTTAT